>CAZCFM010000142.1:5141-8538 GCA_964497855.1 uncultured Verrucomicrobiota bacterium | reverse complement strand
TGCATAGTATCAGGCTTCTGGCCAGGGACTGCGGGTATCTCCGGGACCATTTCCATGAGTTGAACGTATGGATGCCCTAATGCGGGTGCTCCAGCTGCCTCAGGCGAACAGGTCGGGGCGGCGCTCGCGGGTGCGGGCGAGGGCTTGCTGGTGGCGCCAGGCGGCGATGGCGGCGTGGTCGCCGGAGAGGAGAATATCGGGCACGCGTTGACCGCGGAAGTCTTCGGGACGGGTGTAGTGGGGATGATCGAGCAGTCCGCTGCTGAAACTTTCGGCGGCGGCGGCGCCTTCGCCTCCGAGAACACCGGGGAGCAATCGGACCGTGGCATCGATCACCACGGCGGCGGCGAGGGCCCCATTGGTGAGGATGTAGTCACCAATGCTGATTTCCTCGTCGACGCAGGTGTCAACGACCCGTTCGTCCACACCCTCGTAGTGTCCGCAGAGAAAAATGAGATGGGGAAGAAGGGCGAGGCGTTCGGCGTCGGTCTGTCGGAAGGGCCGGCCCTGGGGACTGAGGAAAATGACGCGGCTGTCGGGGCCTCGGATAGCTTCGAGGGCGGCGACGAGGGGTTCGGGCTTCATGACCATGCCGGGGCCTCCGCCGTAGGGGCGGTCGTCGGTGGTGCGGTGAATGTCGGTCGCGAAGTCGCGGGGATTGGTGTAGCCAAACTCCACGGCCCCGCGCTGGACGGCGCGCCGCATCATCGACTGCTCCAGAAAGCCCCGGAGCATGTCGGGGAAGAGGGTGACGATGTCGATGCGCATACGAAGCGACGATTAGTCTTCGGGTTCTATGACCTCGAAGACCACCGGTTTTTCCTGCGCGTGGGCGAGGGCGTTCAGCAGCGTGCGGATGGCGCTGATGGTTTTGCCATTTTTGCCAATGACGATTCCGACGTCGCCGGGGGCGCATCGGAGTTCATAATAGATGCTGCGGGATCCGGTGACCTCTGTGAGGTCCAGCACCTCCGGCTGCTGCACGAGAGCGCGCAGAATATGGAGGAGCAGGGTCCGCATGGCGCGTTACTCCGCGATCGCGGGAGTTTCGGCGCTCTCGGCTTTGGGAAGGGTGGTCGCGTGTTCGATGCAGCGGGGCACGAGAGAGGCCACGGTGTCGGAGGGAATCGCGCCCACGCCGGTCCAGTACGCATAGCGGTCGTGTTTGAGGACAGCTTTGCCACCGGCGATGGGGTCATAGGTGCCGATGTATTCAATGGCTTTGCCATCGTTGGGGTTGCGGCTGTTGATGACGACAATGCGGTAGAAGGGCTTGCTGCGGCCTCCCATGCGTTTCAGACGGATGCGTACGGACATGTTGTGTTTCCTGGGGATGACAATAAATCGGTTTGGGAAAGAGGGTTTCTATAACGATTGCGGCTGCTTTGGCAACGCTTTTTTTCTTCAACTTTTTGCGCACATCGGTTTGATTAAGCTGAAAAAACTGCCAAAGGGGTGGGCCACCCGGAGATTCCCCCATGTCGAAGCAGAACTTTTACGTCAGCACCCCCATCTATTACGTCAACGACAAACCCCACATTGGCCACGCCTACACGACGATGCTGGCGGACATGCTGGCCCGCACCCACCGTTTGCTTGGCCACGACACCTGGTTCCTCACGGGCACCGACGAGCATGGCCAGAAGGTGCAGGAAGCCGCCGCCGCGCGGGGCGTTTCCGCCCAGCAGCACGTGGATGAAACGGTCCTCCGCTTCCAGGAACTCTGGCAGCGTCTGGAGATCACCCACGACGATTTTATCCGCACCACCGAGCCCCGCCACACCCGCGTCGTGCAGGCCATCCTGCAGGACCTCTACGACCGCGGGGAAATCTATGCCGCCGACTACAACGGTCTCTACGATGTGCGCAGCGAGACGTTCATCACCGAAAAGGATCTGCCCGAGGGGTGCGGCGTCGACAATCTTCCCTCCCACGTGAAGGTGATCCAGGAGAGCAACTACTTCTTCCGCATGGGCAAGTACCAGCAGTGGCTGATCGACCACATCGAAACGCACCCGGAGTTCATCCAGCCCGATTTCCGCCGCAACGAAACCCTTGGATTTCTTCGCAAACCCCTCGCCGACCTCTGCATCAGCCGTCCGAAGGCCCGCCTGTCCTGGGGCATCGAACTGCCCTTCGACTCCAACTACGTCTGCTACGTGTGGTTCGACGCGCTGGTGAACTACATCTCCGCCGTGGGCTACAAGAGCGACGACGCGACCTTTGCCCGCCGCTGGCCCTGCTCCGTCCACCTCATCGGCAAGGACATTCTCACCACCCACACGGTCTACTGGCCCACCATGCTGAAGGCCATGGGCGTGGAAATGCCCCGCAGCGTCTTCGCCCACGGATGGTGGCTCAGCGGCCGCGACAAAATGAGCAAATCCACCGGCAACGTGGTGAATCCCCTCGACTACGCCGACCGCTTCGGCATCGACGCCCTGCGCTATTTCCTCATGGCCGAAATGAGTCTGGGTCAGGACGCTTCGTTTACCGAGGAAGTGTTCGTGAAGCGCTACAACAGCGACCTGGCCAACGACCTGGGCAACCTCTCCAGCCGCGTGCTGAAAATCGCCCACGGTTCCTGCGGCGGCCGCGTCCCGTCCCCGTCGGCGGAGCTGTTGAACGATGCGGCGTCCGCGTCCCTCTGGAGTGCCGTGGTGCAGGCCGTGGACGCGATGGAGGCGCAGGTGACCGCGATGCGCCCCGATCTGGGCCTCGCCGCCGTCATGCACGCCATTCGCGAAGCCAACAAGTATGTCGGAGTGCGCGAACCCTGGAAACAGGCCAAAGCCGCCGATCCCCAGCCGCTGGCCGACACACTGTATCTGGTGCTGGAAAGCCTGCGCGTCTGTTCGGCGCTGCTCTGGCCGGTGATGCCCTCGAAAATGAAGGCCCTGCGCGAACAAATTGGCGCGTCCGCTGGCGATCCGTCGCTCGACGGACTGCGTGTTTTCGGTGGACTGAAGGCGGGCACCCCGCTCGCCCCGAGCGAAGGCCTGTTCCCGCGCTACCAGCCCGTCAAAACGGAAACGCCAGCTCCGGACGTTGCGCCCAAAGAGGAGAAACTCAACGTCGTGACCCTTCCCGAGATCGAGATTGGAGACTTTGGCAAGGTCCAGTTGCGCGTGGCGAAGGTGTTGCAGGCGGAAAACGTGCCCGGCGCGGACAAACTCCTCAAACTCCAGCTCGACGTGGGCGGCGAGGCCCGCCAGATCGTGGCCGGCATTGCGCTGCACTACAAACCGGAGCAGGTCGTGGGCAAAAACATCGTCATCGTCGCCAACCTCAAACCCGCCGTGATTCGCGGCGTGGAAAGCCGGGGCATGTTGCTCGCCGCCTCCGCCGGCAAACGCCTCACCCTCGTCACCACCGACGATGCCGGCTTCCCCAGCGG
>CAZCFM010000142.1:0-5041 GCA_964497855.1 uncultured Verrucomicrobiota bacterium | reverse complement strand
TGTGCGGGGCGGCTTCACCCAAAGGATTCTTATGAGCACTGTTCCTCCCTGTCCGGTCTGCGCGTCAACCTACACCTACGAGGATATGAACTTGTTCGTTTGTCCGGATTGTGGGCATGAATGGACTGCGGGCGAGGCCGTGGTGGAGGAGGCGGTTTCGGAGCGGGTGCTCGACGCGAATGGAACCGAACTGCACAACGGCGACGATGTGATCCTCACCCAGGGACTCAAAATCAAAGGCTCCGTCCATGACCTGAAAAAGGGGACAAAGGTCCGGAATATCCGCCTCAAACAAAGCGGGGACCACAACATCGACTGCCGGATCGATGGCCTGGGATCGATGGCCCTCAAATCCTGTTTTGTGAAAAAAGCCTGAGGAACGGGGCCGCGTTCAGCCCGCGGTCCACTCAAGGCCGGTCTGTACGGGGCTGATTTCGCGGAGAAGTCCGTCGTGGAGGCTGTAAATCCAACCGTGCACGGAAATGGCCTGTCCGCTGGCCCAGGCGTCGCGCAGGATGGTGGATTCGCAGACGTTGCGGACCTGGGCGAGGATGTTCAGCTCGCAGAGGCGTTTGCCGCGTGATTCCTCGTCGAGGGCGTTCAGCTCCAGGGCGTGTTCGCGGGCAATGTCGTGAATGTGCCGCAGCCAGTTGTCGACGAGGCCCAGCCGCAGGTTTTTGACCACGGCGGCGACCCCGCCGCAGCCGTAGTGTCCGCAGACAATCACGTGACGCACGCGCAGCACATCGACGGCGTATTGCAGGCAGGAGAGGCAGTTGAGGTCGCCATGGGAGACGATGTTGGCGACGTTTCGGTGCACAAACACCTCGCCGGGTTTGAGGCCCACGATTTCGTTGGCGGGCACGCGGCTGTCGGCACAGCCAATCCAGAGAAATTTCGGAGTCTGCTGGCGCGAAAGCTCCTGGAAAAAGAGCGGGTCGCGTTGGTGGGTGTCGCGGGCCCAGCGGCGGTTGTTTTCGAGAAGAATTTTGTAGCTGTGCATTTGCCGCAGGATAGGGACTGCGGCGGCGGAATGCAACTTCTTCCCGACTGCGGGTTCGCCGGTTCTTGTTTTCACATTGCTCTTGCCCCGTCCGCCATTGACAAGCGGGGGCTTCCTCCATAGGGAAAAACCGCGATTTCACCCTTCAAACCCTCCCAGATGTCAATGGAGTCCGCATGAATCCCTTTTCCAGCACCTTGCGCAGCCTGACGCTCTCCTCCGGTCGCACCCTGCACTATTACAGCCTTCCCGCCCTGCAGGAGCAGAGCGGTGTGGCCCTGGATCGTTTCCCGTTTTCGGTCAAAATTCTTCTCGAATCGCTGCTGCGCATGCAGTCGCATCCCGCCTACACGCCCGAACAGGTGCAGGGCCTCCTGAAATGGACGCCGAAGGTCGAAGAGGCGGAGGAGTTCCCCTTCATGCCGGGCCGCGTGCTGCTGCAGGACTTCACCGGCGTCCCCTGTGTCGTCGACCTCGCCGCCCTCCGCGCCGCCCTCGCCCGCGCCGGCCAGAACCCCGCCAAGATCGAACCGCAGATTCCCGTCGACCTCGTGATCGACCACTCGGTGATGATCGACGAATTCCGCGGTCCCGACGCCTTCGACCGAAACCTGGAAATCGAGTTCGAACGCAACCACGAGCGCTACGTGTTCCTGCGCTGGGGCCAGCAGGCCTTCGAAAAACTGAGCGTTCTCCCCCCCGGCCTCGGCATCTGCCACCAGGTCAACATGGAATACCTCGCCTCCTGCGTCTCGGTTCTCCGCGATGCCGAAGGCCGCGACATCGCGTTCCCCGACACCCTTGTGGGCACCGATTCCCACACGGTGATGATCAACGCCATGGGCGTGCTCGGCTGGGGTGTCGGCGGCATCGAAGCCGAAGCCGCCATGCTGGGTCAGCCGATTCCGATTCTCAGCCCCCGCGTGGTTGGCTGCAAACTGACGGGCAAACTTCCCGACGCCTGCACGCCCACCGACATCGCCCTCAAGGCCACGCAGCTCCTGCGCGCCAAGGGCGTGGTCGAGGCCTTCGTCGAATACTTTGGCCCGGGTCTCGACTCGATGACCGTCGCCGACCGCGCCCCGGTCGCCAACATGGCCCCCGAATACGGCGCGACGATGGGCTTTTTCCCGATCGACTCCGCGACCATCGATTACCTGCGCATGACCGGACGCAACGCCGAGCAGCTCGAACTCGTTGAAGCCTACTGCAAGGCCCAGGGGCTCTGGCGCGAACCTGGCGCGGCGGACCCGCTCTATTCCGAGTGCGTCGAAATCAATCTCTCCGATCTGGAGCCCAGCGTGGCGGGTCCGAAACGTCCGCAGGACCGCATCCTCGTCAAAGACGTCGGCGCTGAATTTTCCAAGGCGCTGCCCGCGCCGGTGGGGCCCAAGGGTTTTGGGGTTGCGGCGGACAAACTCGCGTCGACGGCCTCCGCCGGACCCTACGGCGTGCTCAATCACGGCGACGTGGTCATCGCGTCCATCACCTCCTGCACCAACACCTCGAATCCCACGCTGATTCTCGGCGCGGGGCTTCTCGCCAAAAAGGCGCTCGCCAAAGGACTCAAGGTTCCCGCCTATGTCAAGACCAGCCTCGCCCCCGGGTCGCGCGTAGTCACCGAGTACCTCAAGAAAACCGGGCTCATTTCCTCCCTCGACGCCCTCGGCTTCCGCGTTGTGGCCTACGGTTGCACCACCTGCATCGGCAACAGCGGCCCACTGGACGACGAAATCGAAAGCGCCATCAAGGCGGGCGACCTCAAGGTGGCCGCCGTTCTTTCCGGCAACCGCAACTTCGAGGGCCGCGTCCATCCCCTGACCCAGGCCAACTATCTGGCCAGCCCGCCCCTTGTTGTCGCCTATGCGCTCAAAGGCAATGTCGGCGGCAATCTGATGGAAGATCCGCTCGGTATCGGCAGCGACGGAAAACCCGTCTACCTCCGCGATATCTGGCCCAGCCGCGGGGAAATCCTCGACCTGCTCACCACCGCCAACGACCCCGTGCTCTACCGCCGCATGTACGACAACGTCGTCACCTCCAGTCCCGTCTGGAACAAGCTCCCCGACATCCAGAGCCCGACCTTCGCCTTCGACGAGGACTCGACCTACATCCGCGAGCCCACCTTCTTCGAGGGCTTCTCCGCCATTCCGACGCCCGCCCGCGACATCTCCGCCGCCGCCGCGCTGCTCTATCTCGGCGACTTCATCACCACCGACCACATTTCACCCGCCGGCTCCATCCCCGTTCCCTCGCCGGCCCAGAAATACCTCAACGACCACGGCATCGCCAAGAAAGACTTCAACTCCTTCGGCAGCCGCCGCGGCAACCACGAGGTCATGATGCGAGGCACCTTCGCCAACATCCGCATCCGCAACAAACTCGTTGACCGCGAAGGCGGACTGACCCGTCATCTGCCCGACGGCGAGGAGATGTTCGTGTACGACGCGGCCATGAAATACAAAGCCGAGGGCCGCGACCTGGTGATTGTCGCCGGACAGCTCTACGGCGCGGGTTCGTCGCGCGACTGGGCCGCCAAAGGAACCTACCTGCTGGGCGTCAAGGCCGTGATCGCCGAAAGTTTTGAGCGCATTCACCGCAGCAACCTGGTGGAGATGGGCGTCCTGCCGCTGCAGCTCCCCGCCGGCGTCACGGCCGCGGGCCTGGGCATCACAGGAACGGAAACCTTCGACATCGCGGGCATCAGCGAGGGCCTTGCTCCCCGCAAGGCCCTCACCGTCGTGGCCACCAAGGCCGATGGCCAGCGCACGTCGTTCGACGTGATCTGCCGTGTGGATTCGGCGATTGAAGTGGACTACGTCGCCCACGGCGGGATTTTGCCCTACGTGCTCCGGGGCGTGATGTCGCAAACGGTCTGACATGATCCCCGATCGCACGGAACGGCTCCGCTCGCTGTTTGCCCGCACCCACTCCGGCATTAAACCGGGGCTGGAGCGGGTGCGCGGACTGCTGCGGGAATTGGGAAACCCTCAGGACCGTTTTCTCTCCGTGCATGTGGCCGGAACGAACGGGAAAGGCAGCACCTGCGCGTTGATCGAGTCCTGCCTCCGCGAGCGCGGGCTCCGGACGGGACTCTTCACGTCCCCACACCTCGTGCAGGTCAACGAACGCATTCAACTCGCGGGAAAACCCATCGACGATGATCTTCTGTTCTCCCTGCTGGATCGCATCGATGCGCTGGAAGGGCGTTTGGAGGAACCCCCGTCCTTTTTTGAAACCCTCACCGCGCTTGGTTTTTTGGCCTTTGCCGAGGCGGGGGTGCAGGTTGCGGTGGTGGAAGTGGGCCTCGGCGGACGCCTCGACTGCACCAACATCCTCACCCCGCTGTTGTCCGTGATCACCCGCATCGATTTTGACCACATGGCCCTTCTCGGGAACACGCTGACGCTGATTGCCGGGGAAAAAGCCGGAATCCTCAAGCCCGGCCGGCCCGCCGTGATCGCGGCGCAGGAATCCGAAGCGCGGGATGTGTTGATGCGGCGGGCCGCTGACCTCGGATGCAGCGTGCTCGAGGCCCCGGAGCATTGCCGGCTGTCCGGACGGAAACAAACGATCAAAGGACAAACCCTACAGATGGAGACGCCGAACGCCGACTATGGCAAAGTGTCGATTCCGCTGCCCGGGGCCTACCAGTTGCAGTCTCTGGCCACGGCCGTGACCGCGCTGGAGGAATGTGAACGACTGCTCAATCTTCCCGGCGATCCCGCCGCGATGAAGCGGGGCTTGGCCGCCGTGGCTTGGCCCGGACGCTGTCAGGCCTTGTCGGTACATCCACCCATCCTGCTGGATGTCGCCCACAATCCGGGCGGGGCCAGAGCCCTCGCCGAAACGCTGCGGGAACTGTTCGGACGCAAGGCGCGGGGCGTGTTTGTCATCGGACAAATGAAAGACAAGGACAACGACGGTTTCCTCAAGGCGATTGCGCCTGTGGCGTCGCATTGCCTGTGCGTGGCGGTGGAGTCCCCCCGCGCCCAGGCCCCGGAGGAACTTGCGCTGCGAGCCCGCAAGGCGGGAATT
>CAZCFM010000141.1:1776-8672 GCA_964497855.1 uncultured Verrucomicrobiota bacterium | reverse complement strand
GAGGTCGCTGGCCAGCTCGGACAGTTCAGAACGCTCTCCCCGTTCCAGGGTGATGTGGGCGTAGAGCTTCTGGCCGCGCATGCGTTCGATGAGGTAGGTTAGGCCGTTGGACTGGGTGTCGAGGTAGGGATGGTCGATCTGGAAAATGTCGCCGGTGAGGACAACTTTTGTGCCTTCGCCCGCGCGGGTGATGATGGTTTTGACTTCGTGCGGGGTGAGGTTCTGGGCTTCGTCGACAATGAAATAAATGCGGTTGAGGCTGCGTCCGCGGATGTAACTGAGGGCGGAGATGACGAGTTTTTCGTCCTCCAGCAGCTTGCGGATCTGGTCGCCTGGTCCGTTTTTCTCTTTGTCGCCGCCCTGCTGGCTCTGGATCACGGAGAGGTTGTCGTACATGGGCTGCATGTAGGGGTCGAGTTTCGCTTTGATCTCGCCGGGCAGGTAGCCGATGTCCTTGTTGCTGAGGGGGACGACAGGACGGGCCATGAAAATCTGGCGGTAGGCGCGGCGGTTTTCGAGGGCGGCGGCAAGGGCGAGCAGGGTTTTGCCGGTACCCGCTTTGCCGGAAAGGCTGACCAGCGGGATATCGTCGTTGAGCAGGGCGGCGAGGGCGAACACCTGCTCGGAATTGCGGGGCGTGATGCCGAAGACGGAGCGTTTGTCGACGCGTTTGAGGGTCTGGGTGAGGGGATCGTAGGTGGCGAGGGCGCTTTTTTTGTGGTTGCGCAGAATCAGGTTTTCGTGGGCGCTGAGCGGCGGGTCGAAACTCAGGCTGTCGGCCGGAATCTCGAAGGGCACCTGATACATGGCCTCGACGAGGTCGCCGGGAACGTCCTCGACCACGCGGCGTCCGGTGTAGAGCGTGCTGATGTCGGCCACGTGGTCGGTTTTGTAGTCTTCGGCACGGAGTCCGACGGATTTGGCCTTCATGCGCAGGTTGACGTCCTTGGAGACGAGGACGACGCGGCGGTTGGGGTGGCGGTCCGAAAGGTGCAGCGCCACGTTGAGGATTTGATGGTCCGGTTTGCCCGGGCTGAAGAGCCCGTGAAGGCGCGCGTGGGTCTCGGCCTCGATCACGATGCGCAGGGTGCCGCGTCCCTTGCCCATGGGAAGGCCATTGGCGAACAAATCGTCGCCGCCGAGGGTGTCGAGTTTGCGCGCAAACTCGCGGGCGTGGAAATTGATGGATTCGTTGCCTTTTTTGAAGTGGTCGAGTTCCTCCAGGACGGTGATGGGCAGGGCCACATCGTGTTCTTCGAACTGTTCGATGCAGGAGCTGTCATGAAGGACCACGTTGGTGTCGAGGACGAAAAGTTTGCGGATTTTGGTGCTCATGGGGGAGGGGGGAGGGTAGAGGTTGGAAGGTTGGAAGGTTAGAAGGTTAAAAGGTTAGAAGGTTGAAGAGGAAGAAGAAGAGTTTCTGGTTCCTGGTTTCAGGTTTCTGGTTGGGTAGTCCCGTAGGTCCCGGACGGGAAACCGTTTTAAAACACCAAAGAAAAAGGGCCGGGGATACCGGCCCTTTGGGAGGGGTTTCCGAAGCCCGGAAAGCTGCGGGGAGCAGGGTTCCGACGTTCGGAAGGGGTGGGATGGCTTCGCGAAGGGTCAACGGCGTTCCGGCTGGGAGGCCCGTTCATCCTGGGCGCTGCCCCAGACACCGCCGGCGGCGGCGCCCGCGGCCGCTCCAACTGCGGCGCCTTCCAGACCTTTGCCACTTTGATGTCCGATGACACCACCAATGACCGCGCCGCCAAGGCCACCCAGAACGGCTTTTTCCTTGGTGTTTTCGGTGGTGGAGGTGCAGCCCGCAGCAACGAGGCCGAGGGCGAAAACAAGAAACAGGCTAAACTTCATACGTAACTCCGGGTTGGGATGGGGGAATTGTTATGCATATAGTGTCTCCCGAACGCGCCAACGTTCAAGAAAATTGAGGAGAAAATTTTCCGGAGTCCCTTCCGGGGGGCGGGCGCTCAGGGAAGGACGAGGCGGTAAACCGACTGTGGGGACAGGGGGATGCGTCGCTGAAGGTTCCCTGCATGTTGCGGGATGGGGGCCCAGTCGCCCGTGAGCAGGCTGCCGCAGCGTTCCACATCGACGGGGGTCAGGGCGACATCGGACCAGGACAGGGCCATGAGGCCGCCTGTATGTCCGGCGGGGATGAGAGCGGGGGGGTGCCGGGCGGCGTTGACGATGGCCGCAGAACGTTCGTGCAGGTAGACTTCGAGGGTTGAAGTATCCGATCCATATTCTCGGTAGATGAAAACGTCTGAAGGGGTCGCGCACTCCATTCGGGGATGCGCCCGTTTCGCGCGGGGTTCCAGTTTCCGGGCAGAAAGTGCGCCAAAGGAGGGCAACAAAAAACCCGCCGAAGCGGGTTTTTGTTTTCGCGATCCCTGCGGGATTAGCGGGAATAGAATTCGACCACGGTGGCGAAGTCGCCGACGACGGGGCTTTCTTCGCGTTTGGGCAGGTGGTTGAGGCGGCAGGACATGTCGGCCTCGTTGGTGCTCACGTAGGGCACCTTCACCGACTGGGCGAGGGCGTTCTTGAAGCAGTCCAGCGCTTTGCTCTTTTCGCGGGCGGCGATGACGTCACCCACACGCACTTGGTAGCTGGGAATGTCCACTTTTTTGCCGTTCACGGTGAAGTGGCCATGGTTGACGTACTGGCGGGCGGCGAAAATCGAGCGGGCGAAGCCGGCGCGCAGGACAATGGTGTCCAGGCGGGTTTCGAGGATGTGCACCAGCACTTCGGGCGCGGGGTCCTGGCTGCGGGTCGCTTTGTCGTACGCGATGCGCAGTTGGTTTTCCGTCATGTTGTACTGGAAACGCAGGCGCTGCTTTTCCATCAGCTGACGGCCATAGTCCGAAAGTTTGGAGGGGCGGCGACCGCGGCCGTGCTGGCCGGGGGGGAAACCGCGCGTTTCCAAATATTTTTGCGACTTGGGCGTGATGGCCACGCCGAGGCGGCGGGAGCGTTTGGCTTTAGGTCCGCGATAACTCATACATTCTCCTGAAAAGGCTACAAAACAGTCTTGGTTGTGAAAAGGGTCGCCCGTTATACGCGGCGAACGCCCGGTTGCAATCTCAAAAACGGGATTTTTTCGTCGTCAGAGTGGAATCTGGAACATTTTGCCGGCGTGGGCCTCCTCGCAGGCCCCGGCGTAGGTCCGGCGGAACAACGCGGTGGCTTCCGGACCGCTGCAATGCGACGGGGCGACCTTTTCCACGCCCATCGCGCGGAACTGGGCGACCGTCCAGCGGAGGCGGGCCTCGTCGGCGTGCAGGAGATGCATCCCGCCCATCACAAAGCGAATCGGCTCGTTGCCGGTCAGGGCACGGACCCGTTCCAAGGTGTTCACCACCCCCGCATGGGCGCAGCCGAGCACCACCACCACGCCGTCGCGGGACCTGAAGAAGAGGGACTGGTCGTCAAAGAGGGGGTCGCGCTGTTTTCCGGCCGCGTCGAGAAAAAAGTCGCCGCCCGTGTCCTCAATGTCGCTGTGCAGCCGCGGCACCTCGCCGGTGGTCCAGAGTCCGGGCAGGACCTCCACGGCCTCGCGGGTGAAGTGCGCCGGGACCTTTCCGTCTCGCAGGGCGGCACGCGCGGATTCGGGCATGCCCGCAGGACGGGGGATGCCGTCTTTGCCCGCACTGAATTTGTCGGCAAGCGCATCGGGGTGCATCCAGGTGGGCACTTCGGGCATGTGCGCCCAGGCCTGCTCGAGCCCGAGGGTGTGGTCGTAGTGGCCGTGGCTGAGGACGATGGCGCGTCCCTGGCTCCAGTCGATCCCCAGGCGGCGGGAGTTGTTTTCCAACACGAGACCCTGTCCCGTGTCGAAGAGCAGCGCCCCGGCATCCGTCTCGATCCACCAGGAAAGGCCGTGTTCCCCCAAAATACCCCGTCCGCGGGCGGTGTTTTCAGCCAAAACCGTGATGCGAAGGTGGCGAATTGCTGTCATAGAGAAATCCTAATCCGTATTTCGGAAGGGTGCGAGCCGTTTCCTGACTTAAAAAAATTCCGCACATCGTACTTGTCAAAATCGAATTAAATAGGATATCTGTTGTCTCTTATGACAAATCTGGCTGAATCCTGCCGGACCGCAAGGCCCTCAACCTCCCCCGGGGAGAACTGAAGCATGTCGCCCCTGCTCACCGCTGCCGTTTTTATGATTGTCTTGGGGGGATTCCTGGGGTTGGTGATAGCGGTGGCCTCGAAAAAACTTGCGGTCTACGAAGACCCGCGCATTGATCAAGTGGATGAGATGCTGCCGCACGCGAACTGCGGGGCCTGCGGATTTCCGGGCTGCCGAGCTTTTGCCGAGGCCGTGGTCGGTGGCAAATCCCCCCCTTCCAAGTGTACGGTGAGTTCGGCGGACGGCGTAGCGGCGATTGCGGCGTTCCTGGGAGTGGACGCGGGTTCGGCGGAAAAGCGTGTGGCGCGCATCGCCTGCGCCGGTGGAAAAAACGTGGCCCGCTTCAAAGCCAGCTACTCCGGTCAACCCACCTGCCGCGCGGCGGTGGCGTCCGGCGGCGGTGGCAAAGCCTGCGCCTGGGGCTGCCTCGGTTTTGCCGACTGCATGACGGCCTGTCCTTTCGACGCGATCCACATGAACGAGCACGACATCCCCGTGGTGGACGAGTCCAAGTGCGTCGCCTGCAACGAATGCGTGATTGCCTGCCCGTTGAAACTGTTTTCGCTCCAGCCCGTCTCGCACAAACTCTGGGTGGCCTGCAAGAGCCTCGCGGAGGGCGACGCGGCCCTGGCCGAGTGCGAAGTGGCCTGCACCGCCTGCGGTCGCTGCGCCGCCGACGCCCCGCCCGGCCTGATCTCGATCCGCAACAATCTCGCCGTCATCGATTATTCCAAGAATCATCTCGCCAGCCGACTGCCCACCGAGCGCTGCCCGACCGGGGCCATCGTCTGGTTCGAGAAAAACACCGTCATCAAGGGCGCCGCCGCGAAGAAAATCATTCGCAAATCCGCCCTGCCCATCCTTTCTGATTCCACAACCACCAGGACTACGCCATGAGCAAACAGGAAACCTCCCCCAAATACCCCGGCATTCCCGAAGCGATGGACGGCAACACCGCCGTCATCATGTGTGAACGCGAATCGAGCGACGCGGCGGGTGCCTACCCCATCACCCCCTCCACGCAGATGGGCGAGTACTGGGCGGAAATGGCCGGCGCCGGCCACATCAACATCTCCGGACGTCCGCTGATCTTCGTCGAGCCGGAAGGCGAACACGCCGCCGCCGGGGTCACCGCCGGCATGTCCATGACCGGCCTTCGCGCCTCGAATTTCTCCTCCGGCCAGGGCATCGCCTACATGCACGAGTCGCTCTACGGCGCCGTCGGCAAACGCCTTCCCTACATCCTCAACGTCGGCTGCCGCGCCATCACCAAGTCCACCCTCAACGTGCACGCGGGCCACGACGACTATCACCTGATGGACGACACGGGCTTCTTCCAAGTCCTCGGCAAAAGCGCGCAGGAAGCGGCGGACCTCAACCTCATCGCCCGCAAAATCGCCGAACTCTCGCTCACCCCCGGCGCGGTCGGCCAGGACGGCTTCCTCACCACCCACCTGATCGAAACCCTGCGCGTGCCCGAACGCGCGCTGATCGAGGAATACCTCGGCCATCCCGAGGACATGATCGACTGCCCCACGCCCGCCCAGCGCATGATGTACGGCCCCAAACGCCGCCGCGTGCCGCTGCTCTGGGACGTGGACAACCCCGTCGTCGCCGGCTGCGTGCAGAACCAGGACGCCTACATGCAGTCCGTCGCCGCGCAACGTCCCTATTTCTTCGAACACATCCGCGACTTCACCGACCAGTGCATGGCCGAATTCGCCGAACTGACCGGCCGCAAATACGCCCGCGTCATGGGCTACAAAACCGACGACGCCGAATACCTGATCCTCGGCATGGGTTCGCTCATGGGCACCGCCGAAGCGGTTGTCGATTATCTGCGCGCCACCCGCGGCCTGAAAGTCGGCGTGGTCAACATGACCATGTACCGCCCCTTCCCCAGCGACCTCGTCGGCACGATTCTCAAAGGCCGCAAAGGGGTTTGCGTGCTCGAACGCACCGATCAGCCCCTGGCCGAAGACCTGCCGCTGATGCGTGAAATCCGCGCCACCGTCAGCAAGTGCCTGGAAAACGGCATGTCCGGCGGCAAAGGCGATCTGCCCTACCCGCTGCTGGCCACCTACGCCAAACTCAGCGACGCCCCCGTGCTCTACTCCGGTTGTTTCGGCATGGGCAGCCGCGACCTGCAGCCCGGCGACGTGATCGGCGCCTTCGAGAACATGCTGCCCAACGGCGCGCACCGCAAATTCTTCTACCTGTCCATCGACTTTGTGCGCGAAAAAGGCGCGACCCCGAAACAGGAAATCCACCTCCAGCAAATCCGCGAAGGCTATCCGAAAGTCCACGAATTGCAGGTCAAGGGCAGTGAAAACCCCAACCTGCTGCCCAAAGGCGCGATCACCGTGCGCATGCACTCCGTTGGCGGCTGGGGCGCGATCACCACCGGCAAAAACCTGGCCGTGACCCTCAACGAACTGCTGGGCTACGATATCAAGGCCAATCCCAAATACGGCTCGGAGAAAAAAGGACAGCCCACCACCTATTATCTCTCCGCCGCGCCGGAACCCATCAAGATCAACTGCGAATACCACTACGTGGACGCGGTGTTAAGTCCTGACCCCAACGTCTTCGGCCACTCCAATCCGCTCTTCGGTCTGAAAGAGGGCGGCGTGTTCATCTGGCAGGCCGATGCCGAATATCCGACCGCCGAAGAAGTCTGGGCGCGCATTCCCGTGCAGTACCAGCGCTTCATTCTCGAGAAGAAAATCAAGGTCTGTTACCTTGACGCCTTCAAGATCGCCCG
>CAZCFM010000141.1:0-1676 GCA_964497855.1 uncultured Verrucomicrobiota bacterium | reverse complement strand
GCTGAAAAAAGCGGTCAACATGCCCGTGACCCTCAAGCGCATGGAAGCCAGCAGCGACGCGAAGACCGACATTCACCGTTTCTGGGAACAGACCGGCAGCTTCTATGCTGGCGGCAAACCCAACGACAACCTCGCCGATCCCTTCAACGCGGTCAGTCTCATCCCCGCCGCCACCGGCGTGTTCCGCGACATGACCAGCATCCGCTTCTCGCATCCCGTCTGGGACCCCGCGAAGTGCACCGCCTGCAGCGACTGTTTCACCGTCTGCCCCGACGCCGCCATTCCCGGCCTCGTCACCAGCGTGCAGGACGCCTTCCAGACCGCCGTCAAGCGCATGGAAAAGGCCGGACAGGCCGGCGACCTGCTGCCCAAGGCTCTGCGCGTCGTCGAAAAGAAAATGCGCAACGCCGCCGCTGAAGCAAACGCCGTTTCCGCCGACGTGGGACCGCTCTACAGCACCGCCGTGGAGCAACTGCTGGCCGAAACCCCCGCCGCCGAGCGCGAATCTCTTCGCAAACAGTTCGATGGCTTCACGTCCGCGATGGGCGGATTCAAGTTCTCCATGACCCAGCCCTACTGGAGCCAGAAGGAAAAAGCCGCGCCCGGCAGTGGCGGACTCTTCGCCATCACCGTCAATCCTTTCACCTGCAAAGGCTGCATGCTCTGCGTGGATGTCTGCGATTTCGACGCCCTGCACGTGGTCACACAGTCGGAAGAAAGCACCGCCAAGCTGCGCAAGGACTGGGAATTCTGGCAGGACCTGCCCAACACCTCGCGCGACTTCATCCGCATTGAAGACATGGACGAAAAAGTCGGCGCGATGGAAACCATGCTCCTCGACAAGAGCGTCTACCAGTCGATGGTCTGCGGCGACGGCTCCTGCACCGGCTGCGGCGAAAA
The DNA here is from genome assembly GCA_964497855.1 of uncultured Verrucomicrobiota bacterium. Classification (GTDB taxonomy): domain Bacteria; phylum Verrucomicrobiota; class Kiritimatiellia; order SS1-B-03-39; family UBA6053; genus CAYLNG01. Next base: position 776 of record CAZCFM010000141.1, on the reverse strand, counting down.
AACCGTGCTGCACCTTTTCACCAGCACCATCACCGCCCTCATGCAGCCCCGCGTGAAGAAGCAGATTGACGAAATCGACGCGCTGATCGCCGGACTCGAAAAGAAAATCCGCGACCGCCTCGCCGCCTCGGTGGACGTCGGCAACCTCGGTGCCATTCAGCGCGTGATGGACGCCAAAGCCAACGGTGACCTGCGTTTCGCCGATCTCGCCTCCGAACTCGACAAGGGCGGCGCCGGCGCGCCGATCGACCAGGACTGGCTCAAGGCCATCACCCGCCTCATCGCCCGCCTCAAAGACCTCAAGTGGCGCTACGTCGAAGGCCCCGCCAACAACGGCCGCGCCAACCTCGGCTTCATCAACTCCACCGGCTGCTCCTCCGTGTACGGCTCCTCCTGGCCCTACAATCCCTACCCCTTCCCCTGGACCAACCACCTCTTCCAGGATTCGCCCTCCGTGGCGATGGGGATCTTTGAAGGCCACATGGTCAAGATGGCCGACAGCTTCAAGGACCTGCGCATGGCCCGCGCCGAACTCGCCGGCGATCCCGATCACGCGAAGCTCGCCGCCGACCTCCAGTACTTCAACTGGCAGGCCTTCACCGACGAGGAATACCTGCTCTGCCCGCCCGTCTGTGCTGTCGGCGGCGACGGTGCCATGTACGACATCGGTTTCCAAAACCTCTCGCGCATGTTGATGTCCGGACGCCCGATCAAGGTGATGGTGCTCGACACCCAGGTGTATTCCAACACCGGCGGACAGGCCTGCACCTCCAGCT
>CAZCFM010000140.1:0-8678 GCA_964497855.1 uncultured Verrucomicrobiota bacterium | reverse complement strand
GTGGTGCCCGGGGCGGGAGTCGAACCCGCACGGCCTTGCGGCCTGGGGATTTTAAGTCCCCTGTGTCTGCCATTTCACCACCCGGGCAAGTGTCGCGTTTCCTAGCGGGGAATCTCCCGCTTCGCAAGGTTGAACATGCACAGGATTCTGCTACAGGAGCTCCATGAAACGTTTCTGGCTCTGTTGTCTGCTGTTCCTCACTCTCGCCCATGCCGAACCGGACGCCTGGCGCGCCAAGATCACCTTCGATGTCGGCCTGCTCGATGCCGAGGGCTTGCGGGGCCCGGCGGACGGCAAAGTGGCGGTCGACTACGAATTCTGCATCCCGGACACCCCCGAACACCGGGAGATCGTGCAAAAGACCGACCCCTCTGTCCGCTTCATGCCCGGTTCGCGCGGACGCATTGGCTGTGGCCCCGGCTCCCTGCTCTGCATTGGCAACACCCATCAGCCAAAAGCAGCCGACATCCTCGCGGCCCTCGCCGCCCTGCCCTGGATCGAACGCATCCAGGAATGTGTCTGGGAGTGAGCGCCCGCAAAAACACCTGCCCATCGTCCATTTGATGATTGCGGAATGGCAAAGACCTCTGCTATTCTTATTTCCATGATCTTCCATTCAGAGATCGGCGTGATTGTCATCGGACGCAACGAGGGTGAACGCCTGAAAAATTGCCTGCGTTCCCTTGTGGGGAAAACCGCCCTCATTGTCTATGTGGACAGTGGTTCCACGGATGGCAGCGTGGAGTTTTCCCGTTCCCTGGGCGTTGACGTTGTGGAGCTGGACCTGACCAAGCCCTTCAGCATGGCCCGCGCCCGCAACACCGGCGCCCAACGCGTCCGCGAACTTCGCCCCGACCTTCCCTACCTTCACTTCGTCGATGGCGATTGCGAGGTTCAGGAAACGTGGTTCGAAAAAGCCCTGACGACCCTCCGCCAACAGCCGGACGTCACCGTGGTCTGCGGACGCCGCCGCGAACGTTTTCCGCAAAACTCCGTCTACAACCGCCTCTGCGACATCGAATGGAACACGCCCGTCGGCCCGGCCAAAGCCTGTGGCGGCGATGCCCTGTTTCGCGCGGAGGCCTTCTTTGCGGTCAAGGGCTTCAACGAAAGCCTCATCGCGGGCGAAGAACCGGAACTCTGCATGCGCCTGCGCCAGGCTGGCGGTTCGATTCTGCGCATCGACGCCGAAATGACCCTGCACGACGCCAATATTCTGACTTTCCGCGCCTGGTGGAAACGAAACCTGCGCGGTGGGTATGGCGCGGCCGACGTGGTGCATCGCCTGCGCAGCACCACCGCGATCGCCGACATTCCCTTCTGGAACCTGCACCGCGGCGCTCCCGTCTGGTCCCTCGGCTGGCTGGGCGTCACTCTCCTGCTCACGGGCATTCATCCGCTGGGCCTGCTTGCCGGCCTGGCCCTCTGGATGCTGCAATCCCTGCGCATCGCCCGCTCCGTCCGCTCCCGTGCCGCGAACTGGACCGATGCCCTGACCTACGGGGCCTTCACCCTCCTCGGCAAATGGCCCCAACTCCTCGGTCGCCTGCGCTACCAGCGCGACCTCCGCCGCGGCAACGTCATCCACATCATCGAGTACAAATGAGCGACTGGAAAGCCGACAAAGCCCGCTACCCCCACCACGCCTTCGTGCGCGAGCAGTCGCTCTGGGCCATCGCCATCTACCGCTACGGCCGCTGGGGCGACCGCCTGCGCTCCAAACCCCTGCGCTGGCTCCACGGGCGTTTCTACTGGTTCGCATTCCGCATCGTCGAAACCCTCACCGGCGTCAGCTTCACCAAACTCTGCACGATCGGCCCCGGCCTGCGCATCCACCACTTCGGCAATATTTTCCTGCACTCCTCCGTCCGCATCGGCGCGAATTGCACGCTGCGCCAGGGCGTCACCATCGGCAACAAAACCGAAGGCGGCGGCGTGCCCGTCTTGGGCGACAACGTCGAGGTCGGAGCCTACGCGCAGATTCTCGGACCCATCACGATCGGCGACGGGGCCGTGATCGGCGCGATGAGCGTGGTCCTCAAGGACGTCCCTCCCGGCCACACCGCCGTCGGCATTCCCGCCCGCATCCTCCCCCCCAAGGCGTCATGAACCGCGTCGTCTACATCGCCGCCTTCTTCCCCAAGCTCTCGGAGACCTTCGTCCACCGCGAAGTCCTCGGCCTCCGCGCCCTCGGCCTCGATGTCCCCGTCGTCTCCGTCCGCCCCTCCACCGACGCCCTGGGCGAAGAAACCCTCGAAGCCCTCCGCCGCGAAACCATCCCCCTTTACGGCAGCGGGCCCGCCGCCCTCGTCCGCGACGCCCTGCTCGAACTCTTCCGCCACCCTCTCCGCGCCATCGGCACCCTAGCCCGCGCCAAACTCGACGCCTTCAGCTCCCGCGACCTCCACGGCCTCCGCGCCCGCCTCAAAACCGTCTTCCAGGCCTTCGCCGCCCTCGCTCTCGCCCGCCGTCTCCGCCCGCTGAAGCCCGACCTCCTCCACGCCCACATGGCCCACGTGCCCAGCACCATCGCCATGGCCACCGCCCGCCAGCTCGGCATCCCCTTCAGTTTCACCGGACACGCCGCCGACCTCTTCCGCGACCGCGCCCTCCTCCTACCCAAACTCCGCCGCGCCGCCTTCGTCCACTGCATCAGCCTCTGGCACCGCGAGTGGTACAACTCCCTCGTCCCGCGCCCCGAACGCGACTACCCCCTCGTCCGCTGCGGCGTCAACCCCGCCGAATTCCCCGCGCGTCCCGCCCACGACGGCCCGCCCCGCATCCTCGCCGTCGGACGCCTCGTGCAGAAAAAAGGCTTCGACCTCCTGCTCGACGCCCTCGCCCAACCCGCCCTCGCCGTCCTGCCCTGGACCCTCCGCCTCGTGGGCGACGGCCCCGAAGACGCCGCCCTCCGCGCCCGCGCCGCCCAGCATCCGCGCCGCGCCGACATCACCTTCGTCGGCCCCCTGCCCAATCCCGCCGTCCGTCGCGAAATGAGCAACGCCGACCTCTTCGTCCTCCCCTGCCGCGTCGATCCCGACGGCGACCGCGACGGCATCCCCGTCGTCCTCATGGAAGCCATGGCCGCCGGCACCGCCGTCATCAGCGGCGACCTCCCCTCCATCCGCGAACTCGTCCACCACGACCGCTGCGGCCTCCTCTGCCCCCCCGGCGACGTCCCCGCCCTCGCCGCCTCCCTGCAACGCCTCCTCGCCTCCTCCGCCGAACGCCTCCGCCTCGCCGACGCCGCCCGCGCCCAGGCCGACGGCGAATTCGGCCTCTCCACCAATCTCCACCGCATCCTCGACAACCTCCGCGCCCGAAAGCTGGTGACCCTATGAGCCCTTCCCCCCGCAGCTACTGCCTCATCACCCCCTGCCGCGACGAAGACGACTACGGCCAGCGCACCATCGACTCCGTGCTCGCCCAATCCGTCCTCCCCACCCTCTGGGTCATCGTCGACGACGGCTCCACCGACAACACCCCCGCCCTGCTCGCCGCCGCCGCCGCCCAGCACTCCTGGATCCGCATCGTCCGCCGCGAAGACCGCGGCAAACGCGCCGTCGGCCCCGGCGTCATCGACGCCCTCTACGCCGGACTCGACACCATCCGCATCGACGACTTCACCTACATCTGCAAGTTCGACCTCGACCTCGAAATCCCTCCCCGCTACTTCGAAATCCTCATCGAACGCATGGAGGCCGAACCCCGCCTCGGCACCTGCAGCGGCAAACCCTACTATCCCGACCCCGTCACCGGCAAACTCATCAGCGAAAAATGCGGCGACGAAATGTCCGTCGGCATGACCAAGTTCTACCGCAGCACCTGCTTCCAGGAAATCGGCGGCTTCGTCCGCGAAGTCATGTGGGACGGCATCGACTGCCACCGCTGTCGCATGCTCGGTTGGATCGCCTGCTCCTGGGACGACCCCGACATCCGCTTCCTCCACCTCCGCCTCATGGGCTCCAGCCAGAAAAGCATCTGGACCGGCCGCATGCGCCACGGCTTCGGACAATATTTCATGGGCACCAGCCTCCCCTACATGACCGTCAGCGCCCTCTACCGCATGACCCGCCCGCCCATTATCCTCGGCGGCCTCGCCATGCTCTGGGGCTTTGTCCGCGCCATGCTCCAACGCAAACCCCGCTACAACGACCTCGAATTCCGCCGCTTCCTCCGCGCCTACCAGTGGGCCTGCCTCTTCCAGGGCAAAACCCGCGCCACCGCCGCCCTCCACGACCGCGCCCGAACCCACGCATGAAAGCCCCGTTCCTTCTTTCCCTGCTCCTCCTCGCCGGGTGCATTCGCGACAACCCCACGCCCGGCACGTTCGGCCCCGGCGCTCCCGCCGACGCGAAACCTGCCCGCGTTCCGAGAGTCGGAACCCGCAACCTCCCCGCCTTCCGACCTTCGGAAAAAGACCCCACCCGCTTTCAGGAGCAAAAAGAACTCCCGCCCGACGGCAGTTTCCTCCCCGAAATGGAATCCACCGCCCAGGCCTTCGCCGATCCCGCCCAAATCCGCAGCTTTTCCGACGCCGCCGCCACCGACTACCGCATCGGCCCCGGCGACCGCTTCTCCTTCCTCGTCCGCGGACGCCCCGACATCTCCCGCGAGGACATCGTCGTCGCCCCCGATGGCCTCGTCTCCCTCCCCCGCGTCGGCGTCTTCAAAATCCAGGGCATGACCATCCCCGACGCCACCACCTTCGCCACCGACAAGCTCAGCCAGTTTTACGACAAGCCCGAAGTCAGCCTCCAGCTCAGCCTCATCAACAACAACAAGGTTTTTGTGCTCGGACGCGTCGCCAATCCCGGCGCCGTTCATTTCAGCGGACGCGGCACCCTGCTCGAGGCCCTCTCCCTCGCCGGAGGACTTCCCGCCGACACCCGCCTCTCCTTCCTCAGCCGCTGCATGATCGTCCGCGGCAACGAAATGCTCATCTGGGTCGACCTCCGCGACCTGCTCGAAAAAGGCAACCTCGCCCTCAACACCCGCCTCCAGAACGGCGACTTCATTTTTATTCCGCAGAGCGAAGATCAGCTCGCCTACATCATGGGTGAAGTCCCCCGCCCCGGCGTCATGGTCCTCCGCTCGCAAATGACCCTGCTCGACGCCGTCATGCAGGCTGGCGGCCCCACGCTCAACGCCGACAGCGAGAAAATCTACCTCGTGCGCACTGTCAATGGCAAAGGCGTGGTCGAACAAATCAAACTCGGCGAGATGTATGGCAAAGGCGACCTTCGCCGAAATTACGTGCTCAAAGATGGTGACATTGTTTACGTCGGACGCAGCGGAATGGGAGGCTTCAACGCCTTTATCACCCAGCTCCTGCCCGGCATGAGGGCCGTCGATTTCAGCATCAACACCGCCGAGGCCCTCGGAGCCATGGCCGAACTCCGCAACCGCATCTGGGGCCAGGAAGGCTTCATCAACCGGACCAGCGAATGAGCACGCCCGACGCCCTTCAGGACCGCCGGCTCCGCCACCTCGCCGCCGGCAAAAAACGAAAACCTTTCAACATCATCGCCTTTGTCATCCGGCGCGGACCCGTCGCCGCCATCGCCGGCGCCGCCCTCGGCATCCTCCTCGCCCTCCTGCTGCGTCCCATGGGCAAACCCGAATACCAGGCCGATGCCGTCCTGCTCGTGGACCCCTCCAAACAACCCACCCTCAGCGGCCGCGAACGCGACACCATCCCCGGCAACCTCGGCGACTGGACCCGCACGCAAATCAGCCGCATCACCGGACCCGATGTTCTCGCCGACGCCATCGCCCGCATCGATCCCGCCCAGCGCCCCGAATTTTTAAGTCCTGACCCCGCCGACCCCGTCAACGTCTTCCGGCTGATGAAACGCGTCCGCGTGAAGGAGGTGCCCCGCACCTATCTGGTCACCTTGTCCATCCGCGACGAAGCGCCCCACGGCATCGCCGAGGCCCTCAATGCCGTGCTGGAGGCTTTTGTGCAGAAGCTCGAGGATGAGCGCAAGGCCGCCTACTCCGCCCGCATGGAATACCTCCACGCCGAACGCACCAAGATCAGCGCCCGCCTCGAACAGGAGGAGGCCCGCCTCATGGAACTCGCCAACAGCGTCGAAAGCAAAGCCTTTCTCCATGAGGGCTACAACGTCCATCTCACCAAGGTCGATCAAATCCAGCGCCTCTACTGGGAGGCCTATGCCCGCGCCACCGAGGCCGACGCCAACCTCGCCCGCACCCAGCGCGACCGCGAGGCCGTCCTCGCCATGGACCTCAAACCTTTCGCCGACGAACGCGTGGCCGACAACTTCGGCATCAACCGCATCGAGCAGTGGACCTACGAACAACTCCAGCAGATGCGCGCCTCCATCGACGGGCTCACCCCCGACAACCAGGACCGCAAGTACGTCGAGTCCCGCATGGACTCCATGAACCAATACCTCACGGCCTACAAGGGACGGGTCAACGACGAAACCATTCTCAACCTCGGCGAAAAACGCCGTTTCCAGCAGGACGAACTCGTGCTCTTCGCCGAAAACGCCGCCAAGGCCGCCCGCGAAACCGCCGCGCATCTCCAGTCCCGTCTCGAAGCCGCACGCCTCGAAGCCGCCGCCACCTCGCTGGCAATCTTCAGCGCCTCCGGCCCCTCCTTCCTGCGCACCCAGCTCCGCGACCGCCTTCAGGCCCTCAATACCCGCATCGACGACGCCGAAATGGAGGCCAAGGCCCCCCTGCCCGTCCAGATCGACAAACTCGCCATGCCCCCTGACCGCCCCGCCAGCAGCAGCACCAACACCCTCATGCTGCTCGGACTCGTCGCCGGTTTAGGCATCGTCGGGGCCGCCCTCCTGCTCTACGAACTTCTCGACGACCGCCTGCGCGCCTCCCGCGAAATCGAACTCGCACTCGGCGGTCCCGGCCCCGACCCCATTACCGCCTTCGTCTCCGATGTCGGCGAGCACCCCGCCTTCATCCGCGCCCTGCTCGACACGCCCGACCACCCCGCCAGCGCCGCGATTCGCGACCTCGCCGTCCGCGTGCTCCACGATCACCAGCGCCACGGCGGCAAACTCTACAGCCTGGCCGGACTCCAGCCCCGCGCCGGGGTCACCTCCCTCGCCGTCAACCTCGCCCAGGCCCTGCGCAGCCTCGGCGGTCCCGTCCTGCTCATGGAGTTGTCCTTTGTCCGCCCCGGTCTGCGCCAGGCGCTGGATCTTGGAACCTGCTCCGGCATGGAATCCTTCCTGCGCGGCGAAAAATCCATCGAAGACATCATCCGCCGCGACCCCGAACGCCGTATTGATGTCATTTGCGCCGAAGACAGCGGTCGCCCGGCCAGTTTCGAACGCCTGCACGAAATCCTCGCCCGCCTGCGCGGCGATTACGAAGTCATACTGATCGATGCCGGCGCTCTGCCCGAGGACATTGCCTGTCTCGCCACCCGTGCGGCCGACGGCGTGGTGCTGGTCGCACGCCACAAACAAAGCCTCTTCAGCGACCTCCGCCGCGCCATTGATTTGCTCATCCAGGCCGAAGTGCCCGCCCTCACCGCCGTGCTCACTTTCTCCCGCCGTCGCAGCGCCTCTCCCTTCCAGAACGCCCTGCGCCACACCGTCGCCACCATCTCCACCACCGCCGCCCGACTTCTTCACCGGAAACGCGTATGAACCCTCCCCGCACCTGCATCGCCACCATCGTCGTCGGCGAAAAATACCAGCGAGACTTCGATCACTACAGCCGCGCCCGGCTCGAAGCCTACTGCCGTCGACACGGCTACGACCTCAAGGTCATCGACCAGCCCATCCGCGACCTGCCCGGCAAAAAATTCACCTGGCAAAAACTCCTGCTCCCCGAACTCTCCTGGTGGCGCGACTACGACCAGGTTTGTTTTCTCGACTCCGACATCCTCGTCGCCAAAGACGCCCCGCCCCTGCCCGTGATTCCGCCCGGAAAAATCGGCGGCGTGCCCGACAAACTCCCCTACCAAATGAACAGTGGCGTGCTCATCTACCATCCCGACGACAGCATCGCCTCCTGTTTTGCCGAAGCCCTCACCGACACCGACCCCTTCTGGGATCAGAAAGCCCTCACCCGCGTCATGCTCCACCGCAACATGGATGATCCCATCGACCGACGCTGGAACCGCCAGTTTTATTTCAAGTGCATCTCCTTTCCCGGCTCCCTGTTCCGTCGGCACTGGTTCTACCACGCCTGCCACGGAAAAACCAAACTCCCCTTCATCCACCGCTGGCTGGCCCTCACTTTCCGCTGAGTCCATATTCGACTTGCATCCCCTTCTCATCCCGTTAGCCTGAGCCCACCATGAAACTATTCTCCGCCTGCATTTTTTCGCTTTCCGTCTCCGTCATCGCCGCCCTCGCCCTTCTGCAGGGAGGCTGTGACATCAGCAACGGCAGCGACGTGATCCGCAATGTCTCGATCAACGTCAACGGCACCTACGTCAACGATGGGGGCATCCCCGAGCGCCAAAGCGGCGCCAAAATCACCCGGCTCAGCATTCTCCAGACCGGCGACGAACTCAACATTGTTGACAACGAAGGCACGCGCTGGACTGGACGCATCAACAATGCCGGCGACAACAATGCCGCCATCACCCTCCGAGGCATGACCACCACCGGAATTGAAGTGGTCATCACCGGATCCATCAGCGTCAGCGGAACCACCGCCACCCTCAGCGG
>CAZCFM010000139.1:0-8845 GCA_964497855.1 uncultured Verrucomicrobiota bacterium | reverse complement strand
CGGATGCACCGCTGGACCGAACTCGAAGACCGCAAAGGGGAGTGAAAAACGTCCCTCAGCGGGTTGCCGGACGCGGGGAGCATCCCATTCCATGAGGAATTACAGCCTGTGGGAATGCCATATCCGAACCGCCCCCGATTCCGCAGGATCCCGCCTGAACCGACTCCTACAGGAGTAACCCACCGACGCCAGTACGCATCCCGGAGCGGATGACGCGCGAAGGTGACACAGGCATTCCTGCCTGTGAGGGGGCTTTGCCCTCTGTGTCCGCCGCCTCCGCTCCGGAGTTGCGTGTTGTCAAATTTACAGGGGCGTTTACAGGGGCGTTTTCTAATGGATCATTTTCTTCCCTGATCCACTGGTTGTCGGCAAAGAAAGACCCCGGTCGGCGTCTGGGCTTCGGTGAGTATCATCGAGGCCCTTCGCTTTTTGGAGCGTTTCGAAATTTCGCAACCAATTGCCCACATATTTCATAAAATTTACCCTCCCCGATCTACGCCTTCGCAAAGCTCGTGAACCCGTGTTCCGCCAGACGCTGCCGCATCCGCTTCAGCTTCTCAAGGGAGACTGGATAAATGGCATTGGCCTTCACCAGCAGCTCATCCGCAGTGTGAACGCCGGATCAGCAAGCCCCCGGAATTGGTTCTGCACCGTCTTCAAAAGGAACTCACCGGGCCTACCTCCGAAATGGCCCCCGCATCAGGTCGCTGAGCGGGATCCCGCGCCCTGTGCATAGGCCCCGGAAGGGTTTAGGGCGGATAAATATTTTTCGCGACCTTACGAAGCTTGCCAAAAAAGTCTGTCGAATCTACAGTCAACAATGCTCTATAAAGTTGAGATGAAATACCTCTACGGCTGGGATGATGCCAACTGGACGGAAGAAAACGACGAAGTCCGCAAGCCGATGCGCTTTGAAAGCATTCATCGGGCCCAATCGAAGATTGATGATTTCTTTGCCAAAGTGAAGGCGGCGATTGCTGCGGGTGACATGGACACCGAGGAAAATTCCAATGACTATCGTATCGTCGAAGTCGGCGTGTAGAATTGGCTGGCAACCAAATGCGCGGTGTGTAAACCTTCGATATGGCAAAAGTACAGGCATTAAAGTGGACGCGTGAGCATTTCCTCATCGCGCTGAATCTCTACTGCAAACTACCCTTCGGGAAATTGCACAAGGGCAATCCCATCATCATCGAAGCTGCCGAGAAAATGGGCCGGACACCAAACAGTCTCGCGATGAAACTCTGCAACTTCGCGGCACTCGACCCGGTCCAGCAGGCTCGCGGGATTCGAGGCCTGCCCGGAGCTACGAAACAAGACAGGGCCATGTGGAGCGAGTTCCAGTCGAATCTCGACACGCTCGGTTCGGAGAGCGAGGAGTTGCTTCACGACCTGTTCACAACGGACGAAACCAAGGAGTTGGATTTTCTCGCTCGCGACAGAGTACGGCTTGTTACACCGACTGGCCCGACTGAAACGCAGGCCTCTGTCAAAATCCGACGCGGTCAGCAATTTTTCCGACAGTCAGTTCTCACAGCCTACGATATTCGCTGCTGCATCAGTGGCATCAACGTGCCGCGTTTGCTGGTGGCAAGTCACATCAAGCCGTGGGGAAAGTTTCCAGACGACCGACTCAATCCGCGTAATGGACTTTGCCTCTCCACGCTTCACGACGCCGCTTTTGACTCAGGACTCATCACGCTGGATGACGAGTTGAACGTTATTCTGAGCGAACGACTGCGGAGTTTCTTTCCACAGCCAGCTCTGGAGCAGAATTTCGTTCCGTTTTCAGGACAGCCTATCCGATTGCCTCTAAAGTTAGCCGAGCCAGATCGGGATTTTCTTCGCTATCACCGCGAGGAAGTTTTTCAAAACTGATTGTTTTCTGAGCAAACTTCTCCTCAGGGCCTCCTTTCCAGCGGGTGACCATTTTCGTGACGCCACGAAAATGAGGCTCCGGCTCATAATCGGTGGTCTTTAAGGTTTCAATGGCCCGCTGGATGGCGGTGTGGACGTTTTCCCGGCGGGCATAGCCGATGGAACGATGTTCATGGGGGAAAAGTGGCAGAATCCGGGAATATGGCAAACTTTCTTGCGCTTGCCTTTTCCGAAGGTCGGAGGGGACGGGACATGGGGTTTCCGATGTTAGGGAGAAGTCGTTCCGTCTCAATTTTCAGTCACTGGTTCAGCCAAACGATGGTCTTGAGTGCCGCCTCCAGCGGTTCAAACTCCGGATCCCCGGTCATCAGCTCCGCCCGTTTTTCCTTGGTGAGGGCGGCGGCGTAGGCGTCGGCCAGCGAAATGTTGTGGCTGGCCTTGAATTCGGCGGCGGCCTCGCTGAGGGCCTGATCCGCATCGACGATTTCAAAGGGTAAATCCTGAAGATGGGACTGCACGGATTTCCAGGCGTTTTTCCCTTTGACCCGGATGGTGCGGTACATCACCTCCGCCCAGTTCACGGTACAGATGTAAATGCGTTTTTTATCCGTCAGGGCCTGTTTGAAGGTTTCGGAGACGGTTTCCGCGCCCGGTTCGTCGAAGAGGTAGGCCAGAAGCGCGTAGCTGTCAAACACCACGTTTTTCAATCTCAGCCTCCTCTTCCGCCACCTCATCGGCATGCGCCTGGATCAGTTCCTCCGTAACGGGCCGCTCCCCGGGGTTGCGCTTGAGCATGCCGCGCACGGAGTCGATGTAGGCCCCGGTGATCGGCCGCGCCTCCAGGCTGCCGTTTTTTTGGGTGAAAACCAGGCGGGTCCCTTGGCGAATATCCAGCGCGCGGCGGATTTTCGCCGGAATGACCACCTGGCCTTTGGTTGTTACGATCGCCGTATCCATACGATGGGTTATGACAGAGCAAGGAATGTGTGTCAATAGAGAAATGTCTTACTTTTCTGCGATGCCTTACTTTTCCCGAGCAAGGAATTCGACAGGCTCAGGTCGTTGGGTTTTGTCGGTTGTGACAGAGAGGCAGAGGCCTTTGCGGGGCTGCATGAAATCCTCGATCTCGCGCTGCGCGCCACTGCCGAGGGTGATCAATTTCGTGACGCCACGAAAAGGCACTCTTTCGTGTGCGTGCTCAAGCTCTGAAAAGCGGCAGCTTTGCCGCGCGCACTCCACAGACGCTGCGCGTCCGCGGGCATCGTCATCCGCTTCCCGTCCCGGCACGCCCCCTCGCCCGCTATGGACATTTTGCCGTTGGGGTGTAGGATGCCCAGCGATGTTTCCGCCGGTTTTTGACGCCTCGTTGGAAAAACTTCCCCCGCCCCCCGCCGGGGGCTTTTGTGTGTTGCCCGCGCTCTCCACCAGCGCCGCCGCCGCGCTCTTTCGCGCGTGGCTCCGCCGCGATGAGTTCCCCTGCGTGCTGGTGGCCGACACCGCGCGCACGCTGGAGGCGCTGTATCAGGACCTGCATACTCTCGGCGGAGGCCGCACGGACGATCTCGCCTATTTCCCGGGCTGGGAAAACGTCGCCAACGCCGACCTGCGCGGGGTGTCGCCCGAAATCGCCGGCGACCGCCTGCAAACGCTGCTGCGCCTTCATGCCGGAACGGCCCGCGCCGTGGTCACCGATGTTCAGGCCCTCCTGCAGCCCGTGCCCGCCGCGTCCCAGCTCGCCGCCGCAACCCTGCGTCTCCGCCGCGGCGACCGTCCCGGTCTCGAAACGCTCTGCGAACAACTGCTTGATCTCGGCTACAGCTTCGAGCCCGAGGTTCTCGACAAAGGCGAAGCCGCCAAACGCGGCGGCGTGCTCGATCTCTGGCCGCCCAACCAGCCCGCGCCGCTCCGCCTCGATTTTTTCGGCGACGAAATCGACTCCCTCCGCGCCTTCGATCCCGCCACCCAGCGCTCGCTGGAGACCTTCGATCAGCTCGAGATTCTGCCCGTTCGCGAGGAAAACGCCAACGCCTCATTTTGCGACTATCTTCCGTCCAACACCCGCTGGCTGCTCTTCGAGGCCACCTCCATCGCCGAACACGCCGAACTCTACGCCGCCAACACCGAAGGCCTTCAACACGACTGGCCCGGGCTGCAAAACGCGCTGCGCGCCAAAGCCGGCGGGGGCATCCTCCGCACCGGCGACGGACTCGACGGTCCCCGTCTGCCGCTGGAGATTTTCCCCTGCGCCGGTCTCGCCTCCGCCCCGGAGGAGGGCCGCGGTTTTGAACTCGTTGAAACCGCGCGCAAACACCTGATCGCGGAACAACTCGCCCTCGCCAACGAGGGATGGAGTGTCGTGTTCTGCCTCAACACCGCCGGCTCCCAGGCGCGTTTCCGCGAAGCCTACGCCGCCGACCTGGGAGAACATCCGCGCGTTTTCTGCGTCGAGGGCATGATTGCGGAGGGCTTTGTGTTTCCGGCGCTGCGGCTGTCGGTGGTGGCCGAGCGCGACGTGTACGGACTTCGCAAAGCCGCGCGCAACAAATACGATCCGCACGCCGCCACGCGCCGGGGCTTTGCCGCCGCGGGCGCGCGCATCACGGAATGGACCGACATGCAGCCGGGCGAGTGGGTCGTCCACATCGACCACGGCATCGGCAAGTATCTCGGCCTCTACGAGATTGAATTCGCCGGACAAAAACAGGAAGTGCTCAGCCTCGAATACGCGGGCGGGGCGAAGCTGCACGTGCCCGTCACGCAGGCCCATCTTCTCAGCCGCTACGTGGCTTTCGGCGGCGGACATCCCGAGCCCCACACCCTCGGCGGCACCCGCTGGCTGCAGCAGAAAGTCGTCGCCGAAAAAGCGGTGCGCGACCTCGCGGCACAACTGCTGGAGACTCAGGCCCTGCGCGCATCGCAGCCGGGGCACGCTTTCGCCACCGACGGCGTCTGGCAGGCGGAATTCGAGGCCACCTTTCCCTTCGCCGAGACAGTGGACCAGGAAAGCGCGATCCGCGCCGTCAAACAGGACATGGAGCAGTCCAAACCCATGGACCGTCTCATCTGCGGCGATGTCGGCTACGGCAAAACCGAAGTCGCCATGCGCGCGGCCTTTAAAGCCGTGATGGACGGCAAACAGGTCGCCGTCCTCGTGCCCACCACCATTCTTGCCCTGCAGCATTTCCAGAGCTTCAGCGAGCGCATGGCCTCTTTCCCCGTGCGCATCGGCATGCTCAGCCGCTTCCGCACGGCCGCCGAACAGCGCGAGACCGTTTCGCAACTCAAACGCGGCGAGATCGACATCGTCATCGGCACCCACCGCCTCGTGTCGCGCGACGTGTCCTTCAAGGACCTCGGCCTCGTGGTGATCGACGAGGAGCAGCGTTTTGGCGTCGCCCACAAGGAGCGGCTCAAACAGATGAAGGGCCTCGTGGACGTGCTCACCCTCAGCGCCACACCCATTCCCCGCACCCTCTACCTCAGCCTCACCGGCGCGCGCGACGTGAGCAGCATTCAGACCGCCCCGCGCGAACGACTCCCCGTGCTCACCGAGGTGGAACCCTACGACCTCGCTGTCATCCGCAAAGCCGTTCTGCGCGAACTCAACCGCGGCGGACAGGTGTTTTTCCTGCACAACCGCGTGCAGACCATCGAACTGATTCACCGGCAACTCGCGGAGGTCCTTCCCGAGGCCCGCGTGCTCGTGGGACACGGCCAGATGCCCGAGCGCCGCCTCGAAGACATCATCCGCCGTTTCGCCGAGGGAAAGGCCGACGTTCTTCTCTGCACCACCATCATCGAGAGCGGTGTGGACATGCCCAACGTCAACACCATGATCATCGACCGGGCCGACCGCTTCGGACTCGCCGAACTCTACCAGCTTCGCGGACGCGTCGGGCGCTACAAACACCAGGCGCACTGCCTGCTGCTGCTCCCGCCCGAAGCCAAAACCCGGGCCGCCTCCCGCGAGCGCATCCGCGTCATCCAGAAGTATTCCGCACTGGGGTCAGGTTTTAAAATTGCCATGCGGGATTTGGAGATTCGCGGCGCGGGCAATCTGCTCGGACCCCAGCAGAGCGGTTTTATCGCCAGCGTGGGTTTCGATCTCTACTGCCAGTTGCTGGAACAAAGTGTGCGCAAACTCAAGAAGCTCCCGCCGCAGCGGATTGTCGATGTGAAAATCAAACTCGACTTCATCGACATGCGTCCCGAGGCGTCGGACACGGAGGCGGCCTGTTGTCTGCCGGTGACGTATCTGGAGGACGAGTCGTTGCGGGTGGAAATCTACCGGCGCATCGGCGCGCTGGCCGGCGAAGAGGCCGTGGAGGCGTTGGCCGAGGAGATCGGCGATCGTTTTGGACGTCCGCCGCTCGCCGTGCGGCATCTGTTGCTGCTGGCCCGCATCCGCATTGCCGCCTCCGCGATGGAAATCCGCGAAGTGGAGACCCGCGAGGGAAAATTGCTGCTCCGCAAACACGGCGAGTTCCTCCTGCGGGGCAAACGTTTTCCCCGCCTCTACGCCAAAACCCCCGGCGACAAACTCGCCGAACTCCTGCACGTCCTCCACCACTGGAACGAGGAGTGAGTCGGACGCAGCTTCTCAGCAACGTCCGGCAAGCAGGGCGTCCACCACGCTGGGATCGGCGAGGGTCGAGACATCGCCAATGTTCTGAATGTCACCTTCGGCGATTTTGCGGAGGACGCGGCGCATGATTTTGCCCGAGCGCGTTTTGGGCAAGGCCGGGGTGAACTGGATTTTGTCGGGCTTGGCAATGGGGCCGATGTCCTGACGCACGCGCTCAATCA
The DNA here is from genome assembly GCA_964497855.1 of uncultured Verrucomicrobiota bacterium. Lineage (GTDB taxonomy): Bacteria > Verrucomicrobiota > Kiritimatiellia > SS1-B-03-39 > UBA6053 > CAYLNG01. The sequence goes on along the minus strand of CAZCFM010000139.1, from coordinate 2,161 downwards.
GCTCTTTGCGTAAATGCTCGTTGGTCTCGATCCCCATTTTCACCGTCACAAAACAATACACACCCTGTCCTTTGAGTTCGTGCGGGAAACCGACAACCGCCGCCTCGGCCACGGCGGGATGCCCGACCAGACTGCTCTCGAATTCGGCGGTGGCAAAGCGGTGCGCGGAGACGTTGATCACATCGTCCATGCGTCCCAGCAGCCAATAGTAGCCCTCTTCGTCGCGGCGGCAGCCGTCGCCGGAAAAATAGATGCCGGGGAATTTCTGGAAATAGGTCTGCTGGATACGTTCGTTGCGCGCGTCGCCGTAGACCCCGCGCAACATGCCGGGCCAGGGACGGGTGATGCAGAGACTGCCGCCCTCGTTGTCGTCGGCTGCCGTGCCATCCGGACGCAGAATGGCGGGCACAATGCCCGGCATCGGGAATCCGGCGGAACCGGGCTTCGCGCTGTGGGCACCGGGCAGCGTGGTGATGAGAATTCCGCCGGTCTCCGTCTGCCACCAGGTGTCCACCACCGGGCAACGCGTCCGGCCGATCACGCGGTGGTACCAAATCCAGGCTTCGGGATTGATGGGTTCTCCCACGGAACCCAGCAGACGCAGCGACGACAGATCGTGTGCATCCGGCCAGGTCTCGCCCAGACGCATCAGCGCGCGAATCGCCGTCGGCGCCGTGTAAAACACCGTCACTTTGAATTTTTCCACGATCTCCCAGAAGCGGTTGGGCTGCGGCCAGGTCGGCACGCCTTCGAACATCACCTGCGTGACGCCGTTGGATGTGGGGCCATAGGTTAAATAACTGTGGCCGGTGATCCAGCCCACGTCGGCGGTACACCAGAAGATGTCGTCTTCTTTCAAATCGAACACCCATTTCGCGGTGAGCGTGACCCAGAGAATGTAGCCGCCCATCGTGTGCAACACCCCTTTCGGTTTTCCCGTGCTGCCGCTCGTGTACAGGATGAACAGGGGATCTTCGGACGACATCGGCTCGCAGGGGCAGTAGGTCGTCACCGTTTCCACTTCGTCGTCCCACCACAGGTCACGGCCTGGCTCCATGTAAAATTCGCCGCCGCCGCGTCGGCAGACAATCACCTTGCGCACCAAGTCGCCACAGGCCTGAACGGCGTGGTCCACTTTGTCCTTGAGACCCGAAATTTTGCCCGCGTGAAACGAAACATCCGCCGTGATCACCACCTCGCTCCGGCAATCCTCGATGCGGCTGCGCAGGGCCTCGGAGCTGAAGGCCGAGAACACCACGGAGTGAATCGCGCCGATGCGGGCGCAGGCCAGCAGCGCGATGGGCATCTCCGGAATCATGGGCATGTAGATCGTCACCACGGTGCCCTTTTTGACGCCCTGTTTTTTCAGGACATTCGCGAACAGACACACTTCGTCCTTCAACTCGGCATAGGTCAGCACCCGGCTTTCCTCCGCGCGTTCGCCCTGCCAGATCAGCGCGGCCTTGTTGCCCCTGCCCGCCGCCACATGACGGTCCACGCAGTTGTGGCACACGTTCAGCTCCCCGCCTTCAAAAAACGAAACATAGGGAGCGGCTTGTGTTCCAATTTTTTCAAAATCATACGACATCGCCTTCTTCCAGGGCTTGAACCACTCCAGATGCGTCTCCGCCATCTCCGCCCAAAACGCCTCCGGATTTTCCATCGAGCGACGGTACAGCGCCTCATAGGCCTCGACCGACGCGACATGCGCCTGATTGCGAAAAGTCTCCGGCGGCGCAAAACTGCGCGCATCGTGGTAGGTGGATTGGATCGAATCGCTCATGGCCGGGACTCCGGGGCTTGGGTTGTAAGGTTTCGCCTATAAGAAATCTCCGCCACTATAAACGCCTCCTTGTAATAATTCCAAGTACGAAATGGGGAAGGTTGAGGGGGAGGGGGAGGGGGAGGTTGAAGGTTGAAAGGTTTGAAGGTTGGAATGTTGGAATGTTGAAAGGTTGAAGAAAAAAGTTTCTGGTTCCAGGTTTCTGGTTTCTGGTTGAAGCGGGTTCTTCAATCCCCAATCCGCATTCCGCATTTCTTCCTCCCCCACTCGTCACTCTTCTCTTTCCTTATTGCCAGAACCGTCCATCTCTTTTACACTTCACCCCATGAACTCCATCCCCGACGCCTATCTGGCCGAGTTGCCCAAGACCGACCTCCA
>CAZCFM010000138.1:0-8973 GCA_964497855.1 uncultured Verrucomicrobiota bacterium | reverse complement strand
AATCACTGAACTCCAAAAGGAACGGATGAAGGAGAGCAAGTCCGAACGGCAAAAACAGGCCGAGGAGGCCCTGGGCTATTACCAGACCGCTCTCGGCGAATTGCGGGCGGAAGCGCTTGCAAAAGCAGAAGAAGCTGCCAAACAGAAAGACGGAGCACAGCCATGAAACACCCAATCCTACTTTCGATGCTGCTGGGCCTGCTGGCAGGTCCGGCCTCCGCGCAACCCGGCTTCAGCGAAGGCCGAGAGTTCAGATATCCCACACGTTTCGATGTGACCTCGCCTGGGGAAATCAACCGAAACGCTACTCAATTCCTGCCCGACAACACACAGGTCGTGCAGGTCCCCTCCGTCGTCCCCTCCGATTTCCAGACACGCCGCACGGGTGTCGGGGTCTCGGCCAGTCAAATCAATATCACGGGCAGCGTCGTCGTGGTGAATTCGCAGGACGGCTCGGAACTGGTCACCCTCCGCAGCTCCAGCGGAACGGAATTCCGGGTTGCCACGGGAAGCACCTTCAGCATGAACCGTCAGGCCTTCCGCGCGGAAGGGTTTAAAAACGGACACTATCTGGTCCGAAGTCTGGCCAATCAACAGGTCTATTATTTTGTACCCAATCCTGGCTGAATCGGAATGGCTTTGAGAAAAGAACCTGCCACGCCATAGGACTCCCATGACAGTTCTTTGTCATTGTTCTGGGCTGTCTTTGCGATAGAGGGGTCTCATGCGGCGTTTTTTTCTACTTACAAACCTGTTTCTTTTGGGAACACCTCTGTGGTCCCAACTCGTGGATCCTTTTCAGCCAACCCCTTTCCGTCGTGAACAATTCAACGGACGGAACGAGGACCTGAACGATCTCGCGTTCCTGCACCGCGTGTCCTACGAGCCCGCCCCCTTTCTGGGATCCCGATCGCCTCCTCCCGACAACACCCTTCGCGGAACCGCCGGCAGCACGAGCGGTGACCGGCTCTACCTTCGTCTGGAGGCCCGGGCCACCGCCCCGCTCCACCAGGGCGTTTTTGCCGAATACCGCTTCCGGCGTCATGAGGACTTTGACGGCTCCTTTTCGCGGAATTTGGTTGGACTCGGCTACAGCGGAACCAACGGATGGCGCACGGCGTTTTTCGCGGACCTCTCCGCGGAAAAGAAGGATGTGGATACAGAATTTGAACTTCGCTGGGACGATGTGCAGGGAAACCACATTCTCTTTTCGGTCATCGGTCCGGACGCGTGGTACAATACGAAAAGCAAAGACGGGAAATATGAGTCTCCTCCCTTCACCTTCTTCAGCTCCCTGCGGAAAGTCCTTCATCCGCGCTTTGTGGTGCATGGGTTTCTCCAGACCGAACCCCGCATCCGCTATGTGGACTATGCGGAGGCGTCACGCCACGAGAACGAAAGCCTCGCCGGCGGGGGAAGTGTCGCATGGACACTCCTTCCGCCGTGGACGATTGAATGTGCGGTGGAATCCCTCGGAACCCAACGCGAAGAAACGGATACGGTGGCCGAGAAGCCTCCCCTGTCGTCGCTGGACCGCACCTGGGATGCGATGACCATGGAACTCCGGCATGAACCCAGCCTCCTCCATCGGCAGTGGGTGGGGATTCGGAGGATGGATTTTGACGAAGAAAACGATCGTCCGGCTGAGCCGCAGAAAGACAAAGTGATCGACCGATGGGAAACCCTTGCGTATTGCGGCTTTCAGCACCCCGTCACTGAAACCCTCTCTCTGGAGCCGTCGCTGTACCTCTCCTGGCTGCATCACACCCGCACCTACGCGCAAACGCCGGAGAAAGATTGGCATTATTCCGGGTTTGTGGGCAAATTCGCCCCGGCCCTCCGACTGATCCTCAATCCCGAAAGCGGGGCCCAGCTGACGCTGAACATGTCCGCCCGTCTCGATCGCATGGCCTTTGGCGGCGGAAACATTCAATTTCTGTTTCCGTTTTGAGCCGACTGACTTCTTGCGCTGCGTTTCACCGCGTCAGCAGGTATTCCGAGGGCCGTTGGACCACGAGGCTGTCACTGCGAGGAAAATCCTTCACGTTTCGGGTGATGAAATGTGTGGCCTTCCAGAACAAGGCGGCTTCCCACTGAAAACCATCCTCCATGTCGGGCAGACGGCGGATAAGCGAGGCGTCGATCGATGCTGCGCTCAGAGGGGCAATATCCAGAAACGCCCGCAACGTTTGAAACGTGTCATATACTTTTCCGGAGGGCGTGGCGCGTTGAATGTAGGCTATATCGGAGAGGGACAAGGCAGTGATCGCGCCACTGCAGGTTCCATGCCGGGCAAGTGCCAGGCATTCTGCGGATTCCGGAAACCACGGAGAGCGCTGCTCCAGTACATCGAGCAAAACGTTGGTGTCAAAAAAAAGCCTATGCATGTTTTTCCCGGATACGGGCCGAGCGTGCATCGAAGGCGGTCTGCGCTGAAAAGGCCCCCACCAGGTCCGACATATCCGCAGTGATGTTTTTATCCGCGCACCGTTCCGACTCCTGATCAAAGCTCCACTGATGCACGGACTCCGCAAACAATGCCGAAACCGTGGTGCAACGGCGTTTTGCGATCTGTTTGGCCTCGCAAATGGTTTTTTCAGGGAGCGAGAGGGTTAACTTGCTTTGCATACGTGTAAAATAGATGAAAACGGACGTATGTCAAGTGGGGATTGCTCCTCTCCTATATTACAACAGATGCAATATACAATCTAGCCGATCCTTCTTTATTGCAACAGGTACAATAATCAGCGAATCGAGGGGGTTACATCTCCAGGCGAAAGGAGGCCTGGGCGGGTTTTTGACCGTTGAGCTGAAGTTCGATGTGGTGCTCGCCGGGATGAAGCTGGCGGATGCTGGCGTGCCGCATGGGGTGGCGTTTCACGAGGGTTCGTGTTTCGCCGGGTTGCAGGGTCAGCGTGGTCCATTTGAAGACCTTGGCCGAGGCTCGGCCTCCCGGACGGGCGAAGTGCAGTTTGTAGTCGAGGGCCAGCGAAGCGACGTGGCTGCCGGTGTTGCGGAGCTGGGCATTGATTTCGACGCTGTCGCCGATTTGAAGCGTATTGGGATGAAGAATGCAGTGGATCTCGATGTTTTTCGGGGGCGGAAAGTCGAGGATGCGCAGGGCGTCGGGGTCTCCGTCTTTGATCAAACTGCGGAGGGCATGACGGACGAGGGCCGCGCGTTCGGGTGTGGCGTGTTTCATCCAGCGACGGCAGATGTCGCGGGCGATCTCGGGATGGTCTTTGGCGATGTCGTTTACGTGATTGGCCACGGAGCGGCGGACGTAGGGTTCGGGGTCGTTGCAGAGGGCTTCAAGAATGGGCAGGGCAGGGGAGGGATCCTCGATTAGACTGGGAATTCGTTTGCCCCAGGGGAGACGCGGGCGAGTGCCTTCGGAGCACCAGCGCCGCACGTGGGCACTGGGATGGGTGCTGAGGGCTAGCAGACGACGGAAACAGTCGTCGGGATACGCGATGAGAAAGGGGCGGACGGCGAATTCGGAGGAAAAACGCTGGGTCAGGGCCTCCATGGCGCGAAAGGCGTCGTCGAGGTGCGGAACGCCGTGGTCCGCGATCCATACGCCGAGTGGCCATTGCAACCAGCCGTCGGTGACGGATTCGCAGTCGGGAAGCAGCGGTGGAAGGCTGCGGACGAGAATATCGAGGGCTTCGTGAACGGCGTCGGGCAGATGGGCGCGGAGGGCATCGGCGAAGAGCTGAATGCGTCCGTGGAATTCCAGATGCTTTAATCCGGATGTGGCCTGTCCTTGAAAACCTTCCGCGTCGAAGGCCGGGTAGGCGCGACGCATTTGCTGCGCCAGACGGGCGGCCGCATCGGCATCGAACCAGTCTTTGAACAATTTTTTCTCGGGACCTGCCATGGCTCAGACCATATTTCAACAGTTGCAATATTGAATGTGCGCTCGATCCGCCTCTGGACGGGATGGAGGACCTGGGTTAGGGAGTTGTCACTTCCGGGGCTTCCGACACGTCGGGGAGGGGCGTCGGAGGCGGAGGGGGAATCGGGGTGGGGGCGACCGTGGGCAGGGGTGTGGGGACCGAAGTTGGTAGGGCAGTGGGTTCCACCGTGGGTTGTTCCGTGGCTTCGGAAGCCGGGGCCACGTTGGTCTCGGCGATGGGCGTGGGTGGGATCAGGTTCAGGACGGGAAGGTCGGTGGGAAGGGGGACGGGCAGCGCGGGCGTCTCATTCGCAGGGGCCTGGTTTCCGCGCAGGGAATCGATCCAGCTGCGGGTTTGTTCGGGGTTGATGACGTAGAGCAATCCGCCGGCGAAGGTCAGGATCACGAGCAGGGTCATGACGGTGATGCGGCGCTGGGCGCGGCGGAGCATGCCGTAGAGGCGCTCTTCGGAACGCTGGGCGCGTTCGAGCAGGAGCTGGGTGGTTTTGTCCATCGAGGCGAGCGTCTCATTGAACTTGCCCAGGGGGGCGCCGGTTCCTCCACCCATGTGGTTGTTCATCTGTTGCAGGAGTTCCGCCTGTTGTGCGGAGTGGTCGGCGAGTTTTTTGACGCTGTCGACAGCCTCGGGCAATTTCTGGAAGGCATGGAACAGCAACTGTTGGTTTTCGCGCATGGATTGCACGAGGCCGAGAATCTGGCGGAAACCGCTTTCCATGTTGGCGAGTTGGCGGCGGCGGCGTCCGCCGGGCGTGATGCGGTCCAGAAAGGTGTAGCGCGGTGGCGGGATGCTGGGGATGGGCGAGGCTTCGAAAACGACGGTGGCGTTGGCCGGGGGGATGGGCGTTTTGGCGGCAGCAGCGGGCGAAGGCGCAGGAGTTTTGGAGGTGGCGGGGGCGGGCGCTGCGGCTTTGGCCGCGGCTGGAGCGGGAGCGGCTGCGGGAGCTTTGGCCTCCGCTTTTTTGCCGTTTTTGGCGGCGGCCTGTGGTTTGTCGGACGCGGGTTTTTTGTGGGGATCGGTGTCTGCCAGATTCACGGTGGATTCCTTTGAGGGGTGAAATTGTGGTCATATCTTAGAGCGCGGGACGCGCTTCGCAAGTCCCAAGGGACAGGAATCGCAGCGGGCAAGGGCCAGAACACGTTCTCGACAAAGCGGACGCGGGGGGCTAGAGTGCGCCTGTATGAAAAACAATGTCTTGTTCACGGCTTCGGATGCGAAATACGGGGATTTTTTGATCGACCACTGGTTCGCATCCCTGCGCGACAATGTCGATCTCAGCGATCTGGATGTCGTCGTGCTGGATTATGGACTGTCTACGGCCCAGCGCTTTTACCTGAGTCATCAGGGGGTCACGGTGCAGAAGTGTGAACGGAATGGGCATGTGGTGATCCTGCGTTTCCGCGACATGGCGGCCACGTTGGAGGCAAACGCCTACAATCAGGCCCTTCTTTCGGACAGTGGGGACATTATTTTCCAGGCGGATTTCACGCCGGCCCTGCGCGAGGACTGCGACATGTTCCGGGGCGTGGTGGAGGATCTGCGCCCCGCGTTTGGCGTGTTTCTGACCGAAGAGTTTTTCAGCAAAGAGGACCGGAAACGTCTCAAAAAGTCCTTGCGCGAGGCGGAAATGGTCAATGCAGGTTTTATCATGGGACCTGCGTCGAAAATGGCGGAGCTGGGCCGGGAAGTGGAGCGGGTGGTCATCAACAAGGAGAAATTCGGACCGGATCAACTGGTCGTGAATGATGTGTTCACGCGCGAAGGCTTCCGGAAAATGGACCGGGCTTATAATTTCGTGGTCGCCACCGCCCAGGCGCGTATTGAAATCCGCGAAGGGCGTTTTTATGCGGATGAGCGCCTGATTCCAGTGGTGCACAACAGCGGAAACGTCGGATTTCTGCGTCCGGTGGAGAATTTTGGCTACGGCACCGAGCGGAATCTGCTCAAAAAAGAACTCTATGTCGCGTTACAGGCCTTGCACAGCACCAGCGATTCGATGCACGAGTCCAAGGCGGAGTTCACGCGGGCCGTGACGTCCCTCAAGGCCGACATGACGCGGGGCTACCAAGCCTCGATGGATCAGATCGAGAGCCGCTGGGACTATTTCAAAGGCATGTTCGCAAAAGAGGAATGACACTCCTCAGCGTCCGACGATCCGGCTGCCAGAGTCGAGGAAGATGCCGCGCAGATTCATGCGCAGGGCTTCAGGATTGGAGGCGAAGCGCAGGGCGACTTCCTGATCGACCACCCCTTCCTTGACCATGTTGTACAGGGCTTGGTTAAAGGACTGCATGCCTTCTTCCTTGCCGGTTTCAATGGCAATCATCAGTTTGTCGGGGCTCTCCTCCAGAATGAGTTTGCGCACGAGAGCGTTGGTGCGGAGGATTTCGCAGGCGGGGCGGACCTTGCCATTGATGCCGGGCACGAGGCGCTGGCAGATCAGGGCGTGCAGGGTCTGTGACACGGCCAGACGGACCTGCGGACGTTCTTCGGGGGAGAACATATCCAAAATGCGCATAACGCCCTGCACGGTGTTTTCGGAGTGTACGGTGGAGAAGATCAGGTGACCGGTTTCCGCCGCGGTGATGGCGGTCTCCACGCTGTTGCGGTCGCGGATTTCCCCGACCATGATCACGTCGGGGTCCTGACGCAGGGCGGCACGGAGCCCGGTTTGGAAGGTTTCGGTGTCCAGCCCGACCTCGCGCTGGGAGATCACGGACTTGTGGTCCTTGAAGACGTATTCGATAGGGTCTTCCACGGTGATGATGCGTCGGAATTCGCGGTCGTTGATGTAATTGACCATGGCCCCGAGGGTTGTGGACTTGCCGCTGCCGGTGGTGCCGGCGAGCAGGACGATGCCGCGCCGGGTCATCGCGATGTTGGCGAGGTGCGCTGGCAGGTTGAGGCTTTCAAAGGTGTGTTTGGCGCTTTTGACGTAGCGGAGGGTGAGCGTGGGAAGATTGCTGCTGTTGAACAGGTTGGCGCGGAAGCGGATGGCGTCGTTGAAATTCCAGGCGAAGTCGACTTCGTTGTGGGTCTCGAAGCGTTCGAGCAGGGCGGGGGTGAGGATCTCCCGCATGAGTTCGGACATCTGATCGTGGGTAATGGGGGGAGCGTCGGCGCTGAAGAGCTGTCCGTCGAGGCGGTAGACCGGGGGGTGTCCGATTTTCAGGTGAATGTCGGACGCTTCGGCTTCAACCGCTTGTAGAAAAAAGTGAAACAGCAAATCCATAACGGGGCTCCGGGAAGAGAGGGTGTGAACGATAGAATAGGGAGTGAACGAAAGAAAAGCAAAGAAACTCAGCGAAGTTTGCGCAGTAAATGCAAACCCAGGAAGCCGAAGACGAGGGTGGGAGTCCAGCCGGCGACCCAGGGGGGAATGGCGCGACCGAGGCCGAGGGCTTTGAAGAGGCTCATCATGAAAAACATGGTGAAAAAGAGAGCGAGGCACATCATCACGCCTGTAAAAACGCCTTTGCGCGCGGTCTGCGTGGCAAAGGGCGCTGCCAGCAACATGGTGACCAGGCACATCCAGGAGTGGGCTTGGCGGATGTGGAGCTGGGTCAGCAGATTGGCGCGGACCTTTGAGGTGGCGGAGGGGCGTTTCTCCAGATACTCGCGCATTTCGCGGGAGGTCATGAAATCGAAGTTCTGGTTTTCCCGCAGAATCATCTCGGGGGATTCCGTGAGTTCGATCATGGGGCGGACGCTGAACTCTTCGATGGGGCCAAAGGGGTGGCCATCGTCCGAGAGGGGCTGCAGTTTGCCGTTGTGGAGGAACCAGTGGCTGTCCATCCAGATGGCGCTGCTCGCATGCACACGGAAGGGGCGGGAGGAGCCGATGGCTTGGGTCTGCGTGACGCTGAGGCCGCGGAGGACCTGGGCCTCCAGGTCGAAGGCGCTGATGTCCCAGGAGCGGTTGCTTTCGGGATCGCGGAAGCGGATATTGCTGAGAATGCGGGCGTCGGGATCCTTCATCCGGGTGAGGAAATTATCGATCCACCCCAGACTTTGCGGCGAGACGTTTTCGGCGATGTGGATGGAGAGCAGGGAAAAAATAACCCCGAGCGCAAGGAACGGGCGGAGGATGCGGTGCAGGGAGATGCCGCTGGCCCGCATGGCGATGATTTCGTTGTTCCGGGTGAGCTGGTAAAAGGCATAGAGCATGCCCAGAAGGGCGGTGACGGGGCCGATGTAGATCCAGATGGTGGGCAGAAAATGCAGATAATAGATGAGAATGTCCACAAAGCGCGCCCCGGCGTCGAGGAAATCATTGATCTGCTCCACCAGGTCCACAATCACCAGCAGGAAACTAAAGCCCAGCGTGCAGCAGAGCCAGGGCATGAGAAAGGTGCGGAGAAGATATTTGTCGAGAATGCGCATTCGTTTCCATCTTAAAGGGCGGAGCGGAATAGGCAAGCGGCAAGCCCGGCGGCTTGACGCGAATTTTTGTTCAGTTTTTTTGGAAAAGCCGGAAAGGCGTGGCTTCACTGGAGGAAGCGCGTGGATGGATCGTCCGTCCGCCAAACCGGAGAAAATACATGACAAGTCTGAACAACGTACAAATCCTCGGCAAAATCACACAGGAGCCGAATATCCGCAAACTGAAAACGGGAAGCCTGGTGGCTGAAGTGGGTCTGGGGGTGTCGGAGAGTTACCGCAAGGAGAACGGGGAGTGGGAGAGCCGCATGCACTTTGTGGATGTGGTCCTGTGGAATCAGCAGGCCGAATATGCCCGCGACAACCTGAAAAAAGGGGATGGGTTGCTGGTGTTGGGTGCCCTGCAGTACGACAGCTGGGAGGACAAGGAAGGCCACAAGCGCAGCGCCCTGAAGATCAAGGCCTCCCGCGTGCAGCCGGTGCCCCTGCCCGAACCCCGTTCTGCCCGCAAGGAGGAGGCCCCCGCCGCGCGCGAACGCCGCGTGGCCTGAGGGACAACGGTGCTGTGTCTCTGGGGCGGTAGCTGTGAAGCTGCAACGCTCCGCCCCAGGGGACCAGACTTCAGTTTGAGGAGCAAAATTGACGAAACGGATCGCAAATTCAAATGTCTTGTTCG
>CAZCFM010000137.1:0-8983 GCA_964497855.1 uncultured Verrucomicrobiota bacterium | reverse complement strand
TTTGGAATACTGGTTGGCCCCCACATGGTCAAAGACAACCACCGGCCGCGCTCCCGGTCCCACGCGGAACAGGGGAAAGCGCTCTTTCTCATTTTGCGGCCCGCTCCACCAGAGCAGATTTCCAAAACCCATAATCCATTCGAGATTTCCCCGGATTTCGATGGTGCTTTTCACGGCGCCGCCCGCAGGGATGTACACCACCCTGGCCCCGCTGTCGATGGCCCGCTGAATCGCCAGGCTGTAATCAAAACCTTCGCCTTTCTCGGCGAAAAGGTCAGCGTTGACCCATTCGCTTGTGGGCGGTAGCACGGGCAGGGGGGCCTCGCGGACAGGCAGTTGAACGAGCCCGTGTTCGACGCCAAACCCGCCCGTCTCGCCGCTCAGCCATTCGTCAAAGCGGCTGCGGGTTTCATCCCGCTCGGAGACCAATTGTTTATTGCGTCCGTAGCCGCGGTATTCCTGACGCCGCAGCGGTACGGTGTAGCCCTACACCGACACATTGCGCAGATAGGTGTCCGCGCCCAGAATCATTCCCGTTTCCCCTTTTTCCGAGCGAATTTGTCCATCCAGGAGAACCAGGTTGCCGCCGGTGTGCTGGATGCCGACCGGGGCGCCGTCGATCACCAGATTCCGGAAACGCAACTGCTGGGCGGAATTCTCCAGGCCCACCCGCCTCTGGTTGCGCAGGAGAATATGCTCGAAGGTCATGCTGTACTGGCTCACGGTGGAGAAGATCCCGACGTCAAATCCGTCCACTTCCAGGTTGCGGATCAAGCCGGGTCCGGGCCAGTTCCGCGTCAGTCCCAGGCCCCAGGCGCCGCTCCGGCCGGGGTCCAGACTGCGAATGCGCACATTGGAGATCACACCGTGGTTGTTGCAGATGTAGTTCACCCCCACCGCTCCGGGATTTCCGGCCCCGACTTCAATGGAAATATCCGACAGACTGTTGCCGAAGGCCTGGCCCATGTTGCCCCCGTGGATATCCGCCACGTGGTACGCCAGCACGACTTTGGGTTTGTCCGCATCCCCGAACCCCGGACTGCCGGGTTTTAAACGGATGATGCTCTTCCCGGGACCGTCCCCGCGGATGATCAGACGTTTCAGGCCCATCAGCACCGTGTCGCTGACCAGGTACACCCCCTCGGGGAAATACATGGTTCCATTGTCGTGGATGCTGCTTTTCCGAATCTGCGGGTGCAGGGCGTTCAAAGCCGCCGTGTCATCCGTAACCCCGTCCCCTTTCACCCCATGCTCGCGCACGTTGAGGATGGAGGCCGAGCGCGCCGTGGGCGGCATGGGCATCCGCGCGGATTCCGAGTCAAGCCCGGCGCGCACACCCCCTCCGGCACCCGCCGGAGCCTGCGCGGGGGGCAGCTCCACGGGCGCGCACGAAACCATGTTCAGGTTGGCGAAAACCCAGCACACGACAAAACCACGAAACGCCCGAATGGATGTGAATTTCATGAACATGCTTTTCCTTTGTCCGCAAATTTATGTCAAGAACAACGTTAACCTTTTCGGAAACCCCTCGGGTGCCCCGGCGCGGAACGCTTCAGGGGACCCGCAGAATCCAGCGGGAGATGTACATGGCGGGAAGATAGGCGAGGATGTACACCACGAGCCATCCAGAGAGGAGCGGAGGCGAAGTGAAGCGCTCGACCGGCGGCCAGAAGACATCCGCGCCGCGTTCGAGGTTGCGGGCATAACTGACCCGCATTTCCCGGAAGGGGGTTTTGTCTTTGCCGCGGACCACCTGCATGGGAGGCTTCTTGGGATCGATGACTTCGCGCGGCTCGGGAGCGGCGGCGGGGCCGAGGACGGCCACACTGGCGATTTCCTCGCCCGATGCCGTCCGGAGGCGGAACGGAAAACGCCCCTCCACCCCCTCGGGGGGATAGATCCTCCACGCCATTTCCATGGGAGGAATACCGCGGTCCAGAAAGCCGCGCAAATCCGCGAGCACCGCCTCACGGGCCTGCATGACCGAGGCCTGTTCCTCCCAGGTGGCCAGATGCGAAAAATCACTCCGCCCGCTCCAGCGTCGATGCAGGGCCTCCAGCGTGGCGCGGACCGGGGGGTTCGTGCGGGTCACACCCTCCGCCACCGTCCAGCCCTCCGGCAGGCCCGCGAGTTCCACCGGCCCGGTGTATTCGCCATCCACGGACGCCGACACATATACGGCGGAGTGGGCGGGGGCGTTGCGCCAAATGGATTCAACCCGTTCGGGGAACCAGAAAAACACCAGCAACATCGGGCCCAACAGGACCGCCATGGGCACAAAAGAGGCCATCAGGTTGCGACTCGTCACCTTGGCGGACAGGGCGGCGGCCTCTTTGCGGTGGGGGTGATCTTCCGGCAGGGGCTTGACATACCCGCGCAGGCCTTTCACCCGTTTCATGGCCTCGCGCAATCGGGGGGTATCTGTCATCAACAGTTGCCCCAGCATGCAGACAACGCCGAAGAACACGGCGGTGGCGGCCACCATCAGCGGGGCGCCCAATCGGGCCACCAGCGGCAGGAGCAGGATGTCGATGAGCCGGGTGACGGGCAGTTTCATCCAGGTTTCAGGCAGGCCGTAATAGAGAGCGAAAAAAACGGCCCAGATGAGCAGAAAGCGATTCCGCAGTTCCCCGGCTTTTCTCTCCACGGGCCCGGCAACAGGCGGGATCAGGTTGCGGGGAATCTCCCCGTTTTCGGGAGCGTCCGCCGCGTCTTCCGTTCCGCCGGCGCCGCGGATCACCGCGCCGCGGCGGCCGTCGACCCGGACCATTTCCCCTTCCGCGAAGAGCCGGGTGGCATGAGGAATCACCACAGCGGGCAGGCCCATTTCCCGGGCCACCACCGCCCCGTGGGAAAGCGAGCCTCCGCATTCCAGCACCAGCGCCGCCGCGCCCACAAACAGGGGAGTCCAGTTGGGATCGGTGCTGGGGCAGACCAGGACGTAGTCTTTGCCCAGGTCGCCGGCTTTCTCGGGACTGTACACAATGCGCACCGGCCCACCGCGGAACCCGTCGCTGACCGCGAGGCCGGTGAGGCGGTCGCCCCCGACGATTTCCGGGGGTTCTCCGAGCGCGTCGAGGCTGTCGGCATCCAGCACAGACGGCAGGATGAGCTGGGCCTCCGCCTCGCGGAGGCGGCGGCGTTGTTCGAGGAGGTGCAGCGGGGCGAAACCGGTCAGCAGGGCATCGTGAAGCTCTCCGCGGCTCAGGAGGCAGAGGTCATCCGACACATCGAGCCGGCGGCGCGCCTCCAGCACCAGATCCCGCAACAGGTCATAACCGAGGATCAGGGCGTATTTGCCGTCCTCGCGGAAGCGGGAATAGCGGTGGACCATCGCGATCCGGTCATCCAGCTCCTTCACCAGGCCGGGGGAGAGTTTGGCGGCGAGTTCATCGCGGCAGCGTTTGGCGGACTCGGCCTGCTGCCGGTGGCGGTCCATGGGCGGCTCTCCCGCCGCGAGGCGGCGGGCCATGTCTGCCACCTCCTCCGGACGCTCGCGCCAGCGGGGGACGGCCAGATCAAATTCCGACGGGGCGCGGTGCCCGAAGCGCGCCAGCCATTCGTCCAGGCGCGTGTTGTCTTTGCCCGCCTCGTAGAGCAACTGGGTGGATTGCAGGGTGAGATCGGGCGGGCCGCCGCCGGCCAGCTTGCGCAGGAGGGTTTCGGGATCCTCATCCCAGATCTGTTGCTCCAGAAAATCCCGGAGCTGTTGCAGCACCTGGGTGATGATCAGACTCGGGAGCAGGGTTTGCGGGGCGAAGTCGTCCAGAACCTGTTTTTCCCGCTGGTCCCACAGCTCCCGCCACTCCTTCACCGACAGGGCCTGGAGATCGCGTTTTTTCTCCTCGTTGACCCAGCCCACAAAGGCGGGCAGAAGCCTGTTTTCGTAGCTCCGGTCGAAATCAACGGCAAGTTTGTCCAGGGCTTGGCTGACCGCGCCGAGGCGCTTGCCGATCCGGAAAAGGTCCATGCGCGAGCCGGTGGGGATGGTGGGCGGCTCCTGCGAAGCTCCGGGATTTTGGCGCAGAAGTTCGATATCGTATTGAAAGGGGAAATTCTCGAAAAACATGTCCGAGGCGCGGCTGAGATCCATGTGGATGCGCCCGGCGATGCGCTCAAGAAATCCATCGCGGGTCACCTCTTCGGAGGGGACAAAACCCACCTGGCGATAGAGGTTGCCAAACCCACCCGCGCCGCTCATGAAGCGGGAGATGACCTCCCAGGAAAGCGGGGTGGGATGTGGCAGGGTTTCCCCAAGGTTGTGGGGAACCCAGGGACCCCGTCCGGCCTGCAAACCCGCCCGGATTTTCTCACGGGTTTCGGAGAGACAGAGCTCGTAGGCTTCCATCTGTTCCAGGGTGGTGATGGCGCGGGATTGGAGCAGGTAAAGCTTGCCACCCGCAAAGGCCCATTCGATATCCTGGGGACGGCCATAGTGGCGCTGCACCTCGCAGCCCAACTGCCACAGGGCCACGATCTGACGGGAATTCAGGCAGGCGATGGCCTGTTGATTCTCCCCGGTGGCGGCGGGTTCGGCCCCGGCATCCCCGTCCGCGGAGAGGGGGGAGATCGTCGTGGCCTTGCTGCCGATCACCGACTGCAGGACACGTCCGTTTTGCCGATCCAGCACAAAGGTATCCGGCTGCACCTCGCCACTCACCACGCTTTCCCCCAAACCCCAACTGGCCTCCACCAGCATCTCCCCCAGGCTGTTGCCGGAACCACCACGGGGATTCACGGTGAAGAGCACTCCCGCCACATCGGCGGCCACCTGCTCCTGTACCACCACGCCCATGGCCACCTGATCGGGCCGAAGCCCCAGACGGGCCAGATAGCTGCGGGTGCGGGGGGAATCCAGACTGCTCCAGCACCGGAGAACCGCCGCCAACAGGGCCTCTTCGCCCCGCACGTTCAGAATGGTTTCGTACTGCCCCGCC
The DNA here is from genome assembly GCA_964497855.1 of uncultured Verrucomicrobiota bacterium. Taxonomy (GTDB): domain Bacteria; phylum Verrucomicrobiota; class Kiritimatiellia; order SS1-B-03-39; family UBA6053; genus CAYLNG01. The sequence goes on along the minus strand of CAZCFM010000137.1, from coordinate 4,046 downwards.
ATCGAAGCGTCCTCGCGGTCCTCGGCGGTGGCGGAGGAGCGGACAGCGACGGTGGGACTTCCCATATCCCGGTAGGCGCGGCGCGCCCGGGCCGCGAGATCCTCCGGCAGCGCCATGCCCCCGGTCTCACGGCGCGCGTGGGCATAGGCGTGGGTGGTGATGACGAAGCCGCCCGGGACCGGGAAACCCGCCTGGATCATCCGGGCCAGATTGATCGCCTTGCCCCCGACGCTTTCCGGCTCGTGACATTGACGAAGCGGCAGAAGATGCATCGCTTGTTCAGAGGATTCGGCGCCGCTCATGGATTCACCCTTCCCTCGTACGCGCGGAGTCCGCCGGTTTCCGTGCCCAGATACAGGCGGCCCCCGGAGATGGTGGGGGAGCTGATGGAGAGCCCCATTTCCCCGGGCCGATCCGCGCGGTTGACGTAGTGCTCCTCCACGAGGGATCCGTCTTTGGCATTCAACACCCGCAGGTATCCGTCCGAACTGACCGCATACACGTGGGTGTCCGTCAGCGCGGCCCCCGCGAGCATCAGGGCGGTCCGATCCAGGTGGTGATTCCACAGCACGCGGCCCTTGTCGCGCACATCGAAGGCCACCAGCATTCCGCTCCGGCGACCCTGGTGCGGGGCGCTGCGGACCGGGGCCACGCCGATGCCGTTGTGCACGGCGATGGGACCCAGCACACTGTCCGGCATGTCGAGCGACCAGCGAAGGTCACCGGTCTTTTGATCCAGAGCCAGTATCACCCCGGCGGGGTTGGGATCGGCAAAAACAAAATCGCTGTTGCCGCCGCCGATCAACACCAGGTCGTCCACCAGGGTCACCGCCGCCACAGCCGCGTAGGGTGTTTCGCGGCTCCAGACCAGGCGTTCGAGTCCCTGCGCCTTCAGTTCCGCATCCGTGCCCTCCACGCGCAGGGCGACCACGGCCTGCCCATTAAAGCCGGAGCCGATATAGGCGATGCCGTTTTGGATGGCGGGCGAACTTTCCGGGTCATTCACCGGATACCGCCACAGCTCCTCGCCGGTGCTGATGCGCACGGCGAAGACGTAGCCCGGGTTGCCAACTCCCGCGGGATCCCCCGCGGGTTTCCGCTCGGGCCCCACCTCGATGGCCCCCGCCCCCACGACGACGATATCCCCGTAAATCGCGGGCGAACTCTCGATGTGAAGGGGCGTGAGAACCGTCCACACCACCGCGCCGGTTTCCGTGTCCAGGCAGATCAGCTCGCACGCGGTATCGGGGTGGAGCCCCTGGCCTATGATCAGATAACGTCCGTCGGGAGTCAGGGCCGGTGAACTGAAAAATCCCTTCATCTGGCGTCCGGAGGCGTCGAGCTGCTGCGCCTTCCAGCGGATTTCGCCGGTGTCGCTGTCCACCGCGAACACCATGCCGAAGGTGCTGGGCGGATCGAGCAGGGTGGATGCCGCGTAGACAATGCCGTCCTTCTCCAGAGGGGCGGTCAGAATCATCGCAAACTCCTCCGGATGCGACTCCCAGTCCAGCGAGAGATTCAAGGGAGAGGGACCGCCATCATGCCCGCGCCGGGCGGCATCCCGGCGGAAGATATAGCCCAGATCTTTCTCGACAACGGGGGTATTTGTGCCCCCGTCCGTTTGCCCGGGGTCCTCCTGGACCCCGCCCCCACGGGCCGAGCGCTGTTCGTTGCGGATGATTTGCAGGGCCACACTCGGCCAGTCCGTCTGTGACGCGGCGCCCCCGCCGGCCTGCGCCGCCGCCTGGCGCGCCACGGGCGCAGGGGCCTCCCCGCCCAGGCTCATCAACCACGGCACCCCGAAAAACAAACCCGCCGCCGCCGCCAGAAGGATCACCGGAACATGCGGTTTGGCTTTGCAAACCCGGAACAGTTCCTTGGGCTTGAACAGCAGGGCCACCGCGCTGGCCATGGCGGCGATCGCCGCCGGCAAAAGCGCCGCGCCTGTGTTCATCAATACGGGGATCACCCCGACCATCGTCAAATCCGTTGTTAATCCGTACATTGCAGGCTTCCTTGTGGAGGTTTTAATATAGTGAACGTTCCTATAATGAGAGGCGTCTTTGCTGTCAATGCGCAAACGTACGCGCGTTGGGGGCCGGGTCCGGCGGAGGTTTCCGCAACAGTTCTTTGATGGGTTCGGGGTGCGCGGGGGCCGGGTGCAAAGACCAGTAGAGGGTGTGGATGACAGGCTCGTGTTTCTTGAGGAGGACCAGGGGTGACATTAGCTCCAATTCCACGTAATTCGCTTCCGCCCGCCCTTGGGAATAGATCTCCACCGGAAACACGGGGAGTTCGTGCAAGGGGACCAGGTTCCCGCTTACAAAGCGGGCCCGTTGCAGCCAGACCGTGTCGCCCCAGCGCGCTGCCAGGGCATGGTGGGGCGTCTCCAAGGAAACCTTCACCGCGCCCAGAGACTGGAAAGTAAAGCGGAGAAAATCCCCTCCGGACAGATCCACCGGCATGGCCTCCCGGCGCCGGTTGGAATAGTGGATGCCCTCCTCTCCCCCGGCCTCCGCGGCGCGCAGCATGTACACCTGATCCGGCTCCCTCACCTGCGAAACGCTCCATACCGCGAGCCGTTCCTCGCTGTCATTCGTTTTCTCCAGGATTTGCGTGATTTCAAGCACCCCGTCGCCCACAAACCGGTACGCGCGTATGACCCGGAACTCAAACCCCTCCCAGACCGGCCCCGTGGTGACCAGCCGGCGGCCTCCGTCCTCCAGCCGCGCCCCGTGGGCCTCCGAGATCCAGCTCGGGCGGGGCGGCCAGCGGGATTCACTGTATCGACGCCACAGCACGTGCGGGCCCGCCAGGGTTTTGTCCCCGCCCCAGTTCACGAACCCCTCCCCCAGGTTCTCCGCCGTCCTGTCCGCGACATTGTACATCAGGTTCGGACCGTTCACCCGGCCCCAGAACATCACCCGCCCCCCCAATTCCGGCACCACCACGGCCCGCGAGCGGCCATCCGTTATCTCATAGGCCGGAAAGCCCAGGTGCCGGGTCGCGCGCACCGTCCCTCCAAGATGCGGCGAAGGCGTTTGACATCCCGCGGCGCACAGGAACAGAAGAATTAGACTCAGCAGATTTGGAAAGGCTCGGACAGATGAATGCGGTTTCATAGGGAGGCAAGGGATTAGGCAAGGAAAATCAGGGCACCCTCATTTGAAGCTAGGTGACCCGCCAGAGGACCCGGTCCAGACAGAACCCGTTCAAGCCTCTGGCCTCGAATATCATTTCTCCGGGAGTCAGGGTGAGCAGACCGATGTGGTGGACGGGTTGGTTGACCAGCCGATGGGGATTTTGGGCGGGGTCGGGTGAGAGAGGGTACAGGCGTCCCCCGCCCCCGGCGCAGATCAGGGCGGTGACGCCGCCGGGGAGCAGGGAGCGCTCGTAGCCGTGTTCGTGCCCGTTGAAGTAGGCCTGCACGCGGTGGCGGGCCAGCAGGGGAAGAATGTGAAAGCGGCTGCTGCGGACCACGGGCTCCCGCGGAATCCCCTCCCCGTTCTCCACGCCGTGTCCCGAGGAGGAAAACGCGGGGTAGTGATTGGCGACCACAACAAACGGGGTCTCCCGCGTTTCCAGCGCCTTGTCCAGCCAGGCGTGGTTCGCGGAGCCCGGAGACCAGTCGCCCGCGCCGTCGATGCCGATCAGGGTGAGTGTCGCGATGCGCTGCACCCAGTTGCGGGTGCCGGAGGGGGTGACGAGAATGTGTTCGAGATAGGGGGAGTCCATTTCATGGTTCCCCTGAATCGCGAGCGTCGGGGTGTTTCGGAACAAATCCGGGGCGCGGTGAAAAAGATCCCCGTCCCAGAGCGGGGCCATGCGTCCGTCGCGGGTGAGATCCCCGAGCAGCAGCAGCACATCCGGTTTCAGAGCGTGAAGGCGGGCGGCGATGAGTTCAAAACGTTCGGGGGAAGGACTGGGATCCCCGAGGATCCCCAGGGTGACGGGACGGTCTATCGGCAAGGTGCGGGCCGTCCCCTCCCCCAACACCCGTCCCTCCGCGGTTTCGACCGTGTAGGGCCAGGCGCGGCCGGGCTCCA
>CAZCFM010000136.1:0-9037 GCA_964497855.1 uncultured Verrucomicrobiota bacterium | reverse complement strand
AGCCCCAGGCGCAGGACCAACAGACCTTTTCCGCGCTCCATCCTTGGTGGAGGGCTCGTGAAATCACTGCGTTGAGTTTGGAGAAGATGCGGGAGAACATTATATCAACGTAATCGTTTCAGAACCCGATCCCTTACAGATTCGCAGAGGTGTACAGGGAACTAAGGGCTCGGAACCTCTGGCAGAGCTGGATCTTCGGGTGCGGGGGGCAGAACGATGATTTGCAGCGTGCCTCCCGCGTCGGGAAAAAGCAGGGCGAGGCGGCGGAAATCGGGATTGACGGAAATGCGGCGGGAGGCGAGCACCTCCATCTCCCCGTCTCCGTTGCGGGCGCCGGCGAGAAAGAGCACCATGTCTCCGCGCGGGCCCGTGCGGCGCCTGGCGGGGAGCAGGAGGCGTCCCCCGGCCGGCAACTCGCCCGTTGCCTCGCCGAGGCGCACGTTCACGCTGCGGTTGAGGGAACTGATGAGCCCGAGGTGTCCCGCGGGCAGGACGTCGGCGCTTTGATTGAGGGGGACCATGTTTTTCACGGTTCCGCTGCGGGAATCCACATTCACCAGCACAAACACATTGCGCCAGGTCACCGGAATCGCCACGCGGCCGACGGGCAGGCGCTGGACGGTGGGCGGCGTGCCCGGGGCGGCGTCTGGAGGCGGGGGGATCTGTTTTTCGCGGAAGAGGACAAGCTCCGGATCGAGGGGACGCAGGAAAGGACCGGCCATGCCTCCCGGCTGCAGGGACAGGCCATTGACCCCTTGGTGGTCTTCAAACTGAAAGACGATGTCGGGCAGGGCCAGTTCCGGATCCACGGCGGAACCCAGCAGGAGAAATGTGATGCTTTGCAGGGGGATTTCCGGCGCGTCCTGGGCGGAGACCGCACAGGCGATGAGCAGGGAGAGAAGGAACAGGCGCATCAGAGATCCTCCGGGGAAAGCCAGGAAAAGGATACGACTTCAAAACGCCGTCCGAAACGCCGGGAGACGTCCGACACCTGCCGGGGATGCAGGATGGGATCTTCCGTATCATCCAGATAGGCGCTTTGGCGTTGGACAATCGCTTCGGCCCAGACGCGGGCGCCCGCGTGTTCGCCATAGACGCGCACCCGGAAGGTGTCGGAACGGGCACTGAGCACGGGGGCGAGCGCGCGCAGCAGGTCGGCCTGGGTCAGATAGCCGGGCATTCCGACGGCGGAGGAGCGCAGGGCGAGGGGCATGTCCGTGTGGACGGTGCTGGGCTGGGACAAGGTCATCGAATCCGCAAACCCCAGGGCGGCGGAGCGGTGCAGCCAGGCTTGATTCTCGAGGGCGGTGTTGTTGTAATCGTCAGTGCCGTTGCCGGTGTTCAGCCAGGTGCGGAGACGGTCGTTGATGCCACTGAAGGTTTGGGGGTTGCTGGCGGATGGGGTTTGCACGCGGTCGATGGCGTGCTGGAGGGTGCCGAGCAGGGCCTGGTGTCCCACGCGGCGCTCCAGGGGGTTGGCGCTGTTGAGGTCGCCGTGCGTGCGGCCCAGCGCGGCGGCGGCGGCGGGAGAGGCGCTGGACAGGGCCTGGGGGCGGCGGTTGATGAAGCCAGCGAGACTGAGGGCGGGGCCGCGGGCCCGGATTTCATCGACAATGGCTTCGGCGAGGGCGCGGATTTCCGCGTCGCTGAGTTGGCGGAAGCGGTTGGCCACATAGGTGAGGTTGTTGCCGCCCTGATTGTCCAGCGGGTCGCCGAGGGGGAAGAGCAGTTTTGGGAAGGGTGTTGCATCGGCGACATTCCCCTGGCCGGGAACAGTGCGCCCCCGGAACGACGCGAGAAGAGCCGTCCAGGCTGGCACGGAAACGGAATTGATGTTGAAGGCGCCGTAGAGGCTCAGGTGTTCGGCGGCGCGGTCCACATCCCGGAGCAGGGCGGGGTCGGTTCCGGGTCGGTTGGGGCGGTGGAGGGGGTTGTCCATGGGGCCGTCGAGACTGCCCGTGCGCGGTACGCCCGAGAAGAAATAGCGGTCGAAGAGGGTCCGGTTGAGGAGATAGCTGAGGTCGAAATGCAGGCGGCGGTTGACGGCGTCGGAGCGGGGGTTGTTGAAGGAGTAGGGGCTCCGGCTCATGGTGCTGTTCCAGTTGTCGGGAAAGCCGTCGATGTCGGCGGGATGCACGCGGGGATCGGCGAGGGCGTTGCCGATGGGAAAGGCGGGCATGGCGGCGGCGGTGTAGGCGCGGTGGCTGCTGATCTGGCCGCGGCGGGGGTGAACATCCGCATGGGAGAGTGCGCCGATGGACAACACGCCGCTGTCCCGGCGGGGCAGGTCGCGCACGACGAGTCGTCCCGTGGAGGCGGGGATGGTGAGGAAATGGGAGCCGCCGACGAAGGTTGCGCCGGGGCTGTCCGGGAAGTCGGGGGCCACGTCGAACACCCGTTTGCGGTTGGAGTTGCTGCCCACGAGGTTCATGGGATAGAAGGGGTGGTTGTTGTAGCCTTTCGCTCCCTGCGCATCGGTGAGGGAGGCGCCCATGGCCTCGCTGAGGGGATTGTGCTGCCCCAGCCAGCGAATGTGGGCGTCCGTGGAGGCAAAAGGGTTTGGCTCGCCTTCGCGGGTGGGCAGGGCCATTTGCAGTTTGTAGTCCCAGCCGAAGGGGGTGAAATTGGGGGGGACCTGGCCGCCGGGAAGATTCGGGTTGAGGGACGTGAGCCAGTTCACGATCTCCCGCGCGGAGGCGCGGCCGCCATCCGGCTGCGGAAAATTACCCGCCCCGGGGATGAGCGGATTGGTGGCGGCGTGGAAGGCCGGAATGCCCACGCCGGGGTTGTCCACTTTCAGCGTGTTGACCACGCTTCCGGGATTGTGGTAGCCGGGACCGGTGATGCCGTCGATCCGCCGCAGTTGCGTGGCCTCGCTGAAATCCGTTCCCAGGCCGTAGGCGTAGCGGGAGGGGCGGTTCATGCTGGCGCTGGGCCAGGAGATGAAGATGCGGTACACGTGGTTGCCGCCCACGTCGTCGTCGAGGGAAACACGTTCATGAAACCAGGAGTTGTCGCTGAAGCCATCGCTGAGAATCCGCTGCGCGGGGTCGGCGTTCAGTTCGGCGGGTTCGAGGGGACTGAAGACGCGGGCCTCGCCGGGCTCGAGGGCTTCGGTCATCCGCACGAGAAAACGGAAGCCCTGGTCGGGGGCGGAGGCCATGCGCTCGGAGCCCTTGATGAGGGAAGAGGCACCGCGCGCGCCGACCATGTGGGTTTCCCGGTAGGTTCTGTCCTGCCACATCGCGTTGGTGTTGCCAAACCAGGGGGCGGTGTTGAGCACCGGGCCGTGGGCCACGAGGACGGCGGGAAAGGCGCGTCCGAAGTTAGCCGCGTAGGGGCCGATGTCGCCGTGGTAGTTGAGTTCGATGTTGAACCAGAAGTCGGCGGGGGCCATGCGCACGTTGAGGGGATTCCAGAACACGACCGTGGGCATATGCAGCAGATAGACGTCGCCATTCACAAGGGCGGCGTGGACGTGGTAGTGCACCCGGGTGGCGATGGGGAAGATGCCGGCCTCGGTTGACGTGGCCACGCGGGGGGCGACGAGAGGCTCCTCGCCCTGGAGTTCGTCCTGCAGGCGCACATGGCGGTACAGGCCTCCCCAGGAGGGAAGCGTTCCGGTGTCCGGCGCGTCGCCACTCCACTGCACGCGGGTCAGGTTGGCCCGGTCTGGAAAGGTGTGGGTGCTGGAGGCCTTGGCGGGGGGGAGACTGATGAGGGGCTGGTCCAGGCCGAGTTCCGCAAGCGGGCTGCCGGAGGAAAGGCCGGCCGTGAGGTCCTTGCGCAATCCGCCCTTGGCGCTGTCGGCCAACACGCCAATGGCGTGGCTGCTGTAGTCATGAAAGGCGTTCTGGAGGATGTCGGCGCCTCCGGGAGCAAAGGCGAGCTGCGCGGTGGAACCGACGCGTTCCAGGGCCGGCCAGTCCGGGTCCCAGTCGGGTTGCGCCAGCACTGGGTTCAGGCGGGCCGGACGGTTCAGGGCGCGGGCTTGGTCGGCCATTCCGCCGCCCGTGAGCAACTCGCGCAGATCCAGACGCGCTTTCACGCCTTCGTCCCCCACCCACCAGGCGTAGGCGCCGCCCGTTCCGCCGGGGGCGATGGACACCTGGGGCACCACCACAAAATCCTCCACCGGGCGTTCTCCTCCCACCAGCAAGACTCCGGGTTGGCCCGCGATCCGCACATTGAGGGGATCTGTAGCGCCGGACTGCAGCGGACTGCCATCGCTGCGGGTGACGGGGAGCTGCGGGTGCACGGGTAGTGGGCCGCGCGAGGCGGGGGCGCTTTGCACCCAGGGGGCCAGACCGGCCAGTACGGCGGCACCGGGGGCTTCCGGGAAGGCCACGATGCGCCCGAAATCGTTGGCGGAGCTGGAGGCCTCGTGTGTGAGGGCTTCGTTGCCGCTGACCAGCCAGTTCAGCAGCACCGGCACCTCGGGCTCAAAGGAGGCCTTGCTGTCGTCGCCGGGCAGCGCGGCGTTGCGCGGGTTGGCGGCGTTGCCCCAGACACCCGTCCAGTGACGGGTGCCGTCGACCGGCACGCGGACGCCGTTGTCCGGGACGTTCGGATCGCCCACGCTGCCGATCGCCGCCGTTGCGGAGACCCGCGTGTCCGGACCCAGAGCCTCCTGAAGTTTGCCGATGGCAAGATGCAGTCCCATGCGCGCGTTGGCACGGGCTTGCAGCAGTTCCTGATGCCGCAACACATTCCGCAGCTCCACCCGCGCCTGGGCCACGAAGGCCAGCACCAGCACCAGCAGAAGGCTGACCACGAGCAGGGTGAGCACGAGGGTGGAACCGCTGCGAGTGTCGAGTGTTGAATGACGAATGACGAATGAAGAGTTGTGTATGTGGCGGGTTTTCATGTCAGGCGTTCTCCGGGATATGGGGGCGACGGGGTTCGCCGAGGCCCGTGAGGGGTTTGCCGTCGGGGCCGAAGGCAATGACCGTGAGCATGCGGAAGTAGCGGATGGCCTGGGCGACATCCAGGTTCAGCAGCATCGCCTTCAGCGGGTGGAGGCCGGGCTCCAGGGACAGCAGGGGCGTGAAACCGTCCTTGTCCAGCGGCAAGCGGCTGTCCCCAACGGCGAAACGAAGTTCCTGGCTCAGGCTCTTGAGCTTGAAGCGAACCTGCAGGGGATCGACCACCCGAATCTCCGTGAACGCGGCAACGTGGATCCGCTCATTTTTCAGCGCGTCGGCCTGGAGCTGTCCGTCGGGGGCGAACATGCCGATGCTGCGTCCCAAGCGATTGGCCAGAATGGAATCGCACCAGAGACGCGGCCCGTCCAGCAGGGATTCCTCCCGCAGCTCCCGGTAGCGCTGCGAAAACCAGTCACTCGCTCCCGCGATGGCCATCGTTGGATCGAGGGCCTGCACGGCGGTGGCTTGCGGGTCCTTCAGCAGGGCAATGTCCCATTCGCCGAGGCCGGTGTAGAGGTCCCAGGCGCAGGCGGAGCGGTCGCTGCGCTCGTTTTCGCCCCAAATCCAGGTGACGTCCGCATCCCAGCGCATCGCGCCGCCCTCCTCGTCCCAGGCAAAAGGACAGGGCATGACGGTGGGCGAGCTGATCCGGCCCGAAGACTGGCTGATGCGTTCGACGCGCTGCTGTTGCGCGGTCCAGGTGACCACCGCCTCGCCGCCTCCCTCCGGAGGCATCAGGAGCAAATCCGCCAGCGAGATCCGCGCCTTGCGGCGGTCGTAGCGGGGACTCAGTTCTGTGCGCGGCTCCTTGAGTGCAATCGGTATCTGCGGGGCGAGAGCAACCGCTGCGCACAGCCGGATCTCCGCGCCCTCGCCGACCAGCCGCGGCGGCACGACAAGGTGTAGTTCCATGTCCGTCCATGTCCAGTCCATGCCCTGCGGCCCTTCCACATGAAGGGGCTTTTGGACACCGCGTACATGAATGTGAACCGCACGCCGCGCGGGCAGTCCGGGGAAACGCCCCTCCGTGCCGTGCAGGATAAGCGTGACCTCGTAGCCCGTGCGTGTCTGTTGCAGGCGGGTGCGGGCGATTTCGCCGCGTTGCCAGCCGTCTCCCTCGCCTTCGTCCTCGATGGCCACGCCTTCGCCGCTGCCGGGCCAGCACTCGAAGTGCAGTTCCGAGGGGTCGAGATGGGCGATGGCTCCGCGCGGACGCGGGTCGATGGGCAGGACCGCGCCTTCGCGCACGAAGATGGGAATCCGGTTGAGGTTGCCCTCCACGAGGATAAACGTGCCGCCCGCGTGGCGCTGGCCGGTTTGCAGGTCGATCCAGGCCCCCGGCGGCAGCCAGACACTGCGTTCGGCGCGTCCGTCGCGCATGGGTGTGACGATGGGGGCGATGAGGAGGTCTTCACCGAGCATGGCCTGGTGGCGGGCCGCGTGGGCGGCGGGATTGGCCGGATGTTCGAAACCCATTGGGGTGAGCGGGGCGATGCCGGTTGCCGTGAAGCGGTGGCTGGCGGCGATCCAGACGGGGAAATAGCGCAGGCGCATCTCCACCGCCGTGCGGCAGGCCTCCATGACCTCGTGTCCGTAGGCCCAGGGACGTCGTTCGTGTTTGGGATTGTTGGAGGAGTGCAGGCGGAGGGCGGGCGACCAGCAGCCCCACTGAAACCAGCGGGTGTAGAGTTCGGGGGGCGTGGGCTGCAGGTGGCCGCCGATGTCGTGGCTCCACCAGCCGGCGAGCGAGGCGGCGCTGTTGGCGGTGAAATCCACCTGCGAGGCCAGGGTTTCCCATTTGGTGTGGGTGTCGCCGGAGAATTGAATGGGATAGCGGTGTCCGCCGAGGCCGCCCCAGCGGGAGAGCATGACGCCGCGGCGGTCGGCGCGGTCGTGGTCGTGGTGATGCAGATGGTTGAGCCAGGCGAGCGGATCGAGACCGGGCATTTCGCAGACCTCGCCCTGCTGCCAGTCCATCCACCAGAAGTCCACGCCTTCGGCCTCGCGGGGATGGTGGAGACGGTGGAAATACTCCCGCATGTAGGCGGGGTCCGAGCAGCGGAAGGGCACGCGCGATCCGTCCGCCGGATGTCCCAGAGCCTTGGCGAAGTTCGCGTAGTCCTCGTCGAAGGCCTGCACGCCGTTGGAGGGATGCAGGTTGAGGGTGACCTTGAGATCCTGTTGGTGGCACCAATCCAGAAACGCGGGCGGATCGGGGAAGAGGGATTTGTTCCAAGTGTAGCCGGACCAGTCCTTGGCCAGATGCCAGTCCATGTCCAGGACCAACACGTCGAGGGGAAACTGGTGTTCGCGGAACTCGGAGACGATCTGTTTGAGGTCGGCGTCGGAGTATTTCCAATAGCGGCTCCACCACAGGCCGAGGACGGCGCGCGGCGGCAACGGAGGACGACCGGAGAGGGCAATGAAGTCGGCCAGCGCCGCCTTGAAATCGTGGCCGTGCAGGAAAAGGTAAAAGTCTTGCCCGTCGGGAACGCCGGGCAGAATGACGAGTGACGAATGACGAGTGTCGAGTGAAGAGTGCGGAGTGGACCCGCAACCTTCAACCTTCAACTTTCCAACTTTCCAACCTTCAACCTTCCAACCTCCCCCCCCCTCCTCCTCAAACCGCACGGTACCGGAGTCATCCACCACCGCCCAGCCGTCGAGGGAGAGGATGCCGGGGGAGCTGGGAGGATCGCCGACGGTGCCGTCGAGGGTGCGGGTGGTTCCGCCAAAGGCCTGGAGAGGGATCATGCCCGGCCGCCATACGCCCATGTCGAAGTGCACTTCGGTGTTTTTGGCGCTGAAGGGGCCCTTGCCCCGGACGCGGATTTCGACGGAGTCCGTGCGGTACACGCCCTGGGCATCGGGTTCCAGGGTCCGTCCGTGGGCGCGGTGCTGCGCGACGAACGACGGGCGGTCGTCAAAACGACCCTCGGGATGGTGCTGGAAGCGGATGAGACGGGCGGAAAAGGCGGTCAGGCGATGCATGGGAAGTGCGGAGTGCGGAATGCGGAATGCGGATTTAAAAAAACGGAGGATGGCCTTTCCAGGCCGTCAGGTTGGGAGTGAAAACGGAGGATGGCCTTTCCTGGCCGTCAGGGTGGGAGTGAACACAGAGGGTAGAGGTCAGAGTTCAGATCGGATTACGGGGGTAAGAAGCTACCCTCTATCCTCTCACCTCTTTCCTCTGACCTCTATCCCCTCCGACGGAGTTCGGAACAAAACACCCGGCAGAGCGAAGCCTTGCCGGGTGAGGGGGGTACATTCCAAGAGGCTTTATTTGCGGCGGCGGAACAGCAACAGGCTGCCAAGCGCAATGCCCACCAAGCCCAGACTGCCCGGCTCGGGGATGGCTGTGACGCTCAGGTCGTCAATCGCGACATAAGAGCCGTTGTTGCCGCTCGTGCGCAGTCCCCAGCGAAGCCACACGGTATCGCCATCGGCGATGTTGAGGCCGACCAGCGTGAAGGATAGGGTCTCGCGGTTCGCCGCATCATTGCCATCTAGAGTTCCGGCATTGGTCATGGCCGGAGCGTTGTGGGTCAAGGCCGCCACGGGCGTCCAGGTGCCCGAAGTGATGCCCAACGCATTGGCTTGGTAGGCGAAATCCAAACCCACCTGGCTTGCCGCTTGCACCGCGTTGTCGCGCCAGCGTTCGGCGGTGTAGGTGATAGTGAAGTCGGTGAGGACGTCACCGCTATTGTTCAGCAAGGCGAGGCCGACGAAGGACGAATTGTTGCGCTTGAGGGGGGCCAAGGCGCGTTCCGTTGCACTGAACGCGCCAAAGCTTCCCACACCGTTTTGGCCAACCGCCAAACCTGTGGAACTGCCGGAACCATTGAATATGCCGTAAGTGGCGGTCAAGGTGCCGGTGCCACCGGCATACCAACCGTCGAGCGTGGTATCATTCGCCCAGGCGGGCGCGGTGCCGGCACCAATGTTGACGTTCGCGGCGGCAGTGGCCAGGGTATCGAAATTCTCAGTGTGGGTCGTGCCATCGAAAAGGATCGTGGCGTGAGCGGCACCGAGGTGGGCCAGGACGGCAAGGATGGTGATGTGTGTCTTTTTCATGTTTTTCTCCGGTGCGGATCGGGATGTGGGGGGATGAC
>CAZCFM010000135.1:0-9250 GCA_964497855.1 uncultured Verrucomicrobiota bacterium | reverse complement strand
TCAATCATGGTGTCGTTTTCCCTGTACAGGCCTTTCTCCTGCGCACAGCAGGTCATCACCGCAAAGATACCATACAAACAAAGCCTGAAAATTTTCATTTGAGAGTTTCGTGATAAATGTTTTGTAAAGTGAATAGGTGTATTGTATAACAGGTCTTAATGTTTTGTTCGAGGAAAATACCCGGGAAAAAAGCCCTCACGCCACGGGAGGAGGTTCTGCTGGTTGAATTCGAGGGATCTCGATTCATCCGGCGCATAGAAGTACGTGAAAGACAAATCACCGCTGTAAACATTATCCCGGGGATCTTTCGAAAAATTAAAACGAAATGCACCATCATACTCATGAAATATTTTACCATGACGAGCACGGACAAATTCCCCCGTCTGCGCGTTTTTTATTGTATGCGTTCGAAACCAAAGCCCTTCGATGGATTGTAATTCAAACAACGATGGCTCTTGAGCGCCTTTCCATCGTCCGTCAACTTGTTTCATAAACGTTCTGATGGATAACTGGGGCTGAAACCCATTTTCAGGTGCCTCCTGGCCCAGAAGAAGAGACTGCTCAACAAAGGGTGGATTTACTGCGGGCACGGATATGATGCCATCCCCTTCAGAAGGAAATGAAACGGTCAGTTTAATATCGAATTCACCTGTTTCACGATCGACTTCACCTGTCATGGTGAAATACATATCGGATTGTACACCAATACCATATGGACGGACCAGGGCACCGCGCTCCATATCATATCCATACCGGTGATTCAGTTCGGTCAACATTAGAGATTCACTCTTTACATAGAGCGGGCGTGGTTTCATTTTTCTGCGGAGGAGAACTCGTATATCCCATAACCGGGGAATCCACTCGTTACGCTCATTCAGTATGGGAGCATTGCTGATGTTGAAGGAGGCGGGCCAATAACCGTCAATCTTGAATGAAGCGCTAAAGTCATTAGATGACTCATCAAATTTCGCAATTCCATCCTTGTCAAGAATATACTCCTTTGGAGTGTACCATGATTTGGAATTAAGAAATACATCAAGGTCTCCATGGTTGAAAAAAATATGAATTTTAGTACCTTCCACGGACGCCTGGTCATCTGTTGAGATCGTGACGCGACCTTTGGCCTCAAGCATATCTCCAACAGACCGCTGGCAAATCAAGCAACAAAATAGAAATATATTTATTTTCATAATTTAAACCATTATTCAATTTCATTTTTAATCCAAGTATACAATCTGTGAACGTAGGGTAAAGGTATTGTTTGAAAATGCCCGTGGTCCCAATACTCATTAACATTGCCTTCATGGGACTGTATCGGCCATTGGCCTGTGGGATTGAATACGCTTTGCATTTCTAAGTTTGTTGCCTGTTTAAAGCCTGCTGGAATTTTAATTGCACGCCCCATACCATTCAGTCGAGAAGGAATCATTACTGCCAACAATGCATTGCGGAACCCTAAATCATCTGCAGCAGTAATTGACTCTGTGTCGTAAAGATTTCCGTACAATAAACCATATCCTTGCGCATGCATAGATCTTAACTCCCCTTTCTCAAAATAGGGTATGGATTTTAGATTGTTGAAAGGGATCGTTTCCGGAAAACGGCATTGTTCTACGGGAGCTCCTCCAGTAGTCCATTCATCGGGATTTGGTGATAAACTTACATAAATATTATAATATGAATTTTTCCCCCATCCACCAACTTTATCGTTTGCGGGGCCTCCCCGGCCTTTTCTTTTTTCCTGTATGCTCCAAACTTCTCTTCCAAACCACAATGTTTCTGCAGGGGGGGTAATGAAATCCACATTGCTGCCGAATTGATTTAGAAAAAACGCCCTATCGCCTTTCGACCATATATTAACGGGATTTGCAAGCACTGGAACAGCACTAAATCTGTTATACCAAGTCAATAGATGTCGGCTATCAAAAATACCATCAAAGTACAATCTGCTCCAGTTCCAACTAAATAGAAATTGTCTTCCGTCTTTAATTTTTGCAACACCGCCGTTTTCGTTTAGATTTTCGAGGTGTTCCGCCCAATCTCTGTGGACCATATTAATGTCGAAATTTGCATTCAAATCAAAGTCTTCCTGAGTGCCGTAAGCTTCCTGACTAACGGCCGAGTTGAGCATTATATATCGATCAACCAGTTTTTCCGCCGGAGTTCGATCTTCGTTATATCGCGTCCAATCATTGATAGCTGATGAAACAAGCATATTTCCAAGGCTATGTGCGGCAACAACCGTCTTTTCTTTTCTCCATTGTGCATTTCTAAGAAAATTCGCAAAATGTTCTGCCGTCTCGAATGCGTTTATTACATTTCTTTGATAATCAGGGCATTTATATCCTATATGGTTGGAAACCAGTTCTGGTAGTTGCGTTTCCCATCCAAGCCAACTGACTGCAATATACTTCGATTTTGATCCAAGCAAGTATAGCCTTTTAAAGTTTTCACTGTTTGACCCGCGGGACGCCTTTATGTTATTATTGTATCCATGAACATATACAAATCTTGAATTATTAGCGGGGTCATCCGGAAAATTTGGTGGATCTTCCCACAGATGTCTGTTTTTCGGTTCATAGCCGTTTGCCACTGAAGTTGGCATAGCGTGTTTGGTCAGGTCAATATGCATAAACATATCTTCAACACTGGAAATGCTTATATTCAGTTCCCTTGTTATCTGATCGTTAACATCCTCTTTGTTAACAGCCCGGAGAACGATTTTTGCTGTTTGAATTCCACTGGTTGCGTAGTGCTGCACAAGCATAACTCCCCCGCTGCCATCGAATGTACTTTGGATGAAATCCCGACTATACTGGCTATGCACTTCCGGGTTATTCAAAAAATCCGAGTTCAAGACCACCCAGTTATTTACAGCCCCCCCCATTTTTCGCGATTTGGTTTACCCCCACGTGCCGTTGAGGCTCGTGTTGTCCAATTTCCTCGGCTTTTTCGACATTGACCAAGTAGTCGCCACTTGATTCCGGCTTCAAGTCTGTAAACACAACCGTTCCGTACAATGCATCGTTATTAAAAATACATATCGTGTAAGTATATTGCGGATCTCCACCTGGTGAAGTTTTGGCAACATGATTTTTAATATCCACAAACAGGGCATAAAAATCTGTCAAATCACGAGTGCCCAAAAACGGGTCTCCCACGTTCACATTATATCCTGTTCCACTAAAGTATACGCTATTCATGAAATCCGCTTCCGCTGTCCCTTTGCCCGGTTCATTGAATTCCGAAACTGCATCCACCCCTTCCCGGTCCATGTCATCATTGTACCAAAATCTCCACGGATTATCCGCCGTGATGACTTCATCCCCGTTCTCATCTCTTCGATCAAGGTGGTTGATTTTGAGATCCCGGTTGGCATCGACGACCAGAGCAAGGTCGTACACATTCACATAGGCCGTGAGTTGTTGGGCCGGCAGGTTTCCCGACCCGGAATCGGTTCCCTCGAAGTTTGCTGAAATGGTAAACGTATCCTCTTTGCTGGATTTAACCCAAACCGAGGTCTGCCGCATATCGTCGCTGGCCAAAGGTTCGCCGGGAGTGTGTTTGTCATTTTCCAACACCGATTCCAGAAACACAAGATCATTGTCATCACAGGACCAATCCACCTCTACAGGAACCCAATCCGTTTCGCCTTCCCCACTCCAATATTCGCTGCCTTGACGTCTGTATGCGGCAATGCGGACGGGTGTATCCACTCCGGTGGTGGATTCTTCTTCAATTAGAAAAATCAAACCGTCGATAATTTCGATGCTGAAGGTGGGTTTTTCTCGTCTGTGCACACCACCACTGCCTCCGCCCCCACCACCACCGCTTGTTGTCGGACAGCTTGTGATCACGCCTTCGATTCGCGTATGGAAAGGATAATCTCCATCAGGGGAATTGAGCCATATGACTTTGGCATGTTCGCGAATACCACAACCGACCGTGGCAGTTGGCATGCCCTCGTCATTTTCCAAACTCCAGCCTCTGGAATCCGGCGGGCCGATTTGCGCTTTGTGGTTTTCAGGTGCTTTCAAGTGAAGTTCCCATCCTGTGTACTGATCGTCCCCCCGGGTGAACATGACGGGGGTGTTCTCCCCAACTGTCAGTACTCTTTCCATCGTCTGAGTGTTGCCCATGCAAATGTCTCTTGGAATGACAAATATAGCAAACAATGCAAATGACAATGTCCTATAGGGGGGGGGCTATGCTAAAAATCAGCGAATTCGATGGTTTTTTTGTGGGCATTTGAGAAGTGTTTTTTGTAAGGGTTGTGTCTTTGTGAAAACAATTCTGTTCCCTATGGAACGGGCAAAACATGACAAGTCCAAATGAAAAAAATCATCCTCCCTCGTTTTATCTGTGTTTGCGTATTGTGTGCAGCTCACCACAAGATACCGCTTGCTCTCTTGTTTGTTGTGTTCAGCGCCTGTTCACCCCCTGTTTCGCCCCCGGAACCCCCTGCCGCCACCGTCACGCCTTCTGCGCCGGGTGCAGCGGCCGCCCTCCCTGGCGTGGATGTTTCCGATCCCTGGGATTCGGTCCCGGAAGTCTCCATCGCGCCGGAACCCGCCCCGCCCCCCCAACCAGTAACGACACAGATTTTCCCAACCCGTCCCCAGGGGCAAGAACCCACTGGACGTTTCCTGGAACTGCCTTCGGCTGTATGGCAGGCGGGATGGATGAATGGCCGCCCCTTCACGGAATGGGATGCTCCACCTCCCGGGGAATATGGAAAGGTCCGGGCGGGCGAAAAGGTGGTTCATCTCTGGGATCCGAACGATCTGCCGCCCTATCTGGAGCCGGACCAAACCCTGGTCATCCACCTGCAAAACCTTCCTGCCGACCTGTACCGCGTTTCCGTGGCGTTGAATGGAGAGAATCACGAGACCGAGCGCGCCAAACTGGTCAGTCCATCCGCCGTCCTGGGCCGCGTGCTGCACCTGCGCTGGAATGATCGGCTTCTCTGGAAACAACCCTACGCCCCTCTGCATGGCATCGTTGGCGGATTGATCTCGCCGGACGAGGTGCTGGAGGGTGAAAATCTACTCACCCTCCACAATGCCGGAACACGGGCGGCAACCCTGGATGTCGTATGGGTGGAACCCCATCGCAACGCAACCCATCCCTTTGGTGTCATCTTCCATCAAGGACATTGGCTGAACAAAGGCGATTCCGCCTGGGTGCGTCAAACGATGGTTGAGGTGCCCATGCCTCCGGGCGGCGACTCCGCTCCCGCCCTGCCCAAAACCGAGTTCACTCCGCCCACGGACATATCCGAGGCGCGGCAGCGCTGGGAAGGAGCCTCCAAGCGCTTCGCCCAGCTCGTTGAACTGGGCCATCCCGATGTGGAGACCCTCCGCGCCTGGATTCCCCCTCTCCGGCAGGCGCTGGACCGGGGCATGATTCCTTCGGTGGATGTCGAGGTGGGAAAACCTCCCGAACAAGTGGACCTGGCTGCCGCCGCGTTTGTTTTCGGGGATATTGTTCAAACATGGTGCTTTTCTCCAGGGTGGGGGGATCTTCCTGGATTGACCCAACTTCGGGACCACATTCGCAACCCAAGCGTCTACTCCGAATCCACGAATCCGAATCTTGGTTTGCCATTGCTCTATGTTTTGGAGGCTGGCGAGGGCTTTGACTATGTCTTCCGCGTGAGCCGCTTGCGACGCCTGTACTTTGCCCGGGAACACCTTGAGGAGGAAAAGAATTTGATCGGAATTACAGATCTGGCAACGCTCGACCTGCAGTTCTCCTTCCTCCGGGGCTTCCATCACGCGGACCGGAATTTTCACACCATTGATTTCCACAAGGCGTTGGTGGAAGGGTTGATGTACACGCAATTTGCGGCTCTGGTGCGCGGCGGTGAACCCGGCGGTCCCTTTTTCCCGGACGGGAGCGACCGGGGCGAGCACCACTGGAAGCTGCTGAAACCCGTATTCCGTTTTGGAGGGCCACTCCACCGGAAGAGCAACGCGAATCTCCTTCCCGCCAATCCCAACCTGGATTTGGGAACGTCGTTCTGGGCCGTGGCGGACAATGGCAGGGATTCCGTCGACGTTCTGGTACACAATCCCCCGCTGCGAAATGGCCGTGAGGCGGTGTTGGAGCTTCCGCTGCCCTGGTCCGGGCCGACACGCGTGACCCACAGCAGGGCGAAAAGCGAATGGAGCCGATCCACCTCGGCGGATGTCGTCACTTCCTCGCAGATCCTGGAGGCCAAACCCTTTGCCCACGGGGGTGTTGCCCTGACGAACACGGCATTCCGCTCCTGGTTTAAGCTTCCACTCACCCTCGAGGGCATGCATTTGCTCGAACTCGCCCCGGCCTCCACCCCCGAGCCCCTCCGCACGATCAACGCTCCTGAGACGGTTGGGTTTGGCGGTCTTCGCCACACAAACGACCTGTTCCGCGTGGGCCGCAGCCCTCCTCCTCCCTGGTGGGGTCGTTCCACCGCCATCCGCAATTCCGCCGGCAGTTGGCGTTTCTATGGGCCCGCCTCCGTCCGCGTGTCGGTGGATGCCACGCGTGGGGACAGTCCGGACTGGAAGGCCCTCCGCGGCTTTCAACCTGCAGAAGCCGGTGTTTTTCCCGATGCCAGTCCCCTGGCGGACAAAAGCGTGCGCATTACCTTTCCTGGAGACCCCAACACCGTCACGTTCGTCGCAGGGGAGTTCCACCGCAATACGATGGAACACGCCACGATGATTGGACTTTGGGTTCGTGCCCACCGTCCCTCTGCCCCTGCGGAGGCCACAGGCCCGGCGCGTCCACCGGAGACCCATGCCCGCTTTTATCTGGGCAAACTGCCGCTTCGCCAACGCATCGAACTGGAGTTTGACACCTGGTATTTCCTCAGCAGTCCGGCGGACACCTGGCGGAGCGACTACTATCCCGAGCGTCATTTCCTGCACGTCTGGTCCGATCCGGCGTCGCCCCAGCCACCCGAGCTGGAAATCAACACCGTGGACGCCTACCGCTTCGCTCCCCTGGGCGCGGACCCCAAGGTCGAAAACCCCACCCTGGGTTTCGTGCGCGAGCAGTCCGATGGGCGGCTGACCTTTCTCGTCCTGGGCGTTCCAGGCACCAAGGGCGTCTGGAGGCAACGCCTTGATAGACTGGTGGACCCCACTTCCCTGGAGCGGGTGGTCGACGAAGGATTGCGGGTCACTGCCGAATCTCCGGAGGATCCGCCCCCCGAGGACGTCGCCACAACCCTGCGCATGTTGGAGACGGCTCGGGTGTTGGAAATGGAAATCGAAATCCTGCCACCCGCCCCTTCGTCCGCGTTTCTGGAGGCCATCGCCGTTGATTTCCCCCTGATCGCGCAGCGGCTGAAAGCAGGAGGAATGGGAGCGGTGCTTTGGCGCGAAAAAGCAACGGTGCCCGCCACAGGAGATAAAAACCCATGAGGACCCTTTTTTGCCTGTG
This sequence comes from uncultured Verrucomicrobiota bacterium, assembly GCA_964497855.1. Classification (GTDB taxonomy): domain Bacteria; phylum Verrucomicrobiota; class Kiritimatiellia; order SS1-B-03-39; family UBA6053; genus CAYLNG01. Next base: position 1,819 of record CAZCFM010000135.1, on the reverse strand, counting down.
GCTCTGCCTTGCCAGTCTGACAAGGTCCCCCGCCGAAACCAACGCACAACAGCTTGTGGAGGACAAGCGAAAGCAGGTCGCCCAGTTGTCGGCGTCCCAGGAGGAGTCCCTGACCCTCCTCGCGGAGAAAACCCGCGCGGATGTGAGGGCCCTCCTCGCGGCAGCGGAAAAGCGGGAGGATTTTTCGTTGTGGCTTTGGGCCCATTGGGTGGCGGAGAGCCAGGAGAAAGCGACCTCGGGCGCGTGGGGCTGGCTGGCGCTGCCTCAGTCGTATCCCCCGGAGCTGGAACGTCTCCGCAGACAACGGCGGGAGGAAACGCGCAGGGTCGTGGAGGCGGTGTTCAGCGCCACGGACAAACATCAAGGCGAAGCCCGGACGCATTTCGAGGAACACGTGCGCACGCTGGTGAGAGCCAACCATATCGAGGAGGCGAAACGGGCCCGGGAGATCTTTTCAGGCTACGAAGATCTTCCCGAGGTCCAAAAACTGCTGCGACTGGAACAACACGTTCGCAGGAACATCGCGCCCCATCTTGCAGATCCCAACAACATTACCGGGACATCCAAACCGAAGGCGACTGCAACCATTCTGTTTCGCGGAGACAACCCCGCATTTTTAGCGTTTCGGAAGCGGGTGACCGCTGTGTCCTCCGGACATTACGGGCTAAAGACGACGGGGATCCAGGTGGAGGGGGTTCCCGGGATGGTCGGGAAACGCGGATTGAATCTATTGGCACTTGAAGGAGGCAACGTGTTGCTGCGTGAAACGTTCGACACCTATCGGGTGGAGGAGGAAAGTGGACGATTTGCGCAAGCCGTGGACAGTCTTCCGCTGGGAACGATGATTGTCGTGGTGGTGCATGGCGATGCCACCCGACGGCTGAACGCCGCCGCCCGCGCCGGCCTCCGCAGTCTTGGGGCGGGAAAGGGCATGGAGGAGCTGGAATACAGGAATGCGTATGTGCTCGTTGGACTAAAGGGAATGCAACCCGGTGAGGGATGGGAAGCCCAGGGCTTTGGCGAAAGCGTGCATCCCGCCCCAGAACGTCTCCATTCACCCCCATAGTTCCTGTTGTAATAATACGTACGAACGCCAGGCCGCCCTCGCCGAAAAAGGCATCCGCCTCGACGCCGTTCTCCTGCACGACAACCGCCGCGTCGCCCGCAGCCATCTGCCCAAACAGCCCTTCCACCGCGTCCTCTTCAGCGCCGGCAGCACCGTCCACGCCTATTTCGAGGCCTTTCCCGACGAACGCCACGCCCCCCGCGAATGGCTGGCCGTCGGCACGTCCACCCTCCGCGCCCTCGACGCCCTCGGCCTCCCCGCACGCATCGTCGGCGGCTGAAGCCTCCGGGCGGGAGGAGAAAGGGGGTGAGAGGCGGATGCCGGGGTCGGAAATGCTGACGAGGTTACACATTTTTCCGAGCCATTTCGGGCCGAAGGTCCGAGCCGATACCAGCTGCCGTCCCTGTGCGGGTCCCGCAGGCGCGGAATCCTCGCACGAAGTTGTCATAGTCCCGGATTTATCCGGAAGTCAGTCGAGGACCGTTCACGGTCCGAATTCCGCGTCTCCGGCCCCGCATCCGCACGCTGAAGCGCGCTGGCTGACTTCCGGATAAATCCGGGACTCGGGCGACAACCGACTGGGGCTGCGAAACCCCAGGCATTGGATGGATAGGCTTGGCGTGTCGAGCCCCTCAAAAGGTCCAATCCCGGGGCGGAACACTTCCGGGAAAGAGGTCACCCACACAATTTGAGCTTTACGAATGAGTTTGGTTCTGCTGAATACATGACATGCCACACGCCCTGCGAGTCGAG
>CAZCFM010000134.1:0-9491 GCA_964497855.1 uncultured Verrucomicrobiota bacterium | reverse complement strand
GTCATCAACGCCCTGAACGCTCTGATGAACGACGACGGACGCGCCCTGCGCGTGGCGGGACCCGTGTCCAACACCTGGGTGGGAAGCCTCAGCAACTCCCTGGGCAACCGCAGATCATGGACCCCCAGCTCGGCCCCCAGCGACAAATACGTCCTGTTCAACGGGGCCACTGCGGGGAACGGACGGCTAGTCAATGTGGAAGCAAACCGCATGCTGCGCGGGCTGAGCTTTCAGGACACCGCCTCGGCTTCCTTCGGGTTCACCTTCTACGGCACCTCCACCCTCAGCCTGGGCCGCGGGGGCATCACCAACTACGACCAGAGCCGCCAAACCTTCACCGCTCCCCTGGCCCTGACCCACAGCCAATACTGGATCGGCGGTGAAGGCGGTCTGACGATCACCCAGCTCGACCTCTCCAGTCACCTGCTCGAAATCGAAACTGTCGGGGATGTCCAGTTCACGGGAAGCCTCAGCGGCAGTGGGTCGCTGTCCTTGGCAAAAGGCCGGATGGTGCTCGGGGCCACGAACAGCTACAGCGGAATCACCTGGGTGCACGAGGGGGAATTGATCGTGAACGGGGACACGGAGGCCTCCCCCGAAATCCGCGTGTCCAGCCCCGCCACGCTGGGGGGCTTCGGTCGCGTGGCCGCCATCACGGGCGAGGGCTCCGTTGCCCCCGGCCAAAGCGCGGGCATCCTCCACGCGGCCTCCGTGCAGCCCTCCGCCGGTCTGGATGTCCACTTCGAATTTCAATCCACAGGCGCTCCAACTTTTGCGCAACCCGATGCCAGCGTGAATGACCTCCTGCGTCTGAGTGCGCCGACGCCTTTCATCACGGACCTGACGGCCAGCAACACCCTGTCAATCTACCTAGCTGCCCCCCCCACACCCGGCGCGACCTATCGCGGCGGATTTTTCACCGACAACGCCGCCGATTTCTGGCCCTCCATTCAGAACAGCACGCGCAACATGTACGTGGCCGATCCAGTCGGCAGCGTCCTCCACAACGGCCAAACCTACAGCCTCTGGACGGGTGAGGGCGAATGGGAATGGAGCACCCAGCCGCAAACGGCCGACTTTGGCAATGGCCCCATCGACGGCCGCATCCTCCGCCTGCGTCTGCTGCCTCCGTCCGGCACCTACGCCCGCTGGAGTGTCGAAACCTTTCCCGAGACCACCCCGCCCGAAGACCTGGAAAAGGAAGCCGCCCCCAACAGCGCCGGCCTCATCAACCTCTTCTCCTACGCCTATGCGCTCGATCCCCTCGATCCCGATCTCGCTCTTCTCCCCAGCGGCGGAGTCGAAAACGGCGCTTTGGTCCTCCGTTTCCGACAGCGCAAAGCCGTTGCCGATGTTCAATACATCCCGCAGACCTCGACGGACCTGGCGGGCAACGTCTGGGACCCTGAAGCCCTGTCCCCCCTACTTATTGATGACAGCGATCCCGTCGTGGAGGAGATTGAAATCCGCCGTCCCATCGCCCCCGGCGACACCCTGTTGTTTCTTCGCGTTTTTCTCCTGCACGAATAAAGCGGCTCCCGTCAGCACGTCAATGGCCGCATGTGCCGCCGCAAAACCAAAGGCACCGGTCACATAACTGATCGTTCCGTAGCCGCTGGCGCAATCCAGACGCAAATTCGAACCCTCCTCCGGCTCGGAACATACGCTGCCATCCGCATGGGGATAACGAGGAGACTCGGGCGAATACACCGCCGGAATTCCCCATGCGCTTCGGTTTTCCCTCGGAAATCCAAACTTTTGCCTCAGTCTTTTGCGCACCCAGAACAAAAGAGCATCGTTTTCGGCACGGGTCAGATCCGCCACCCGCACCTTTGTCGGGTCTGCCAGCCCCCCTGCGCCTCCGACAGTCACCACGCGCAGTCCGCGTTTGACACATTCCGACAGCAGCAGGCACTTGTGCGAAATGCTGTCGATGCAATCCACAACCACATCCGGGCGTGAATCCAGAATCGCATCCGCGGTTGCCTCCGTGAAAAACTGAAACTCCTCCCGAAGCTCCAGGTCCGGAGCAATCAGTCGCAAACGCTCCGCCATGGCCTGAATTTTGGTCTGGCCCACAGTGCCGGCGTGCGCATGAACCTGCCGGTTGATGTTGGTGACGCAAATTTCGTCCATATCCACCAGCGTCAGTCCGCCAATTCCGCTGCGGGCCAGCGCCTCCGCCGCCCAGCCACCGACCCCGCCAATGCCGATCACACACGCCCTCGCCCTGCGCAGACGTTGGAAAGCGGCTCTGCCCAGCAAACGCTCGACGCCGCTGAAACGCGGGTCGCTGAAATCATCAACAAGATTCATGTCCTGCGCTATTGCCCAAGGGCAAAAAAATTGCAAGAACAAGGTCGGCGACACCTTCCCATGGCAACCCCCACCCAACGCAGTTTCTGGCTTCGTTACCGCTTCAGGATTTTCCTGTTGTACCTGCTCATTTTGGCTGCCTCGTGGATCACGTTGGCCCTGCGAAAACCCCAGACATCCGAAGCAAAGCCCCTTTCGGACGGCACGCGTTTGCACGTGGTGCTTTTCGAAGACCCGCTGCACGCATCCGCTGCCTGCCTTCGCCATCTCGATGCCTGGCCCCTCTTGCGCCCTGAACTTCCGGGATTGAACCGTCCGGCCTTCCCTGGAATTCGCTTCGAAACCATTGCCGAATCCCTGCCCGATCGCCTGCCCCGCGAACCTTTTGTCCTGGTGGCCAACGGTCACGCCGGGGCCGTGGCGCTCCATTTCACCGCCGCGCATCCGGAACGGGTGTCCGCGCTGGTTCTTCTCGACGCCAGCGGCGTGCAGGAATTCAGCCTGCTGGGGGAATATCACCTTAATTACGCCCTCTACGCCCTCAGCGATGTGGCCCTGCGCGTCTTCGACTGGAGTGTGCCGCACTTCGGGCTGTGGCCGGAACTCGATCTGAAACGCAGCCAAGTCTCGCTGCTCCGCAGTTCGGATCGCCGCATTCTCCGCCCCCTGTTCAGCGAAATTCAGGCCCCGGCACTGATTGTGCGCGTGCGCGACAGCGCCATGGCCGTCTCCACCGCCAATGAACATCTCCGTCTCCTCCCCCAAAGCCGCTCGGAACAAATTTCCGATGCCGACGGCTTTCCCCACGCCCTGCAAGACTTCATGCTTTCCCTGCAAAGCGATCAGGCACCCAAACGCTGGGAAGCCCCGATGGAACGACTCGCGGAGGCGGAAAAAGCCTTCAACCCCCATGACCGCCCCCGCCCTCGCGGCGTCCAGCTCTTTTGGGTTCTGTTCGCCCTCGCCCTCGCCACGATTTTCACCGAAGACCTGACCTGCGCCATCACCGGTCTGATGATTGCCAATGGCAACCTGACCTGGACCCAGGGCATTGGGGCCTGCCTCGGCGGCATTCTGTTCTACGACTACTGGTTCTACGTGGCGGGTCGCTATTGGGGCCGCCCCGCCCTCGGGAAAATTCCGCTGCGCTGGATGATTGATCCCGCGGACCTGCGCGAAACCGAAGAGTGGTTTGAACGCCGCACGGGCTCGGCCCTCCTGATTACCCGCTTCATTCCGGGCACCCGTATGCCCGCCTTTGTCGCCGCCGGCATTCTCGGCGTCCCCTGGCGCGTGTTCACGTTCTGGTTCGTTCTGGCATCGGTGATCTGGACCCCACTCTTTATCGGCCTTTCGTTCCTGCTCGCCGAAAAAGCCCTCGCCTGGGTCAACCGCTTCTCCCACACCGCCCCCGCCATGATCGTCGCGGGTGCCCTCCTCTATTTCCTCTTCACACACATCCTCCTTCCCGCCTGCAACAGACGCGGACGCCGCAAACTTTACGGCAAATGGAAACGCCTCACCCGCCCGGAATTCTGGCCGACCTGGCTGCTGTATCTGCCCCTCTGGCCCAAACTGTTGCTCCGCTCTCTGCGCAAAGGGTGTCATTTCCTCGATTTCACCGCCTGCAATCCCGGAATCCCCGGCTCTGGAATCATCGGTGAATCCAAAAGCGGCATTCTTGACCAAATCGCGGATCGCAGCGCCATTGCCCCCTACCGCCTCCTGCCCGCCGGGGCAACATTCGAAGAACGCAAAACCATGGTCACGGCTTTTCAACATCAACAGCAAACCGCTTACCCGCTGGTGCTCAAACCCAACGCCGGCCAGCGCGGCGCACAGGTCACCCTTGTTCATTCCGAAAGCGAACGCGACCGGGCGCTGGAGGACGTGCTCGGCGACTGGATTGTGCAAAAATACATTCCCGGCATGGAATATGGCGTCTTCTACATCCGAGACCCCGACGCCGCGGAGGGCTTCGTCTTTGCCATTACCCGCAAAACCTTCCCGGAACTGATCGGCGATGGCAAACGCAATCTCGAGGACCTCCTGCTCGCCCATCCGCGCGCCGTTTGTCAGATTCGCATCCACTTGCAGCATCACCGGGACAATCTCTACACAATTCCAGCAGCCGGAGCCCACATTTCTTTCTGCGAATTCGGCAACCATGCCCGCGGCTGCCTCTTCGAAGAGGGCATCCATCTCCTGACCCCGGAACTCCAGCAGCGAATCGATGCCATCAGCAAAAGTTTTCCCGGCTTTTATTTTGGACGCTACGACATTCGCGTGCCCTGCGAAGCCGATTTCCGCGCCGGCAAAAACCTGTCTGTGATCGAACTCAACGGCGTGACCAGTGAAGCCACCAGCATCTACGACCCCCGGAAATCCTATCGGAAAATGGTCCGGGCGCTTCTGCAACAATGGGACTGGGCCTGCCGCATTGGCGCCAAAAACCGCCAACGGGGAACGTTTCTCTATCCTCTCCGCAGCATCCTCGGCGATTACGATCACTATCAGAAAAAGGTCACCGCCGCCAAAATCCGGCAGTTGGACCGACAGGGTCGCTGACTCAGGAAAACAGGAACCACAGGCCCGAGCCCGCCATGCCCAGTCCTGTGACTTTCAGCAAGGCATCACCTTGGCGAAGTTGCGCGAAAATCAGTCCGATGCACACGCCCACCAAGTGGATCACCGTTGTTCCCGCCATGAACCCGGTGGCAAAGGCAACCGGCTCCGCCAGTTCCGGCATTTCCCCGCCGTGGGCATGTCCATGGAACATCGCAAAAAGGGCCACGCCAGCATAGGACAGACCCGTCGGCAATCGCCCGCCCCACAAGAGGGCCGACCCAAAGACCAGGACCGACAGCGCAATCCCCGTCTCCACGCCAGGCAGGGGAATCGACGCTATGCCGAGAATTCCGCCCAGAAGCATGACCGTGACAAAGGTCGTCGGCAACGCCCATATCCCGCGTTTGCCCATGCGGGTGCTCAGCATCCCCACACACAACATCGCCAGCAGATGGTCCAACCCCAGCACGGGATGGGAAAACCCGGAAACCCAGCCCGACTCACCCGCCACAGAATGGGCCCAGACAAAGGAGGGAAGACAGAACAACGAGAGAAAAAGGAGGATGCGCATGAACTTTGTCCTTGCAGATCCCAAAGATTTGTCAAACTTGTCCTGTGTTTCATTTGTGAAAAAATTTAAAAATTATTTCTTTACCAATTTAAAATTAGGTGTATTTTATTGAACAAGAAATATGAGCTTCGACTTCTCCATTGTGCGTGAACTGCGAAAACGGGCCAATTTGACCTTGGCCGACGTTTCCGAACGGACGGGAATCTCCCCCTCCGTCATCTCCAAACTCGAACGCAATCAAACCGCTGCCGAGTTGGACACCCTCTTCCGCCTGAGCCGCGTGTTCGACCTCAACACCACCGACCTCATCGCCCTCGCGGAATCGCGCACCGCCGAGCGGGCCACCGCCAAGAGCTATGACTCCGGGGAGTTTCACTTTCAACGCGTGAGTTTCAACAACTGCCGCGCTTTCCGCGGTCACGCGCCGAAAGGCTCCGCCGTCACCCGCCCCGAAATTCACGCCGACAATTTCGAGCTGTGCTGGGTAACCAAAGGCCATCTCCGCGTCCAGCTTCCCAAGGAACGCCACGAACTCCACGCCGGCGACTCCCTCCAGTTCGACGGGGCACTCGACCACACCTACGAGGCCCTCGAAGACTCCGAATTCCTCATCATCCACCTGAAAAAAGGAAAAAGGTTTTAGGAGAGGTCAGAGGGTAGAAGTCAGAGCCCTCCCCCAAAAACCTCTTCACCTCTACCCTCTGACCTCTACCCTTCACTCCGAACTCCGCACTCCGCACTTCTTCCCCAATCCCCAATCCCCTCTCCCATGACCCCCTCCCCCACCCTCGCCGCCCAAGACCTGCTCCCCAAGATCAACACCCTCTGGGAATCCTCCGCCGCCAAAATCCGGACGCTCCAAAAAGAGTACGATCGCAAAAAAGGTTCGCCCGTCTTCACCGTCGAAGGCAAATACACCACCCGCGGCTGGACCGAATGGACGCAGGGATTTGAATTCGGCTCCGAAATTCTCCAGTACGACGCCACCGGCGACGAAGCCTTTCTCAAGGCCGGACGCGACAACACCGTGAAGTTCATGGCCCCGCACGTCTCGCACTTCGGCGTGCACGACCACGGCTTCAACAACGTCAGCACCTACGGCAATCTCCTCCGCCTCATGAACGAGGGCCGCATCCCCGCCAACGAGTGGGAACGCAATTTTTACGAACTGGCCCTCAAGCTTTCCGGTGCCGCCCAGGCCCGCCGATGGACGAAAATCGCCAACGGCGAAGGCTACATCTACTCCTTCAACGGACCGCACAGTCTCTTCGCCGACACCATCCGCTCGCTGCGCGCCCTCGCCATCGGCTACCAGCTCGGACATCCGCTGATGGAGGAGAACGACCGCGCGATTTCCCTGCTCGAACGCCTCGTGCAGCACGCCCGCACCACCGCCAAGTTCACTCTGTTCTACGGTGAAGGCCGCGACGCCTTCGACGTGCGCGGACGCACCGCGCACGAATGCCTCTTCAACCTCAACGACGGCAATTTCCGCGCCCCCAACTCGCAGCAGGGCTACTCCCCATTCACCACCTGGACCCGCGGCCTCGCCTGGTGCATCTGCGGCTACGCCGAGGAACTCGAATTCATCGCCACGCTCTCCGACGAACAGCTCGCCCCCGTGGGCGGACGCGCGGAGGTCGAAGGCTTCATGCGCAAAGCCGCCCTCGCCACCTGCGACTTCTATCTGGCGCATACCAGCAAAGACGGCATTCCCTACTGGGACACCGGCGCTCCCAACCTCCACAAACTCGGCGACTACACGACCTTCAACGCCGATCCCTTCAACGACATCGAGCCGGTCGACAGCTCCGCCGCCGCCATCGCCGCCCAGGGCCTCATCCGCCTCGGTCTCTATCTGGAAAACCAGCAACCAGCAACCAGAAACCTGAAACCTGAAACCAGAAACCTGAAACCTGAAACCAGAAACCTGAAACCTGGAACCAGAAACCCCTACTACCAAGCCGGTTTGACGGTCCTGAACACCCTCCTGCAGGAGCCCTACCTCAGCACCGATCCCCGCCACCACGGCCTCATCCTACACTGCAACTACCACCTGCCCCGCGGCTGGGACCACATCCCCGCCGGACGCAAAATCTCCTGCGGCGAAAGCTGCATGTGGGGCGACTATCACGCCCGCGAAGCCGCCCTCCTCGTGCAGCGCATCGCCCAGAACAAACCCTACCTCAAGTTTTACATCTAACCCCTCCAAGGACCCACCTATGACCACCCAACCCATCCGCATCATCATGAACGGCGTCACCGGACGCATGGGCACCAACCAGCACCTCGACCGCTCCATCAGCGCCATCATCAAACAAGGTGGCATCAAGGTCAACGACAACCTCGTGATCATGCCCGAAATCCTGCTCACCGGCCGCAGCGAAAGCAAACTCAAGGAACTCGCCACCAAATTCGGCGTGCCCGCCACCGGCAAACCCTACGCAACCACCACCGACCTCCAGGGTGCTTTCGACGGTAAATTCGGCAAATTCGACATCTTCTTCGACGCCTCTGGCACCCTCCAGCGCGCGGGCTTTATTGAGCGCGCGGTCAAGGCCGGCCTCGCCATCTACTGCGAAAAACCCACCGCTGTGGAAACCAAAGAAGCCGTCCGCCTCGCCAAACTGGTTGAAGCCGCCGGCATCAAAAACGGCGTCGTCCAGGACAAACTCTGGCTGCCTGGCTTCCGCAAAATCAAAATGCTCAAAGAACTCGGCTTCTTCGGCAAAATCCTCTCCGTGCGCGGCGAATTCGGCTACTGGGTCTTCACCGGCCTCGACTACGATCAGCCCGCCCAGCGCCCGAGCTGGAACTACCGCTCCGAAGACGGCGGCGGCATGATGATCGACATGTTCTGCCACTGGCGCTACGTCATCGACAACGTTTTCGGCCCCATCAAAAGTCTCGTCGCCTGGGGCGCCACGGACCTTCCCGAGCGCCGCGCTGAAGACGGCAAAATTTTCCCCTGCACCGCCGACGATTCGGCCTACGCCATGTTCCTGCTCGAAGACGGCACCATGGTCCAGTTCAACTCCTCCTGGTGCACCCGCGTGCGCCGCGACGACCTGCTGACCGTCCAGGTGGACGGCGTCAAGGGATCCGCTGTCGCCGGCCTCCGCGAAGTCGTTGTGCAGAGCGCCGCCGACACGCCCAAGCCCGTCTGGAACCCCGACATCGCCCAGCCGATCGACTTCTACAAAGGCTGGTCCGACGTCCCCAACAACATCGCCTACGACAACGCCTTCAAAATCCAGTGGGAGATGTTCATCCGTCACGTCGCCCTCAACGAACCCTGGCGCTACGGCCTCATGGAAGGCGCCCGCGGCGTCCAGCTCGCCGAACTCGGCATCCAGAGCTGGAAGGAAAAGCGCTGGGTGGATGTGCCGGGGCTGAGTTGAGGAGTTGAAGAGTTTCTGGTTTCTGGTTTCTAGTTTCTGGTTTCTGGTTTCTAGTTTCTAGTTTCTGGTTTCTAGTTTCTGGTTTCTCGTGTACGAGTTACGTGTTTTCAAAACACCTAGGAGATGACGATGGCTACGATCACATGCTTTGAGGATTTGGAATGTTGGCAAATCGGCAGAGATGCAACACGCTTTCTGTATCGATTGACTAAAAAGTCCTCTTTCCAAGAAGACTGGGATCTAAAACGTCAAATCAGAAGAGCTGCGGTATCCATGACCAGCAATATTGCCGAGGGTTTCGAACGAGATGGCAACAAGGAGTTCATCAACTTTCTTAGCATTGCGAAAGGGAGTGCGGGTGAGGTCCGCAGTCAACTCTACGTTGCCCTGGATGAGTGTTATATATCTGAAACCGAGTTTTCAGAAGCCACCGGGATGTTGACTGCCTTTGCCTCAAAAACCGCAGGTCTTCTCAATTATCTAAAGTCGTGTGAGCACAAAGGCATCAAGTTTAAGACCGCATAATCAAACCAGAAACCGCTTCCTCTTCCCAACCAGAAACCAAAAACATGAAACCAGAAACCGCTTCCTCTTCCCAACCAGAAACCAGAAACATGAAACCTGAAACCTCTTCC
>CAZCFM010000133.1:6091-9756 GCA_964497855.1 uncultured Verrucomicrobiota bacterium | reverse complement strand
CTATTATCTATGCGGAAATATCCTATGGGTTTTCCTCAGAGGTCCTTTTGGATCGCGCGCTGGCGGAACTGGGTGTTGAGCGGTGGCCCCTTCCATACGAAGCGGCCTTTCCGGCTGCAAATGCCTATCAGCGTTACCGTAAACAAAAAGGAACACGGCGCTCCCCACTGCCTGATTTTTATATAGGTGCCCACGCCATGGTCAGAGGATGCGCGTTAGTGACCCGGGATGTGGCCCGCTACAAAACCTATTTTCCCACAGTGGAGTTGATGTATCCGCGGGAGTGAACGTATTGAATGCATTGTGTTTCCGCATTATTCCGCTATGATGTCCGCGATTCCCACGCAACGGACCCGCCATGGACACCACCTTCCTTTCCTCCCTTACACCGCATCCCGAGGGCGGTGCTTTCCGCGAAGTGTATCGATCCCCGCACGAGCTGCGGCTGCCCGACGGTCGATCCCGTTCCGCGTTGACCCACATTTATTTCCGACTCGGCCCCGGCGAAGTGAGCCGTTTTCACCGCGTCGAGCAGGATGAAGTGTGGAATCTCTATCAGGGGGCCCTGCGTCTGTGGCTGTATTCGGACGAAAGCGGCCTGCGCTCACTGGAATTGTCACCCGCCGCCGCCTGTTTCTGCGCGGTGGCGCCGGCCGGGCACTGGCAGGCGGCGGAGCCCATCGACGGCGAGGTCCTGGTGGGCTGCAGTGTGGCACCCGGCTTTGATTTTGCGGATTTCCGGATGATCGATCCCGTTTCCCCCTTGGCGGAGCGCCTCCGCGGCGAAGGGCTCGCGCATCTGGTCGATCCCGCCCCGCGCTGACCTTCCCGCTGGAAGAGGATTGCATCATGTTCCGCTTCCCGTAGGAGGAGCGCGTGTCCGATCCCTCCACTCTTCTGCACGAATCCCTCCAGCGTCTGGATCAAGCCCAACTGCTGGCGCGGGACCGTGCGGCCTTGTCCCGGCGGCTTCAGTCCCTGCGCGCCCGCCTCCGCAAGGAGCAGCCCGTGGACCGCTCGCTGGCGGAGTGGGAGAAGTCGTTGGAACAGGCCGCCGCCCGCTGGCTCCAGTTCCAGGCCTCGGTCCCCGCGCTGAATTATCCGGAGGACCTGCCGGTGTCCAGAGAGCGCGAACGCATTCTGGCGGCCTTCGCCGCGCATCCGGTGCTGATCGTGTGCGGCGACACGGGCTCCGGCAAAACGACGCAGCTCCCCAAGATGGTCTACGAGGCGGGTGGGGGGCACTACGGCAAAATCGGCGTCACCCAGCCCCGCCGCCTCGCCGCCACCGGCATGGCCCGCCGCGTCGCCGAGGAATGCGCCTGCGAACTCGGCGGTGCCGTTGGGTTCCGCGTGCGTTTCGAGGACCGCACCCGCGACAACACGCGCATTCAGTTCATGACCGACGGCATTCTGCTTGCTCAGCTCACCCACGATCCCGACTGGCTGGAGTACAACACGCTCATCATCGACGAGGCGCACGAGCGCAGCCTAAACATCGACTTCATTCTCGGCTGCCTGCAAACCCTGTTGAAGCGCCGCCGCGATCTCAAAGTCATCATTTCCTCGGCCACTCTCGACGCCGAACGTTTTTCCGCGTTTTTCGATGGTGCCCCCGTGATCGCGGTCGAAGGACGCCTCTTTCCCATCGAGGACATTCACCTCCCGGAGATGGAGGAGTCCGATTTGGAGACCGCCGACCAGGTGCTGGAGGCCCTGCAGCTTCTGGACCGCGAGCACGGCGAGCTGGACACCCTCGTTTTTCTTCCCGGCGAACGCGAAATCCGCGACAGCACGAAAAAAATAGAGGGTTACTACCGGCAGCGTGCGGAAGTCATGCCCCTCTTCGCGCGCCTCAGCCTGGCGGACCAGCAGCGGGTGTTCGCCCCCTCCGCGCGACGACGCATCGTGCTCGCCACCAACGTCGCCGAAACCTCCATCACGCTCCCCGGCATCCGCGCGGTGATCGACACCGGCCACGTGCGCGTGCAGCGCTTTCATCCGCAGTCGCAGATTCAGCGGCTCATGACCGAACGCGTGTCCCAGGCCTCCGCCCGCCAGCGGCGCGGGCGCTGCGGACGCACCGGACCCGGCGTCTGCATCCGCCTCTACAGCGAAGCCTCGCTGGACAAATCTCCGGCCTACGCCGATCCCGAAATCCGCCGCGATTCGCTGGCGGAAGTCATTTTGCGCATGGCGGTGCTGGGACTGCCGCCGCTGGGCGAATTCCCCCTGCTCGATCCCCCGCGCCCCGCGCAGGTCGCCGAAGGTTACCGCACCCTGATCGAAATCGGCGCGATGAACGAGGGACGTGTGCTGACGGCCCGCGGCCGCGCCCTCGCGGGCTTCGCGCTCGAGCCCCGCCTCGCCCGCATGTTGGAATCCGGACATCACGAAAATGTCCTGCCCGCCGTGCTCGTCTGCGTTTCGCTGCTCTCCATCCAGGACCCCCGCGAACGCCCCGCCGATCAAAGCGAGGCCGCCGACCGCGCGCACGCCGCCTGGCGCGACGCCGACTCCGATTTTCTCGGCATCCTGCATCTCTGGAACTCTCTCTGCGCGGAGTCCGCCAGCCGGGGCAAACGCACGCGCTTTTGCCGGGCGAATTTCCTCAACCCCCGCCGCGTCGAAGAGTGGATCAACCTCGTCGACGACCTTCGCGAAACCTGCGGCGATCACGGTTGGACGGTGCCGGCATCCATCGGCGCGCTCGAGCTTCTCGATCCCGACGGCCTGCACCGATCCCTGCTCTCCGGCATCCCCAAATCCGTCGGCGAACGCGGCGACGATGCCGATTTCCGCAGTCCGAACGGCCAGGCCTTCCGCGTCTTCCCCGGCAGTGCCCTCGCCAAAAAACCGCCGCGCTGGGTGATGGCCTTCACGCTGCTGGAAACCTCCCGGCTCTTCGCCCGCGAATGCGCCAAACTCAACCCGCTCTGGATCGAGGACGTGGCCCCGCACCTCTGCCGCTACATCTACGAACGTCCGCTGTGGAACGAGGTCCGCGGCTTCGTGGAGGCCGAGGAACGCGTCGTGCTCGGACAGCTCACCCTCCGCTTCGGAACCAAAGTCCACTACGGACGTGTCAATCCGGTCGAAGCCCGCAGCATTTTTATTCGCGACGGCCTTGCGCCCGGCAATCTCCCGCCGCGGGAAAAACAGTTGCAGGCCTACCGCGCCGTCCTGGCCTCCCTTGACCTCTGGGAACGCAAACTGCGGCGCCCCGGCTGGTTCGTCGGCTCCGACGCCCTCGTCACCCACTTCGAACGCGTCCTCCCCGCCGAGGTCTGCTCCCTCGCGGAGTTTCACGAACGCTGCCGAGGACGCTCCTGGGTCCCCCGCATCGCCGACCTGCTTGACGGCACGCCCTGCGACGAAAACGCCTATCCCGACGAACTCCGCGTGAACGGCGTGACGCTCCGCGTGTTTTATGCGCACACTCCGGACGAGCCTGCCCGCGACGGCGCCACCTTTGAAATCGCGGAGAACGACCTCCCCGAGCTGCCCGGCGAATTCCTCGAATGGACGATCCCCGCCTGGCTTCCGGAAAAAGTCGAAGCCCTCATCCGCAGTCTCGACAAACCGCTGCGCAACCTCTGCAATCCCTTCGCCAAAACCGCGCAGGAGGCCATTGCCTGGTTCGATGAAAACGGTTTCCGCCACAC
>CAZCFM010000133.1:0-5991 GCA_964497855.1 uncultured Verrucomicrobiota bacterium | reverse complement strand
GGGAAATCCATCGGACTGCGGGCGTTTCCGAGCAGCTCTGAAGCCCGGGAAGCCCATCGCGGAGGCCTGCTCCGGCTCTTTGCACTGCTCCATCCCGACACGCTCCGCTTTCTCGAAAAACGTTTCCCCTTGCCCACCCGCGTGCAGCTCGACCTCGCCCAGATGCAGGCCCTGCCCGATCTGGTGGAGGGGGTCATCGCCGAGGCCCTCGGTCTCGTGCAGGAACTGCCCCGGACGGAAGCAGCGTTCCGCGCATCCGCCGACAAGGCGCGCACGCAGCTTTTTGACATTGCCGAAAAGAGGGGCGAGGACCTCAGCCGGATTTTCGACGCCCGTTCCCGCGTGATGGAAGCGCTTTCCACGCCGCTGCCGGAGCCCGCCGCTTCCGATCTGGCCTTTCAGCAGGAGATGCTCTGGAGTTCCGGATGGTGTCGCGATCCGGAAAATCTGCTGCGCTATCCCCGCTATCTCCAGGCCGTCCTCGCCCGCGTCGAACGCCTGCGCCGCGACCCCGCCAAAGACGCGAAAAAGCAGAACGAACTCGCCCCCGCCTTCACCCTGCTGGCCGCCCACGCCGCCCGTCTCAGCCCCGGACGGTTGCGGGAGGCCTTCCGCAAAATCGAAGAGCTGCGCCTCAACACCTTTGCGCCGGAGCTGCGCGGCTTCGAGAAAATGAGCGCTAAGCGCTTTGCGGAGTGGATGGAGGGAGGGGGGTGAAGAGCGTAGTCCCGTCCGTCCCGGACGGGAAACGAGGAAGAATGGGCTCTGTGGGCCAGACACCCCCGGAGCTTGACATTCCATGCGGGTCACCGTACGTTTTCCGAATGAAAACACGATTAACAGCCATTCTCCGTCAGGAAGAGGACATGACAGTTGCCTTCAATCCTGAATTGGACATTTCATCACAGGGAGCCACTCCGGCCGAAGCCCTGGCGAATCTCCGGGAAGCCGTTGAGCTGTTTTTTGAAATGGCAGACCCCTCTGAAATCAAGGGGCGCATGAGCCCGGATTCATGGATCACGCATTTTGAGGCGGAAGTTGCCACCGCGTAAACGTTTTTCGGGCAAATCCATGTGTGCCCTTCTTTCTTGCCATGGATTCGTTCAGGTCCGGCAGAAGGGTAGCCACTGCATAATGCAAAAACGGGTGGGATCTTCCTCGATTACGGTACCTGTACCCCTGCATCCCGATTTAAAACCAGGCACGCTCGCTTCGATCATTCGCCAATCACAATTGCCCAAAGAGTTTTTTGAAGAATAGACCCATGGGTGAGTGTATATCTGTGGGAGATTTTGGGATTACGTAGTCCGTCCCGGACGGGAAACGACACGAAAAATTCCGTCTTTGGAAAAATAACCCTTTCCTTTCGCTGGAAAATCACCCAGAGTCCGGTAGTCTACTTGAAAGGATCCTACACTATGAAACTCATGTACCGCCTTCTCGCCCTTTCCGCCCTTCCCCTGTTCGCCCATCCCGGTCACCCCGGCCCGGAAGCCCATGGGGACGCGACCCACCTGATGCTGGGTTTTCTGGTCGTCCTCCCTCTTCTCGCTGGCACCGCTTGGATGCTGCGTCAACGCAAACTTCGCCGCGCTGCGGTTGTCCTGAAAAAGGACCCAAACGATGGTTAAAACCGCCTCAACCATGCTGCCCCTCGGCACGCCCGCGCCCGATTTCACCCTGAGCGATGTCGTGTCCGGAAACAAGGTTTCCCGCACGGATTTCGAAGGGCGTCCCCTCCTCATGATGTTCATCTGTGCGCACTGCCCCTTCGTGATCCATCTCCAGGACGCCCTGGCCAGCCTGCTCCAACGCTACAAGGGTACCGCGCTTGCTCCGGTTGCGCTTTGCTCGAATTCCGTCAAAACGCATCCGGGCGATGCCCCGGACAAACTGGCTGCGCAGGCCCGAAGCTGCAGCTTCAGCTTTCCGTATCTCCACGACGAAACCCAATCCGTCGCCAAAGCCTACACCGCCGCCTGCACGCCCGATTTTTTCCTTTTCGACGCCTCCCACCGCCTCGTGTACCGCGGTCAATTCGATGACTCCCGCCCCAACAGCGGACTTCCGATCAGCGGGGAGGACCTCCGCAAAGCCATCGATGCCGTTCTCGCCGGACACGAGGCTCTTGCCGAGCAAAAGCCCTCCATCGGCTGCAACATCAAGTGGCACCCCGGACAAGAACCTGATTATTTTAGTTCGTGAGTTCTTGTCTCACGCCATGGTTACGAGAACCTTGACGGTTTTTCCGGCGGGCTGGGCGGGCAGGAGGTTTCCGTTGATGGCTTTGCCGTCGAGGGTGATGCGGAGGCGTCCTTTGCAGATGCCGGCGGGTTTTTCGATGCGGATCTGGTAGCGCGCGCCGCGGAAGTCGCGGTCCATTTCGGCCCAGGTCCAGGCGGAGGGCAGGCAGGGATCGATGCGGAGGCCGTCGACGTCGGGTTCGACGCCGAGCATGTGCTGCTGGACGTTGAGCAGGGTCCAGCAGGCGGTGCCGGTGGCCCAGGCGTGGCTGCCTTCGCCGGGACGGTCAGCCTCTTTGGCGTAGGTGAACTGCGGGGCGACGTAGGGTTCGATGAGATACACATCGGGTTCCGCTTCGTGACGGGTGCAGGGCAGCATTTTCTTGAGGATTTCGTAGCCTTTGTCGCCGCGGCCGGCCTTGAATTCGGCCCAGACGCGCCAGCGGGAGTTGTGGCCCTGGAGGGAGCCGTTTTCCTTGGTGCCTGGCGCGAAGCGGGAGATGATGCCGGCGCGGGGCTCGGGCTGGGGGAAGGGCGGGTAGAAGCAGTAGGAGCCGCGCTCGGTGTCGAGATATTTGTCGAAGGAGGCGAGGATTTTGTCGGTTTTGTCGGCGTCGGCAATGCCGGCGACGATGGCAAAGGCGTTGGGATTGCCGAAGATCATGCCGCCGGCGGTGTTGGACTTGGAACCGAGGACCCAGCCGGAGTCGTGGGTGCCGCGCCAGTACCAGTCGCCGTCCCAGCAGAGTTCGTTCATCTTGTCTTTCATGACCTGGGCGCGTTTTTTGTAGGCGGCGAGACGGGCGCTGTCGCCCATGTGCTCCATGCAGGAATAGAAGAGGTCGAGGCAGATGAGGGCCCAGCCGACGAGCATGGAGGATTCGCCTTTGCGGTCATTGCCCATCTGGTCGAGCGCGTCGTTCCAGTCGGCCTTGAGGATGAGGGGGAGGCCGCGTTCGGAGAACTGGCTCCAGAAGAATTCCATGCCGGCGATGGCGTGTTCGTAGATCGTTGCGTCGGGCTTTTTGGATTTGCCGGAGATGCGGGTGACGGGATCGACCCAGGGGGTTTTTTCCGTGAGGATCGAGTAGTCGCCGGTTTCGAGGACGTAGTGGCCGAGGATGAAGAGGGGATTGAGCGGGTCGTCGGAGTGGAAGGTGCGGGAGCCCTGCATAGAGACGAAATTGCCGCCGTGTGCGTAGTCGCCATCGTCGAACTGCCAGATCATGATGCGGTCCTTGATGAGGGAACGCACCCACTTGGGGTCCTGCGGGAGGCGGGAGACGGCGTCCTGGCAGGCGTCGCGCACACCGTAGTTGTAGATGCCGAAGTAGCAGTAGCCGGTGTTGCGGTTCCACCAGGAGAGGTTGGCACCCTGGTACTTGAACCAGGTGTTGACCATCATGTTCAGGTCGTCGTCGGGCGTGCGGACGGTGGGGGTGGCGATGACTTTCTTCCAGTAGGCCTTGGTGTTGGCGAGGGCTGCGTCGGCCAGGGCGACACTGCCGTACACCGAGGTCAGGTCGCTGACCTTGCCATCCTTCTGCGGGACGGCCCCGAGCACGATCACGTAGTCGGCGGAGGCACCGGGGGCCAGTTCGAATACATGCCGCAGGGCGGCGCAGGCGTCGCGTCCTTCGCCGACGGCGTTGCGGAGGGAACCGTCCATCGCGGCGGGGTTTGTGAGGTCGCGGTAGGAGCCGGTGAACATGTAGCGTTCGCCCTCGTATTCGGCGACGGGGGCGGAGGAGGCGAGGAAAACGGCCTGGTCGTAAGGGATGTTGTTTTCGTTGCTGTTACAGGCCTGCCATCCGCCGGTGTATTTGATCCATTGCACGTTGCGGGTGACAATCGCGTTGGTTTCGAAGGACTGGCGGTTGAAGAGGAGGTAGAATTCGCGCCAGGAAGTATCTTCGTACCAGTTGCCGAGCGCGAGTTCGGCGTAGTTGGTGGCGCTGATGCGGCGGGGGCGGTCGCCGGTGTTGGTGATCTTCACGCGCCAGAGCAGGCAGGCGTCGCCGGAGAGTTTGGGATTGGGATCGCCGGCGTCGGGCATGGGGCAGAAATAGGTGATTTCCGAGGCGATGCCGTTTTGTTGGGCGCGGATCGTGTTGTAGCCCAGGCCGATTTCGCATTCCCATTTTTCGAGGGGTTTGATGGGCGGATAGCCGTTGGCGGACCACCAGGCGCCGTCCGCTTCGTCGCGGAGATAGACAAATTTTCCGGTGGTGTCGCGGGGCGTGCCGTCGATGTGCCAGCGGGTGATGCGTCCGACCGTGGGGTTGCCGAGGAAGCTGTAGCCGCCGCCCAGATGGCTGCAGACGTCACACCAGTTGCCGTTGGAGAGGACGTTCATCCAGGGGCGGTCCAGCAGGGGCTTTTTCAGAAGAAAGGCGCTGCCGTCGTTGGAAAACTGGCCGTAGGCGGTGGGATTCATGCGGGAGGGTCTCCGGTAAAGATTTGAGGATTTGCGTGCCGCGCGTCCTTTGCCAGAAACCTGGGCACTTGAACAGCAGAAAGCTTCATAACCTGCCAGAAGGTTTGACATCCTTCGGGTCTCTGGCATGATGCAGGACCCAATAAGGTTCTCTAAGGACCGTCTCGGAGTACGTTTTCATGCCTGTCACCCCCGCCTCAACTGCGAACCGTGGCTTCACCTTGGTGGAGTTGCTGGTTGCTATCGCCATTGTACTGATTTTGTCAGGCCTTACCTTTGGGATCGCTCGCTCCACCCGCTCAAACCGGGACCTGGCCCAGACGGCTGTGCAGATCTCCCATGCCTTGGATTACGCGAAGGCTTTGGCCCAATCCCAAGGAGAATCGGTGTTTTTCGTGGTGGCCGACGGAGGAAGTTCTCCGCCGGAGGCATCGCTGCGGGCTTGGACACTCCTGCGGCGAATCGATTACCCCGAGTTGATTCGTGAGTGGAGCTTTTTGCCCCGGGATGCCTTTTTTGTGGAGGACACAAACGAGACAGGGGAGGGGGATCTGTTCGGAGAGCCATTGGAGCCTATAGAAATAGTGGCGTCGGACGACAGCAGCGTCAGCGGTCCTGTGCGCGTGCTGGTGGAAATCACGCCAGAGGGGCGTTTTGTGGGGGCGGAGATGTCCGCGAATTTGCGCATGGTTCTGCAAGGCGGAAAAGAGGCTGTAGACGGGGATGCGGCGTCGGCTGCCCTTTCGGTGCGACTGCGGCTGCGTCCGCTCACGGGAGTGGTCGTAGTGGAGAGGGTCGTCCCATGAAAGCGCGCGCGGGCTTCACCCTGATTGAAATGCTTCTCACACTGGGCGTGTTGGCCCTGGGGTTGACGGTGCTGTTTTCATTGCTGCCTGCGGCGGCCGCCAAAAGCCGGGAGAACCGCGACATCCAGCGCATCGGAGTGTTTGCCGACGATGTATTTGCGTCTCTGGCCTGGAGCCTCGAACAGCCGTCCGAGGCCACCGCCCCCACGCTCGAAGACACCTGGACCCTTCTCAGCGCCGCCGGACCGCAGATGTTACTGGAAAGTGAGGACGAAATTCTCTTCCCAAATGTGGGCGTTGACGGGGATATCCTGTCCCCCTTCCGCTACACCCTGATCCTGTCCACCAACGATGTGTCGCAGGTCGACGCCGTATTGCGCGTGCGCAGCAACAGCCTCAACGAGCCCCTCGAATTCACGCGGCGTTTCACCAGGGAGCAGAGACCCTGGTGAAAACAAAACAGGCCTTCAGTCTGATTGAAGTGTTGGTGGCGGTGGCGCTGCTG
>CAZCFM010000132.1:0-9915 GCA_964497855.1 uncultured Verrucomicrobiota bacterium | reverse complement strand
ACCTTCCTGTACGGCATGTTGATTGCCGGTTCCATCGTGTTCTCGGTTCCCTTTGTCTGGATGATCGGCACGAGCTTCAAGGTGGAACGCGAAATGGCCGGTTCCTCAAACCTGTCGTTTGTGCCCGAGACCCCCCGTCCCGCGCTGACATCGCCCTTTCTCGATGGACGCGAGGCCGACCCCGCCCGCCTCGGTGCCGCCCGCGCGTCTCTGCCCCTGATTGAATCGCTGCTGGGCGGAGACAACGCCGCGGTCATCGCCCCCGCCGCCGCCCTGCGTCTGAAACGTTTTCTTCCCGATGACGTCTGGAGCCTCCCCGCCGAAGAACTGCGCCCGCGTCTTGAGGCCGCGCTCACCCCCGAACTCCGCGACGAAGTCACCCGCAATCTCACCCGTCGTCTTCTGCTCGGCATGGTCCGCGTGCGCAGTCTCGACATGCACGAGGCCGACCTCACCCGCGACATCCCGCCCCACCTGCTCTGGAAAGTCGTCAAAGGTCCCGGCGAGCTGCGCGCAAATCCCGATGACCCGCGACAGGCCGTCCTCCACTACGATTTCTCCACAGACGATGCCAACGAAATCGTGCTCGAGGCCCGCGTCGAACTGCCGTTCCCCGTCGAGCGCCTCCACCGCAGCCGCATCTATCTCACCCCCGACGACTCCTGGCACAACCTCTTCTTCGAACTGGAATACAAGGGCGCTCTCCATCGCGGTGCGCGGCCCCGCGACACTGGCGACCGCCTTGGCACCGTCGTTACCCTCCAGGAACGCTCCGAGGACGACCGCGCCGACTCCACCAAGCTCCGCCTCTGGATTCCCACCGATGTGAAAGGCCAGGGGAGCCAATACGATCACGGCGACACGGGCCTCGTGCTCCGCGCCACGCTCCGCCGCAGCTCGCCGCTCGACGCCTGGTGGACCAAGGTGTCCCGCAACTACGTCACCGTCCTCCAATACGTCCCCTTCTGGCGTTACGTCGGCACTTCCGTCTTTCTCGTCATTCTCAACATCGCTGGAAACGTCCTCTCCTGCAGCATCGCCGCCTACGCCTTCGCCCGCCTCTCCTGGCCCGGACGCAACTTCAGTTTCGGCCTCATGCTTGCCACCATGATGATCCCGTCCCAGGTCACCATGATCCCCTTCTTCCTCATCGTCAAACACCTCGGCTGGTACAACAGCCTCACCCCGCTCTGGGTCATGAGCTTCTTCGGCAACGCCTTCAACATCTTCCTCCTCCGACAGTTCATGATGGGCATCCCCCGCGACCTCGAAGACGCCGCCAAAATCGACGGCTGCAACTTCATCCACATCTACATCAACGTCATTCTGCCCCTCATCAAACCCACGCTCGCCTGCATCGCCGTTTTCACCTTCATGGGCGTCTGGAACGACTTCATGGGCCCCCTCATCTACCTCTCCGACCAGCGCCTCTACCCGCTCTCCCTCGGACTTTTCGCCCTCAAAGTCGAAAACGGCTCCATGGGCCTGATGATGGCCGGTTCCCTGCTCATGACCCTGCCCGTCATCATCGTCTTCGCCTTCGCCCAGCGCTACTTCATCCAGGGCATCGCCCTCACAGGCACCAAAGGGTGACGGACGTCAAAATTCCCTTCTTCCTCCCCTTTGCGCTTGACGGAGGGGCTTTGTCGGAACAATGTAGCCCGTCCAATTTCTTGAAACAAAGGTTTATACATGTTTTCCCGGCTTCTCGGCCTCTTCTCCAACGATATCGGCATCGACCTCGGCACTGCGAACACTCTGGTGTACGCGAAAGACCGTGGGATTGTCTTGCGTGAACCCTCTGTGGTGGCCATCCAGGCTTCCACCAACCGGGTGCTTGCCGTGGGGGAAGAAGCCAAACGCATGCTGGGACGCACCCCCGGAAACATTGTGGCCATCCGGCCGCTGCGGGCGGGGGTTATCGCCGATTTTGACATCACAGAAGCGATGTTGAAGTATTTTATCCGCAAAGTGCACAGCAAACGAATGGTGAAGCCCCGGGTCATCATCGCCGTGCCCTCTGGAATCACCGAAGTCGAAAAACGGGCGGTCAAAGAGTCCGCCGAACGCGCCGGGGCGCGCGAAGTGTATTTAATTGAAGAACCGATGGCGGCGGCAATTGGCGTGGGTCTCCCCGTCCAAGAACCTGCCGGCAACATGATCGTCGACATTGGAGGGGGGACCACCGAGGTGGCCCTGATCTCCCTGGCCGGCATCGTGTTCAGCCGCAGTGTCCGCGTCGGTGGCGACGAAATGGATGAAGCCATCATCCAGTACATGAAACGGGTTTACAACTTGATGATCGGGGAACGCACGGCCGAAACGATTAAAATCGAAATCGGCTCCGCCTACCCGATGGAAGAAGAAATGACCATGGAGGTCAAAGGACGCGACCAGGTGAATGGTCTGCCCAAAACCCTGATGGTGACGAGCGAGGAAATCCGCGAAGCTCTCGCGGAACCCGTCTCGACCATCGTGGAAGCCGTACGCATCACCCTCGAACGCTGCCCGCCCGAACTCTCCGCCGACCTGGTGGACCGCGGGCTGGTGCTGGCCGGGGGCGGCGCGCTGCTGCGCGGGCTCGACACCCTGATCGCCGAACAGACCGGCCTGCCGGTGCACGTGGCCGACGACCCGCTGAGCGCGGTCGCCGAGGGCTGCGGCGTCGTCCTCCACGAAATCAACCTTCTCCGCCGCAATGCGGCCGCGGAAAAATGATCCGCCTTCTGTTGTAACCCCGTTTTCACGCCACCGCTGTCGGTTCCTCGCCTGGAACCCACGACGTGAAACGAAAAAGCTTTCTTTTTTGGTTGGTCCTCGGTGTGATCGTTCTGATTGCGCTGAACCTCCCCCTACCCGCAAGCCGCGCCCTCAAAAGCGCGTCGCGGGACGCTTTGGTTCCCTTGCAGGATCTCTTCGGCTCCTACGCCGGTCGTCTGCGCCGGGCCGGCGACGCGATCCGCGGCTGGGGCGGTCTCCCCGAACAGAACCAGGCCCTGCAGGAAGAAATCCTCCTGCTCCGTCAGCAGCTCCTGGAGATGGAGGACCTGACCCGCGAAAACCTGCTCCTGCGCCAGCAGCTCGGTTTTGCCCGCCGCGAAAGCCGCCGCCTCATTGCCGGATCCGTCATCACCCGCGACATCAGCGGCTGGTGGCACACCCTCCGCATCCGCCACGCCGGCTCCCCGCTGGTGCAACCCAACCTCGCCGCCGTCACCCCCGATGGCCTCGCAGGCCGCGTCGTCGAAGTCTCCGGACGCAGCGCCGACATCCTCCTCCTCTCCGATCCCGCCTGCCGCGTCTCCGTCAAAATCGGCGAAAAAGCCGCCCACGGCATCCTCAGCGGACAGGGAATGTCCCCCCGCGGCCAGGTCCTGCTGCGCCTCGCCCTCATCAACAAAAACATCCGCATCGATCGCGGCGACGAGGTCTTCACCTCCGGACTGGGCGGCATTTTCCCGGCGGGCATCCGCGTGGGAACCATTGAAAGCGTCGCCCTCGACGAAAACGGCCTGCACCAGAGCGCGGAGGTCAAACCCGCCGTCGATCTCGGAGACCTGCAGGTCTTGTTCGTGGTGGCGGGCGACGGGGAGGACGCGCTGTGAACCGCCTCGTCCTCTGGGTTTCGCTGCTGCTCTGCGCCATCCTCCAGGCCATGTTGCCGGCCTGGGGCACGCTGGGCAACGCCAAACCCCCGCTGCTGCTCGGCGCGGTGCTCTACTACGCCCTCAGCCGCGGCAACCACCAGGTCGTGGAAGCCGCCGTGCTGGCCGGACTGCTCCAGGACAGCCTCGGGCTCATCCCGCACGGCTACTCGGTCCTCGCCTTCTGCGCCACCGCCCTGCTTGCCAACCACTATCGCGACCGCGTCTTCGCCGACCACTGGTTCACCCACGTGATGCTCGGCATCGGGTCCTCGACCCTCAGCACCCTCCTCCTCTGGCTGATGCTCAGCGGCGCCGGCCTGCGCAGCGAACTCGGCTTCCATTTCGCCCTCTCCAAAGCCCTCGGCATGTCCCTGCTCGGCCTCGTCGTCTTCCCCCTCGTCTACAAGGCCATCCACCACCTCGACCTGCTCCTCGGCAACCCCGTCCGGAGGGAAGCCTGATGGCCGACTTCTCCCCCGCCGAACGCTCCCGCATCCGCGTCCGCCTGCTGCTCGCCCTCATGCTCTCCGTCCAGGGCGGCCTCGCCATTTTCCTCTGGAACCTCCAGGTCGTCCGCGGCCACGATTACCAGGCCAACATCAGCCGCCAGAGCCTCCGCCGCATCCGACACCCCGGTCAGCGCGGACGCATCCTCGACCGCAACGACATCGTCCTCGCCGACAACCGCCCCTCCGTCGGCATCGCCCTCTACCTCGAAGAACTCCGCGTCCCCGGCCCCGCCTCCCGCACCCTCGACCGCATCGAAAAAATGCTCGACGATCTCGCGGTCCTCATCGAACTCCCCCGCACTCTCAGCCGCGCCGAACTCGCCGACCACTACCATAAACAACGCCTCCTCCCCCTCTTTGCCTGGCGCGACCTCGACGACGCCGCCATCGCCCGCTGGGCCGAACGCGCCGGCCCCCGCCAGGGCGTCGACCTGCTCACCGAAACCGTGCGCGTCTACCCCTACAACGACCTCCTCGCCCAAACCATCGGCTACGTCGGCCGCGGCGGCATGGCCTCCACCGAAGAGGGCGTCTACGACTTCTACCTCCCCGAAATGGAGGGCAAATCCGGCCTCGAACTCGTGTTTGACTCCGACTTGCGCGGCGAAGCCGGCGGCGAACTCGTGCGCATCGACGTCTCCAACTTCCGCCACAACGTCGAAGCCTCCCGCCCCTCCGTGCCCGGTCGCGATGTCGGCCTCACCATCGACGCCCGCATCCAGCGCCTCTGCGAGCGCATCCTCGGCGACGAAACCGGATCCATCGTCCTCCTCGACCCGCGCAACGGCGACGTCCTCGCCCTCGCCACCCACCCGCGTTTCGACCTCAACGGCATGGTTCCCTTCATCCCCAATTCCACCTGGGAACGCCTGCTCAACGACCCGCGCAACCCCCTCGTCAACCGCCCCGTCCGCGAACAGTACGCCCCCGGCAGCACCCTCAAACCCTTCGTCTGCCTCGCCGCCCTGCTCGCCGGCAAGGCCACCCCCGACACGGTCCACACCTGCGAAGGCGTCTGGTACCCCGCCCCCGGCGCCGCCCCCATGCACTGCAACAACCGCATCGGCCACGGCCCCGTCAACATGCGCGAAGCCGTCGAACGCTCCTGCAACATCTACATGTTCAAGCTCAGCGCCGAGATGGGCTACGCTCCCCTGCTGCAGCTCTTCTCCGAACTCGGCCTCGGACGGCAGACCGGTATCGAGACCGACGCCGAAGTGTCCGGCATCCTGCCCACCGACGCCTGGAAACTGCGCGCCCACCGCGACCGCCTCCGCCAGGGCGACATCGCCAACATCTCCATCGGCCAGGGTTTCCTCACCGTCACGCCCCTTCAAATGGCCGTGATCACCGCCGCCCTCGCCAACGGCGGAACCCTCCACCGTCCCAGCCTCCTGCGCGGTTTCCGAAGTTCGGAAGAGGAGGACTTCCGCCTTTCCGAACCCCGGAAACCCGGCAAAAACCTCGGCTGGCCCGCCGACAAGGTCGAAACCATCCGCAGCGCCATGCGCGATGTGGTGATGAGCCCCCGCGGCACCGCCCGCAACGCGCAGGTCGAAGGCCTCGACTACGCCGCGAAAACCGGCACCGCCCAATACGGCCCGCCCGGCAACCGCCGCTACCGCTCCTGGATCATCGCCTTCGCGCCCTACGACAATCCGCGCGTCGCCGCCGTCGTGCTCATCGACTCCGGCCTCGGCTCGGGCGTGGACGCCTCCCCGCGCATCAAACTTCTGTTTCAGGCCCTGTTCGGAGGAGACGGCAATGGCTGATCTCCGCGACACCCTCAAGCCCCTTGCGCGCCTCGACTGGGCCGCGTTCGCCGCGACCTACACGCTGCTCGCTGTGGGCGTGGTGTTTATTCACAGCGCCGGATTCGGACGCGACAGCACCCAGTGGATCAAACAGATCTTTTTCATCCTGCTCGGAACGCCCCTGTATTTCGGGCTGGCGCTGTTTGATTACCGCCGCCTGCGCGAATGGGTGCCCTTGATCTACACCGGCAGTCTGGCGCTGCTCGTCGGCGTCCTGATCTTCGGCAAAGTCATCAACAACTCCCGCAGCTGGTTCGACCTCGGCTTCTTTCTCTTCCAGCCCTCCGAACTCGCCAAAATCGGCCTCATCGTCAGCATTTCCGCCTTCGTGGGCGACCCCCTGCGCAGCATTCGCGCCCCCGGCACGCTGATTGCCGCGATCTGCCTCACGATCCCGCTCTTCGGACTCATCATCGTCCAGCCGGACCTCGGCACGGCTTTTATTCTGCCCTGCATTCTGCTCGGAATCCTCTTCGCCGCCGGCATGCCCTGGCGCGTGATCTTCGCCCTTCTCCTCGTGGGACTGCTGCTCATCCCCCTCGGCTGGTCCCTCGCCAAACCCTACCAAAAGGAACGCATTCTCGTTTTTCTCGACCCCGACCGCGACCCCCTCAACGCCGGCTGGAACATGGTGCAATCGCGCATGGCCGTCGGTTCCGGAGGCCTCGGCGGCAAAGGTCTGCGCAACGGCACCCAGAACATGCTCGGGTTCCTGCCCACCACCGTCGCGCCCACCGACTTCATTTTCTCCGTCATCACGGAGGAAAAAGGCTTCATCGGCTCCGCGCTGGTGATCAGCCTGTATTCTGTGCTCTTCGTCTGTCTCTCCCGGGGCGCTCTTCGCGCCTCGGATCCTTTCGGCCGCTACATGTCGGTCGGCATCCTCTGCATGATTTTCATCCACACCACGATCAACGTGGCGATGACGATCGGGCTGATGCCGATTGTCGGCCTTCCCCTCCCGCTGGTCAGTTATGGCGGCTCGTTTGTGCTCAGCATGATGCTGGCCCTCGGCCTCGCGCAAAGCGTGCACGTGCGCCGCAACCCCTGACCTCCGGATCCACCTCCCATCCCCCTGGAAACCTCCCATGTCCACCCCACGCGAAAATAAAAAAATCAAAAAAGAGATCATCGCCAACGTCGAGAGCCTCGAAACGCGCATCGCCTTCCTCGAAGACGGCCGCCTTGAGGACTTCTTCGTCGAACGCACCGGCGAGGAACGCATCGTCGGCAGCATTTTCAAAGGCCGCATTCAAAACCTGGAAGACGGCCTCCAGGCCGCCTTCGTCGATATCGGCCTCAAGAAAAACGCCTTTATTCATTATTGGGACATGATCCCTGAAGACGCCGCGCGCCTCGAGGCCGAGGAAGTCGGCCCCGCCGCCGGCGCCCGCGGCGCCCGCAAGAAAAAGTTCCAGCCCGGTGAAATGCAGAAACTCTTCCCCGTCGGCACCGAAATCATCGTGCAGGTGTCCAAGGCCGCCATCAGCACCAAAGGCCCGCGCGTCACCGCCAACCTCAGCATCGCCGGACGCTACCTCGTCATGATGCCCGGCTCCCGCCTCAAAGGCGTCAGCCGCAAAATCAATGGCGACCGCGAACGCATCCGCCTGAAAAAAATCCTCGGACGCATGAAGACGCCCGACAACCTCGGCTTCATCATCCGCACCGCCGGCGAAGGCACCCGCAAAACCGCCTTTGCCCGCGACCTGCGCGCGCTCATTGACACCTGGAACCTGATCGACGAAGGCATCAAAAACGGACCCACCCCCTGCCTTCTCTACCAGGAGCCCGACCTGCTCGAACGCGTCGTCCGCGACGCCCTCACCGAGGAAATCAACCGCATTGTCATCGACCAGGAGACCGAGGCCGAGCGCCTGCGCAAAGCCATCGGACGCGTCGTCCGCAATTCCAAACGCAGCATCATGGTCTATGACGGCACCACGCCGATCTTCGACCACTTCGACATCGAGCGCCAGCTCAACAACGCCTTCCGCCGCAAGGTCTGGTTGCCCGGCGGCGGCTACCTCGTGTTCGACGAAACCGAAGCGCTCGTGGCCATCGACATCAACACCGGCCGCCACAAAGGCGGCGCCACGCAGGAGGACAGCATCCTCGAGGTCAACCTCGAAGCCGCCGAGGAAATCGCGCGGCAGCTCCGCCTCCGCAACGTCGGCGGACTCGTCGTCATCGACTTCATCGACATGAAACAGCGCAAGAACCGGCAGTCCGTGTACCGCCGCCTGCGCGAAGGCGTCCGCAAGGACAAAGCCCGCACCAACCTGCTGCCGATTTCGGACCTCGGCCTGCTGGAAATGACCCGCCAGCGCGCGAAGGAAAGCATCTCGTCGTCGGCCTACACCGACTGTCCCTACTGCCGCGGACGCGGCACCGTGAAATCCCCGCTCACCATGAGTGTGGAAATCCAGCGCCACATCCACGAGACCCTGCGCAAGCTCCGCTCCGAAAACAAATCCCTCGCCACCCGTATCACCGTCCACCCCATCGTCATGGACCGCCTGCGCCGCAGCGACGAGAGCATCCTCGTGGAACTCGAAGAGAAATACGGCGGACATCTCTCCTTCCTCTCCGACGGACACCTGCACGTCGAGGAATTCGTCATCTCCAGTCCCGAGACCCACGAGACCTACTACAGCAACATCGACCAGTCCCGCGTCCACCTGCAGCTCGAATAAAAAATGGAAAGGGGCCTTCCAGGCCCCCAAACCTCCGTTTGATGAGCCGAATTTCCGAAAGAGATCGCAGATTCAATTGCTCGTGAGTGCTTGAACGATCAGGCTGTGGGACGCGAAGCGTTCTCACCAGCCCATTGTTGACAGGTTAAGCGGCTTGGACGGGTTTGATGCGCTGTATCGACTCCAGCTCATTCTGAACTGCCTGATACAGGTCCCAGCGTTGTTGTAGATTCAGCCAGAAATCAGGGGTGGTCCCAAAATATTTCCCCAGCCTAAGGGCGGTACTGGGTGTGACGCCCCGTCGGCCATTGACCAGTTCATTGATACGCTGATAGGGAACGCCAATTCCATCCGCAACGTCCCGTTGGGACAAATGCATTGGTTCCAAAAATTCCTTCAGGAGCATTTCACCCGCATGGGTGGGCTCACGATGTGTGGGGATACGTACCATTTTCATTCTCCTTAGTGATAGTCGACAATCTCAACATCCTCGGGACCTTCGGCGGTCCAGGTGAAACAGATTCGATATTGTTGATTGATTCGAATGCTGTACTGCCCTTTCCGGTCACCGGACAAGGCCTCCAATCGATTCCCCGGAGGGACCCGCAAATCTGTAACCTGAGCGGCGGAGTCCAACAAATCGAGTTTCCGTCCCGCCACCCGCCAGAGTGAGTCGGGACAAAGTTTTCGTAGAGCCTTTGACGAACGGCCATTGAAGATATCCTCCGTGGCTTGATTGGCAAATGATCGAATCACATTGTCACGATAGCCGGGATTCCATGCTACGTCAAGGCTTGATCCACGCTAATGTGAATCAATGTCCACCCCATCGTCATGGACCGCCTGCGCCGCAGCGACGAGAGCATCCTCGTGGAACTCGAAGAGAAATACGGCGGACATCTCTCCTTCCTCTCCGACGGACACCTGCACGTCGAGGAATTCGTCATCTCCAGTCCCGAGACCCACGAGACCTACTACAGCAACATCGACCAGTCCCGCGTCCACCTGCAGCTCGAATAAAAAATGGAGAGGGGGCCTTCCCAGGCCCCCAGGCCTCCGTTTGATGAGCCGAATTTCCGAAAGAGATCGCAGATTCACAAGCTCGTGAGTGCTTGAACGTTTTAAACCACCGGACCGCGTACTCGCGGTTCGGTTGGCCTCCAGACCTCAGTTTGAAAGGCCGATTTCAAAAAATGGATCGCAGATTCAAATGTCTTTTTGTCGCGTAGCGACAGTCCCAGGATTAGCC
>CAZCFM010000131.1:0-9977 GCA_964497855.1 uncultured Verrucomicrobiota bacterium | reverse complement strand
ACCATCAGGCACACAGGGTGGCGCAACAAAACGCGGTGCTGGCGCTGAATCTCGGGTAATTGATCGTTTTAGTCAAGGGGGTTCTTCAGCCGGGACATTCCCCATTTTTTTAGGTGGAAAATCACCGCTTGACATTCCACAAGAGAATATTAACGTTCATTCTAATTGTGTTTCACCGAATGGTTTTAGGAGAATCTATGAATAAGCGCGGATCTATCCTGCTCATCACCCTGTTCACGGTCAGTCTGCTGTTGATGATTGTGCTCGCAATGGTGGTTTTTGTGCGGTTGGAGTTGCGGACGGTGAGTCAACACCAGCAAGGGCTGCTAGCCCGCACGAATGCCCGTTTGGGGGTGGAACTGGGTCTGGCCCGCCTGCAGGAGCTGTTGGGACCCGACGCGCGGATCACGGCGCCCGCGGGTTTGTTCGACGCCGAACCGAATACCCCCGAAATCGCGGGGCTGCGGCATCCCTGGCTTACGGGCGTGTGGCACGCGCGCTCGGAGACGCTGGACCAGATGCCGGATTATGGGATTGAGGCGCCCTTTCTCCAGTGGCTGGTTTCTGCCGGGGACGAGGGCGCTTTGCGTCAAACCGCTTTCCCGGCCAATGGATTCCTGGGAAACCCGGTGCTCGTGGTTGGGTCGGCGGGCTCCGACGGCGGGTCACCCACAAACTCCGATGTGGTTGCGGGGCGGATTTCATCCGAGACGGGGCGTTTCGCATGGTGGGTCGGCGACGAGAACATGAAAGCCCGCATCAACCTCGCCGAAAAAACGGGGCGGGGGTTGAGCGCCAGACCCGGAGACCTGCTCGCCTCATACGCGACCCCCGGTGTGTACGGGGTTCAAGCGGTGGCGGGTTTTGACTCCTTTCCCGCCAACACCTGGCAGTCGGACCGTTTGTACTCCCTGGAAAGCCTGGGGTTGCTTCACGTGGACGAACGCACCCGGGGCGGGGGCTATTTCCATCACCTGACCCCGAATTCCGAAAGCGTTTTGGCCGACGTCACCCGGGGGGGCCTGCGGAAGGACCTGAGCCTGTACCTGGAGCGCCGGGACATCGACTGGCTGCAGCCCTGGGGGCGTGCGTATGACATTACCACCGAGCCCAAAGGGCCTCTCGGGCCGAACGGGGAGATCGCGCTGAGCAATCCCAGGGAATACGATGTCCTGAGCTGGAAATTCCTGCACCACTGGTACAACATGCACCGGCGCCAGATCGGCCACCGGAACAATCTTCCGATCGCGCACATGCAAAACTACGACGAGGTCCCCCTGGACCCGGTGTCAAACCCCGGCTGGAATTCCGGCGTCATGCGGATCACGCCCGTGATGGTGCGCATGCAGGTGATCTTCTCCTATCACGCGATCCAAAAAACCCAGGTCGGAGCCGGTCCGGAGGGAACGGCGACCTGGGATATCCATTTGAATGTGTACCCGGTGGTCACACTGTGGAATCCCCACAACGTGGGCTTGGAACAGGTGCGGTACAGCGTCTGGCTCCACACCTTTCCCCTGGAACACACCGTGTATCTCAACGGCAAAAAGGTGGAACTCAGCGGCAATGGCGCCAAAAACGGCACCTACACCTGGGGCTATCCCACCGGTGAGTTCCTCTTCCACTGGGGGGACACCACCCCGTCGATCCAACTCGCCCCCGGAGAGGCAAAGCTTTACACTGCGGAAAACAAGCTGGGCAAGACCTTTCAAATGCAGGAGGGATTGCGTCAATGGCTCCCGCCTTCGCCCGCGAATCTCGACGGAGGGCGCTTCGGAATCACCCGTGTGATCGGAACCGTCACGGCAAAACCCGCCGACCGGATCGCCATCCAAACCTCCGGTGACAGTTGGCACACCAGCGGACAGGAGTTTGAGCATTTTCAAACCACGTTTTGTTTCCGGGCCGAGGCAAGGCATTCGCACCGCGCCCATCCCCCGCGCTTCAGGCAACAGATGTTCAGCAGCCAGGTGGCCTGGCGTCGGGAGGTGGACCAGGGAAATCCAGTCTCCGCGTTCATATCCCGCACCAATTTCAACAGCCGGACCCTCGCGGAAATGAACAATGTGCCAAATCTCTTTTTGGACATGGACCTTCGGCTGAAATCCCTCGACGAGGCCCAACTGCCCAACAAGACCTGGCTGCACAACATTCCTTCCCATCCTTTTGCCGCCGCCACCTCCACCCAGAAGCACGGTTCCCTGGGCGTGGGCGAGCAGACGACGTTTTTTGCCCACCCCTACACGGTTACCTTCGAGCAGGTGAACACCCTGGCGGGCCGGCTGCAGAACAAACCCTACTTCGGTCCCAGCTACACGCCGGCCGGCCTGACGTCCATCGTCGCCCAGGAAATCCCCATGGCGCCCCTGACTTCCCTGGCCCAGCTTCAACACCTGCCCCTCTATCCCATCGAAGGGTTGAATTGGAACAATTACCACTACCAGCATTTCGCCATCGGAAATTCCCAGGCCCTGCCCGGGTTGCTTCCCGCGGAAATCAAACGGAATTCATTCCCCTTTTACCTCGGGCAGTATTTCCCCTGGCAGGGGGGGGACATCGCCGGGAAGCTTTATACCAACACAAGTTGGTTCAATAACGCGGACTATGTCATCGCCGCCGCGCCCGCCGCGACCATCGACCGCAGCTATGCGGCCAACCATCTTTTGTTCGACAGCTATTTTTTCTCCTCGATGGCCGCGCGCGAGGGTTACATTTTCCAACAATACGGAAGCCCCCGCACCCTGCGGGAGGTGGTGGCGGGCTTTTACAAGGACGGCGAGGCGCTTCCGAACCGTGCGTACCGGGCCCGCGTGCCGTCGGGAATGGGCGCCGACACCCTTGTCGACAGCCTCGTTTCCCCCTCCGGGGAGGTGCGGAACGACGCTTACCTCAAGTCGGCCGCCGCCCTGCTCACGACCGGCGGGTTCAATGTGAACTCGACTTCGGTGCCGGCATGGACGGCCATGCTCGCCTCTTCCCATCTCAAGCGCCCGGTGGTCATGAGGGGGGGGCAGCCGCGGGAGCAGGACGAGGCCCGCTTCGTGGTGAGCCGCTTCACGATGCCCATCGGAGGGGCCGCCGGCAACGACGCCGGACGGGATGCCGAGGCCGCGCGCTGGCAGGGGTATCGGGAACTCACCGCGGAGGAAATACGGCAGCTCGCGGAGGCCATGGTCATGGAAGTGAAGCGCCGCGGCCCCTTCCGCTCCCTCGGGGAATTCGTAAACCGACGCCGCTCCACCGACCCGGCCCTGGCCGTCCACGGAGCCTTGCAGGCCGCCCTGGAGAACCCGGGAGTGGACATCAACAAACGCTACCGGGACAACGTGCTCACGAAAGCGGATGTGCAGGCGGCCCGCTACGTTTTCCCGGAAGCGGCCACGGGCCCCCGCTATCAGGGCACGCCCGCCTATGTTTCGCAGGCGGATATTCTCAACACCCTGGCGCCCGTCATGCAAGTCCGCTCCGATACCTTTTTGATCCGCGGTTACGGGGAAATCCCGGGACCCGATGGGGGCATCGGGGCCAGGGCCCTCTGTGAGGCCGTGGTGCAACGCCTGCCCGAATACCTTGACCCCGCGGATGCGCCGCAGGCCGCCTTTGGGGAACTTACCTCCACTGTGAACCGGCGCTATGGCAGAAAATTCATCGTCAAATCCTTCCGATGGCTGGAACCCCCCGACCAACATGAGAATCAACAGTAATATCCTCCCGAAAAGTGCCTCCCTCCTGTTGCCCGTCATCCTGGGATTCGCGACCGTTCTCGCAGCCCAAAGCCCGCGGAGTCAGAATACCGAGATCGAATTCCGGATCACCCGTTTTGATCCCTCGGACGGTCCGCCTCCCACATTCACCGTTCGCCACGGCGACCTCCGTGTGGATGTGGACGTTCCCCTCTTCCACATCGCCGGACCCATGCGGGCCACCTTGCGGGACGGGCGGCATCTTGACTTTTTCCAGGGCAACGCGCCCTCGCCATCCGTTTCCGTGGAAATCCCCGAGGCGTGGCGCAGGGACCTGCTGCTGATTTTCATGCCCATGCCTGATAATGGGGGGTTCCGCATCCTTCCCCTTCACGTCCCGGTCTCGGCAATCAAGGGCGGCGACCGTTTCATCCTCAACGTTTCGGACAAGCCGCTGGCAATCCGATACGGCGGGGCGCCCCCTCTGCTGATTCCCTCCGGGAGAAGCGGTTTGATTTCCGCCCCGGGTGATCAAGGGATCAGCAGCATCCCGGTGGTCATTCTGGAGCAAACCGGTGATGGATGGACCACCATCAGCACAGAGGACTGGCCCCACGACTCCCGCGTCCGCGAATTCCTGTTTTTTTATCGCTCCCCCCGAACCAACCACGTCACTGTTCACGGCGTTTCCGAACGGCTGGATCTCTGAGATCCCCTCATCCCGCACCATGCCGGGGGTTCTCCCCCCCCTGACGACGGCCACTTCACCCGACACCCAAGCGGCGACCCCCACCACCCAAGCCGCGATGTACCCTCAAACCAATGGCGATTTCCCCATGAAAATCCTCGACATTTCCATGCCCCTGCGCGAGGGCATGACCTCCTGGCCGGGCGTGACGGCAACCCGTTTTCCGGCCGCGCTCCGCATATCCAGGGGCGACCCCTTGAACCTGACGGACATCCAGTGCTGCGCCCACACCGGCACCCATGTCGATTCCCCCTTCCATCACTACGCGGATGGAACAGGCATGGAATCCCTGCCGTTGAACAGCCTGGTCGGCCGGGCCCTGGTCCTGGACCTCTCCCACTGCGATCCCTGTGTCCGCGCCTCGGCTTTGCGCGTTCTGGATGACGCGGAACCCTTCGACATCCTCCTGACGAAAACCAAAAACTCCACCGAAAAAAACATCTGGGACGGCGCGTTCGACGAGGACTTCATTTACATAGCCCCCGACGCGGCGGAGGATCTGGTGCGCCGCGGGGTCAAGGGGCTGGCCGTGGACGCCCTCTCGGTCGAGGCCTTTGACAACCTCAAGGGCGAGACGCACAAAATTCTCCTGCGCGACGGCAGGGTGACCATCATCGAAGGGGTCGATCTGCGGAAGGTCGAGCCCGGCTATTATTTCCTGGTCTGTCTCCCGCTGAAGATCCTCGGGTCCGACGGCGCGCCCGCGCGGGCGGTGCTGCTTCCGGATGAACTTTCCCTCATGGGGCGGGGGCGGCCAGCAGGCGCTTGATGATGGCGTCGGGGTCGTAGACACAGCCGCCCCAGGTTCCTCCACTCACATTCTGCAGGGCGGCCCAGAGGCGGGTGTCGTCGGGCACGCGGGGATCCTCCCGGAGGTCGGGGTGGAGTCCGCGGGTGGCGAGTTCGCCGGGCGAGAGCGAGACGACGT
This sequence comes from uncultured Verrucomicrobiota bacterium, assembly GCA_964497855.1. Lineage (GTDB taxonomy): Bacteria > Verrucomicrobiota > Kiritimatiellia > SS1-B-03-39 > UBA6053 > CAYLNG01. The sequence goes on along the minus strand of CAZCFM010000131.1, from coordinate 4,618 downwards.
CCACGCTGCCCTCCAGGGCGCGGGTGTCGATGCGCAGGCGGACGGTGTCGCCGTCGCGGAGCCGCCCCAGAGGACCGCCGGCCCAGGCCTCGGGAGAAATGTGGCCGACGCAGGCGCCGGTGGAGACCCCGGAGAAACGCCCGTCGGTGAGGAGGGCGATGCGGGCGCCGTCCGCAAGCTGTTTGAGCGCGGCGGTGATTTGGTAGGTCTCCGGCATGCCGATGGCGGGGCCGATGCCCAGGAGCACCAACACGTCGCCGGCGCGGAGGGAGCCCGCTTTCACGGCCTGGATGGCCTCGTCCTCGCGGGTGAACACGCGGGCCGGGCCTTCGTGCAAGAAGACCCCGTCGGGTCCGATGCGGGACGGGTCGATGGCGGTGCTTTTCACGAGGGCGCCTTCGGGGGCGAGGTTGCCGCCCAGGAAGGTGATGGTGCTGGGCAGGCCGTGCGCGGGGTCGCGGATGACATCGGCGGGGTCGATACCGTCGAGTTCCACCAGCTTTTCGCGCAGGCGACGCCGGCGGTCGGAGTGCTCCCATGCGAGAAGGTTTTCGCCGAGGGTGCGGCCGGTGACGGTGGGGGCGTCGAGGCGGAGGAGTCCGAGGTCGCGCAGGTGGAGCATGGCTTCGGGCACCCCGCCCGCGAGGAAGACCTGGACGGTGGCGAAGTGGCGCGGGCCGTTGGGAAGGGCGTCCACCAGGCGGGGCACGCTGCGGTTGACGCGGGTCCAGTCCTGGACGGTGGGACGGGGGAGCCCGGCGGCGTGGGCGATGGCGGGTAGATGGAGGGTGAGGTTGGTGGAGCCGCCGAAGGCGGCATGGGCGACCAGGGCGTTGTGAATGGAGTCGGGGGTGAGGATGTCGCGGGTGGTGACCCCGTTTCCGGCCAGGGAGGCGAGGGCCAGGGCGGAGTGGCGGGCCATGGCCATCCAGATCGCGGTGCCGGAGGGGGCGAGGGCGGCGTGGGGCAGGGTCAGGCCCAACGCCTCGGCGATGACCTGGCTGGTGGCGGCGGTGCCCATGAACTGGCAGCCGCCCCCGGGGGTGCCACAGGCGCGGCAGCCCATGTCGGCGGCGTGTTCCAGGCTGATTTCGCCCTGGGCAAAGCGGCTGGAAAGGGTCTGCACTTTCGCGGTGTCCTCGGCCTCTTCGGCGAGCAGGGTGACTCCGCCCGGAACAATCACCGCGGGGCGGTCGTGAAGTCCGGCAAGGGCCATGAGCATGGCGGGAAGACCCTTGTCGCAGGTGGCGACGCCCAGCACGCCGCGGCGGTTGGGGAGGGAGCGGGCCAGGCGGCGCAGGACGATGGCGGCGTCGTTGCGGTAGGGGAGGGAGTCCAGCATGCCGGCGGTGCCGTTGGTGCGGCCATCACAGGGGTCGCTGCAGTAGGCGGCGAAGGGAATGTGGCCGACGGAGGTGAAGGCGCGCGCGGCCTCCTCCATGAGCAGGCCGAGTTCCCAGTGTCCGGTGTGGTAACCGAGGGCGATGGGCGTTCCGTCGGGTGCGCGGATGCCCCCCTGGGTGCCGAGGATGAGAAACTCGCGCCGATTCAGCTTGGACGGGTCCCAGCCCATTCCCGCGTTTTGCGTCCATCCGAACAGGTCGCCGCTGCTCATGGCCCGCAGGCGCTCCGGGTCGAGGGGAAGCCGTCCGGTGGGGCCGGGAGCGCGGGTGCGGAGCCGGTAGAGGTCGGGGTCGGTGGAATTGAGCCAGGTGTCCATGGGAAGATCAGACGGAAGGGCGGTTTTGCAGGCAGACGGGGCGGGTCCAGCGCTGGAGGGCGGCGCTGCCGACGCTGGTGAAGCGGGCGTCGGTGGTGGCGGGCCAGGGGCCGCCGTGGACCATGGCCGCGGAGACCTCCACCCCGGTGGGGAAGCCGTTGAACACGATGCGTCCGGCCCTCTCCTCCAGCGCGGCGAGGATAGGGGCGCTGGCGGGATCGGCGAATTCAGCCTCTTCCCCGTGAATGGAGGCGGTGAGCTGGCCTTCGAGGCTTTCCAGGGTGGCCAGCAGATCGGCGGGGTCTTGGTACGTGGCCAACAGGGTGGCGGGACCGAAGACTTCCTCGTGGAGGCCCGGATCGCCGCGGAAGGTGGCGGCGTCGCAGCGGAAGAGTCCGGGAGCGGCGTGACAACCGCCGGGACCGGTTTCGGCGGGGGCGGCGAGCAGGGTCTCGACACCGGACGTGCCGGCGAGGCGGGCCAGTCCGGCGCTGTAGCCTTTCCGGGTGGCGAGGTTGAGCATGGGGGCGGCGGGGGTGCCGGCCAGCAGCTCGATGAGGCGGGAGGTGAAGGCCTCCGCGGCTGCGCTTCCGCCGGGGAGCAGGATCAGGCCCGGGTTGGTGCAGAATTGTCCGCAGCCCAGCGTGAGCGAGGTGCTCAAGCCCTCGGCAAGAGCCCGCGGACGGGCTTCCAGCGCGCCGGGGAGGAGGACGACGGGGTTGAGGGAGCTGAGTTCGCCGAAAAAGGGGATGGGGGCGGGCCGGGCGGCGCAGGCGTTGAACAGCTCGCGGCCGGCAGCCTTGGAGCCCGTGAAACCGGCGGCGCGCACGGCGGGATGCTTCACCAGCGCGGCGCCGATGCTGCGGCCGGAGCCGAAGAGCAGGGAGAAAACGCCGGGGGGAAGCCCGGCGGCGCGCACGGCCTCGGCCACCACCCCGCCGACCAGGGCGGAGACGCCGGGGTGGGAGGAATGGGCCTTGACGAGGACGGGACAGCCCACGGCGAGCGCGGAGGCGGTGTCGCCGCCTGCGACCGCATAGGCGAGGGGGAAGTTGGCCGGTCCGAAGACGGCGACCGGGCCCAGGGCGCGGAGATGGTAGTCGAGCGAGGGGCGGGGGGCGGGTTGGCGCTCCGGCAGGGCGGTCTCGTGGCGGGGATCGCGCCAGGCGTCCGTCTCGGCCAGCGCGGCGAAGAGACGGAGCTGGCCGCAGGTGCGCGCCCGTTCACCCTCGGCGCGCCCGCGCGGAAGGCCGGATTCGGCGGTGAAGCGCGCGGTCAGTTCGTCCCCGAGCGCCTCGATGCCGTCGGCAATGGCGCGCAGCAGGGCGGCGCGGACGGGGCCTGGACTGCGGGCGAATTCCGGCGCGGCGGCGGCGGCCAGTTCGCAGGCCCGGGACACGTCGGCGGGGGAGGCTTCGGCAAAGACCGGATGAAGGGCCTCCCCGGTCGCGGGGTTGGTCGCGCGGAAGGTCGGGGCGTCGGACGCGGCGGGGGCGGGAATGCCGCCAATGAGGGAAAGGGAGGGATTGGACATGAGGTGCGGGGCAGGGGGTGGAAAGGTTGGGTTCAGGCGCGGATCACATTCACGAGGGTGCCGATGGGCGGGATGGTGATGCGCACCTCGTCGCCGGGACGGAGGGTGAAGCTGTCCGGCGGGACGATGCAGGTGCCGGTCATCAGAAACACGCCCCCGGGAAACGTGCATTCGGCGGTGAGCCAGCCGGCGAGTTCTTCGAAGCCGCGTTTCATTTGCGAAAGACAGGTCTCCCCCTGGAAGACGGACTCCCCGCCGCGAAGGATTTCCAGGGCGATGGTCGTGTCGGACGGCAGCGGGTTGTCCGGAATGTACAGGCAGGGGCCAACCGACGCGCAGAGGTCCCAGGTTTTGGCCTGGGGGAGGTACAGCGGGTTCTCGCCCTCGATGGAGCGGGAACTGAGGTCGTTTCCGCAGGTGTAGCCGACGATGCGTCCGGAGGAGGTGATGTAGAGGGTGAACTCGGGCTCGGGGACGTCCCAGCTTGAGTCGCGGCGAATGCGGAGGGCGCCGCCGGGAGGGGCGACGCGGTGCGGCGTGGCTTTGAAAAAGATTTCGGGGCGCGGGGCCTCGTACACCCGGGTGTAAAAGTCGCCGCCCCCCGCGTCCTTCGACTCGGCGACGCGGGCGTCGCGGCTGCGCAGGTAGGTGACGCCCGCCGCCCACACTTCCTGGGTGGAAACAGGGGACAGAAGTTCGGCGGCCACCAGGGCGGCGGCGGAGGGGGAGGGCGCGGTGGCTCCGGCAAGAGCCCTGAGGTGAAGCGCGAGGTCGTCGCGGTTGATGAGGGCGTCCCAGTCGGTCTGACCGAGGAGGTGGTGGAGGCCGTCGCGTTCAAGCACGGCGCCGGCGCGGGTGCGGTAGAGCTTCATGAGGGTGTGTATGGGTGAATGTTGTTCAGAAAATCTTTTGGCCACGGCGTTCAGCGCGAAGCGTCGACAAGGAGTTTTCCGGGGTTCGGAAAAAAAATCAAGACCCGTTTCCGAGCGTCAGAAACGGGTCTTGGTTTGATATCCCGTCTTTGGGTTTATTTCCGGCGGCGGAAAAACAGCAGACTGCCCAGCGCGCCGATCAGCGCCAGGGTGCCGGGCTCGGGGATGACAACGATATTGACGAAGTTTCCGGCAACCTGGTCTGCGGTGAAATTGCTTCCGCCGCTGGTCGCGTTGTACAGAATCTGCCACAAGTTTCCGTTGAACGTGAAGGTGTCCATGTTCGCAAGGGTGTTGCTGGCATAGGTGAACTCGCCGCTGTTCCAGGAGCCGGTGTAATTGATCAGGCTGAAGGTGGTGCCGTCTGCGAAGCTTACGGGCGCGGGGGCCGGCTGTTGGTGTTCCGGGTTGTGACGGGGGTATTGGAGTGGT
>CAZCFM010000130.1:6413-10149 GCA_964497855.1 uncultured Verrucomicrobiota bacterium | reverse complement strand
AAAAGCGGAAATACCGAGAGCGAAAAGGATTTTCGTCGGCGGAAGTGGTGGCGGAATTCGAGAAACAGGGGGAGGTTCCAGTGTGCGAACGTCTGCACAAACGGGATGCGGTGTTCACGCGGGGCGTTGCAGTGGGAAGTGGCGAGTTCCTGCAGGGCCTGATGGAGGACCACAAGAGCTGTTTTGGGCCGAAGCGCAAGAAAGCGGGCAAAACGATCAAAGGCGGCTGGGTGGGAATGAAGTCGCTGCGGCAGGTGAAGTGAGTTCCGAGGGTAGGAACAAGCGAACCTGAGGCTTTCCGATATTCGGAAATGAATGCGGGTTGATGTGGGGGTGGTAACTGGCCATTCAAACGACCCAGGAGGGTAGATTAGAGGAGAATCAATAGGTTCTGTCACTGTCAAAAATATGGGGCTAAAATGAGAGATGCCTTAACGAAAGGCGGAGGCGAAGAGAGGCAGAACTTGATGTATAGGACTCCATCGATAAATTTAATATTGAAGCTGTTGTAATAAGTAAGAAAGAATTGAGAGGGTAAATTATTTGCGTTTGCTAGAGCGGTACTTTTCGCTATGGTCTCTTCAATGTCCATCTCCTCCGATCTCGATCCCTCCTTGTGGCTTCAAAACCATGGCGATGTTTTATACCGATATGCCCTCGCCCGTGTGCGCTCGCCTCATACTGCGGAAGATCTCGTGCAGGACACGTTCCTCGCCGCACTCAAAGGGGCTCAAAGCTTTTCGGGCCGTTCGGCGGAACGCACCTGGCTCGTCGGGGTGCTGAAACACAAAATCATCGACCACTTCCGCAAACACAAACGCATGTTCCTCCAAGAGGATCTTGAAACCCGCGAGCCCGATCCCGAAAACTATCTCGACCGCAAGGGCACCTGGAAAGTCGGACAGTCTGCCTGGATCACCCAACCGGAAAAAGCCGCCGAACGCACCGAGTTCTGGCAGGCCCTGAACGGCTGCCTGGACAAGCTCAACGAGCGCCAGCGCGCGGTCTTTGTCCTTCGCGAGTTGCAGGAACAGGACGCGGAGGACATCTGCAGCTCTCTCGACATCTCGCTCTCCAACCTCTGGGTCCTCCTTCACCGCGCCCGCCTCCAACTCAAAAGCTGCCTCGAACACAACTGGACCCGCGCCGGCGCCCGCGAATGAAATCCGCCTCCACAGAATCCATCGCCCAGGCCCGCTACTGGGACGAACTCGCCGACGACTACCAGCGCGAAACCTCCATCTCCCTCTCTGATTTTCACTACGGCCCTCTTCTCCCCGGCGACCGCGAACTCCAGCTTCTCCCGCCCAACCTCGCCGGGATGTCCTGCCTCGAACTCGGCTGCGGCGCGGCCCAGAACAGCCTCGTCCTCGCCGCCCGCGGCGCCCGCTGCCTCGCCATCGACATCAGCGCCGCCCAAATCGCCCACGCCCGCGCCCTCGCCGCCCGCTGCGCTCTTCCCCTCGACGCCCGCGTCGGCGACATGGACGCCCTGCCCTCCGACCTCGGCCCCTTCGATCTCATCCACTCCGCCTACGGATTCCCATTCTCCCGCGACCCTGCCGCACTGCTCCAGCGCTGCGCCGCCCTCCTCCGCCCCGGCGGCCGCCTTCTCTTCAGCATGGGACATCCCGTCTACGCCGGCGACTGGATGGAACTCGACGACGACGAGCGCGGCATTTTCCTCTCCAGTTATTTCCACCCCAGCCCCGACCTCCGCGAAGGCGAGAGCCCGGAGGCCGAATCCTGTGCCCGCGCCTTCCCCCTCTCCGAAACCGTCGCCTGGATCCGCGCCGCCGGACTGCGCCTGCTCGACCTCCGCGAACCCCCTGCCCTGCCCGTGCAGCAGATGTCCCCCGCCGAACGCGCCGAACGCGTCCCCTACTTCAGCCCCGCCTGGGCCGAACAAGTCGAGGAACTCCGCCGTTTTCCTATTGTCGCCATCTTCCTCGCCGAAAAAGCGCCGGCCTGAATCAATCATGTGTTTGGCGAGCACGAGTTTTCCGTATTCGTCGCTCCATAGTTACTACGCCACCTCGGCAACCCCAATAAAGTGCTTGATAACGCGCAGGCATCTTTATAGCCTGTTTCAATATGGCAAAGCTCAACGTATATTTTTTAACTATTTCACTGTGCAGCTTTGCACTCGCTGCGCAAGAAGCTTCGACGAAGCCTGTTATCCAGCCCACGCCAGTCGCCACGCCAAAACTGGAGCCCATTCTGCGGCAGGATCTCACGGGAGAAGGCACGTTCCATCGCCAGGGTCTCCTTCGTCAGCAAGAGGCCGTTCGCGAAGCCGCCGCGTCCGTGACTCCGCCCAGCCCCACCGCTCTTCCCACCCCGCCGCCTTCCCCCAGCCCTGAACCCCCTGAAACTCCATGAAACCCATCCGTCTCCTCGCCTTCTGTTTTCCCATCGCGCTATTCGCCCAACCCTTCGATCCCTCCGTTCTGGAAGCCATCGGACGACAGGACTTCACCGGTCAGGGAACCTTCCACCGCATCGGCATGCTCCGTCAACAGGAGGAAAGCCGCGGCCTGCTGGAGCGCGTGCGCGAGAACCTCAGCGTCCAGGCGCGGGCAAACACGATGTTCTTTTTCTCGGACAACATTTTCAACACACCCGACAACACGGTATCCGACGGACAGAGCGCCGAATTCCTGGGCACTTCGCTGCGCGCGGAGTTCAGCGAGCAACTCCGGCTCAACACGGCGCTCGACGCCGCGTTTTTCCGGCATCACAAGGGCGAGAACAGCGGCAACGACTTTGACACCCGCAGCTTTCGCCAGCAGTTGAGCTGGGAGCGTTTTATAATGAACAACAAAGCGTCCATTGGCCTGCCTCTCTCCTGGCAATATTCCGAAGTCTATGGGGCGGGCAGTGGCAACGCCCTGGCCGAGACCTGGACCTACGGCAGTGCGCTGGAATTCTCCTGGTTTCCCAACAGCCGCGTGTTCCCCTCCGCCTCCTACAATTATTCGGTCTCCGATCCCAAAAACGGATCCGGAAAACACAAACACGACCTGAACCTTGGCGTGACCCTCATTCCCTTCCCGGGGGAAAGACTTTTTATCATTCCCTCTGTTCAGTACAGCTATGAGGAATTCAAAAACAGTGAACGAGAAGACCAGGCCTGGACGCCGACATTGACGGTCAGTTGGACGCCCTTGAGATTTTTTGCGATCGACGCGGTGACCAGTTACACCGAATCGACCTCCAACGAGGACAGCTCCGAGTTCGATGCCGTGACCGGAACCCTGTTTGCCCGCCTCTTCTGGAATTGGTAATCCCATGAAAAAATCTTCCGTCCGCCTCCTTGCCGCTGGATTGTCCATCGGTCTGCCCCTCGCGGCGCAGCCCAAACTCCCCCCGTCCCTTCCCTCCATCCCCACGGAACGCATCCAACAGTCGCAAGTGGCCGCTGATAAAGCCGCACTGGCACAGGCTGCGGCGGAGAAGGCGGAAGCGGCCAAGGCTGCGGCAGACAAAGCCGCACAGGCACAAGCTGCGACGGACAAGGCGGCTCAATCACAAGCTGCAGCAGATAAAGCTGCGCAGGCGCAAGCCGCGGCGGACAAAGCCGCGCAAGCACAAGCTGCGGCGGATAAAGCCGCACAGGCGCAAGCCGCCGCAGAGAAAGCCGCGCAGGCACAGGCTGCGGCTGACAAAGCGACCAAGGCCCAGGCTGCGGCGGATAAAGCCGCGCAAGCTCAGGCAGCGGCGGACAAAGCCGCGC
>CAZCFM010000130.1:0-6313 GCA_964497855.1 uncultured Verrucomicrobiota bacterium | reverse complement strand
CAGGCAGCGGCGGACAAAGCCGCGCAGGCACAGGCTGCGGCTGACAAAGCCGCACAGGCACAAGCCGCCTCAGAGAAAGCTGCGAAGGCACAGGCCGCCGCGCAGAAGGCGGAGTCCGCCAAGGCTGCGGCGGAAAAAGCCGCACAGGCACAGGGGGCCTCGCAGAAGGCGGAGTCCGCCAAAGCTGCGGCGGAAAAAGCCGCGCAGGCACAGGCGGCCGCGCAGAAGGCGGAGTCCGCCAAAGCTGCGGCGGTGAAAGCGGAAGAGGCTCAGGCAGCTTCCCAGAAAGCCGAAGCAGCCAAAGCAGCGGCAAAACAGGCCGAAACCGCCAAAGCCGCAGCTGAAAAAGCCAGCCAGGTCCGGCCCGGGGCGCAAACCATTTCAAAAAATCCATCCATACCTTCTTCGGCACCTATTTTGCCTCCCGCCCAAAATCGCAGGCCGCCACGCGAACCCAGCGACGGCAGTTCGAACACGGCAAACGCCCAACAGGCCCCTTCCGAGGAAAAACCGCGCGAAGCTCCGAATCAGACCCGCCGCACCGTCAATCTCGACGCCGCCAACAGCAAACCGGATGCGGTGAAAGAAGCCGAAACCGAACAACTGGGCGATCTTTTTGCCACAGCGGGTGTTTCACGTGAGCTTGCAAGCAGGCTTGCGGGCAAAATCGCCAACGACGACCCGGAGGCGAAACAAAATGTCAAACTCGTCGGTGCGGCCGCCGCGACCCTGCAACTCGTCGGTGCCGATGACAGCGTCATCCAGAAAGTGGTGGACGAGATCGTCGATCGCCGCCTCACGGACGATTCTTCGGGCGGGACCACCGACACCATTGTGGGCCGCGCCGTGATCGAAACGCTCACCGGCAAGAAACTGGACCCCAACATCGCCCGCGCCGGGGAAGTGGCCCGCGCCCTGTTGGACGCCCGCGCCGGCACCCAGCTGGTGGGGATCGCGGATACAGCAGAGGCCCAGGCTCTGGAAGACAAAATCCTGGCGGGAGGCCTGCGTGGCGACCGGGCCAAAGCTGCGATTCAAGAAGTCACGGGGGCGATCGTCGCGGCGGCCCGAGAAAATCCTGCGCCCGAGGGCAGCAGTGCCGCAGGCGATGCCGCAGGCCCTGGGAAAGGCGATAAGGATACATCAAATATAGGTGTTGGTATTCCCGTCCGCGTAACCGAGGTTCCCGTTCAGGTCGCAGTAGGTACAGCCCCCGCCACCGTTGAAACCGCCCCGCCCGCGGCGGCGGAAGCGCCCGCCGCGAACACTCCCGTGGATCCCGGCCCCGCGCCCGTCGCCCCCGAGGCCCCCGCCCCGCAGCAACCCGCGCCCGCCGAGGCCCCCGTCAACAACCCCTCTCCCGGAAGTGGCGGCAACTCGGCCCCGTCCGCAGGCGTTCCCGACCCGGCATCCTCCAACACCCTCGAAATCGTCAACGACGGCAACCGCAGCATCTTCACCGAACGCGATTCCAACGGGGAAGTGGTCAGCACGACCATTATCATCGATATGGGAGACGGACGCGAATCCGTCATCGTGAAAGACAAAAACGGGAACGTGACGGATGCCTTTGTGCAAAACGCGCCCCAGGAAGTGGTTGTCAGCGCCCAGCGGGGCGCGGGAGCCGCGGAAAGTCCCCCGGCCTCGAACCCCGCGCCGAGCACGCCCCCCGCTCCGGAAGAAGGAGAGAAGGACGATGACAACAAAAACGACGACGATGACAACGACGACGATGATACCGATGACCCGCCCGCCGAAGAGGCGCCCGCCGAGGAGCCCGAGGGCGAAGACCCTCCCGCTGAAGAGGCCGAGGAAGCCGAAAAAGGCACGCCCAACCCTCTCGACGAGCGCGGCGGCAGCGGTTTTGAACTCTCCGAAGCCACGGGCGGCAGGCTCGGCGGCGACAGCGCGCGGCGTCAACAGCGCCAGCTCGACCTGCTGAAAGGCGGCGGCGGCGCGGGTGGTCCCCCGGCCAACGAAAACAGCGGCAGCGGGATTCTGCTCACGCCCGAGGAACAGGCCAATTTCCGCCGTTTGATCGGCGTGAAAAGCGGCGGAGCCGTGACCAACCCCAATCCACTCGACGAGGGGGGAGTCACCGTGACCGACCGCGACCTGAAGGAGCTGCATCTGCGGGGCAACGGTGGAGCGGGCACCCCGCCTGAAGCGGGGTCCGGCGCTCCGCCTCCCCAGGACCCCAACAGTCCCATCGGCAATCCGGTGCCCGTCGGCGGACCCGCCCCGTCGCGCGTGTCTGCTCCCGGCGTGAAACTCAATCAAAACATCCAGATCAACACCGAAGTCAAAGAACAGGTGCGCTGATTTCCCCGCTTCCATCCCATTCCTTGCGTTGGATTCGGGTTGGATTTTTGCAAGTTTTTTTAAATAAGGCTTGATCTACTGTGGCGACAGGAGGAAAATGTAAAACGTTCTACCTATTTTCGTGATAACCCCGAAACAGAAGAAAAACCCCATGAAGACACGATTCGCATCCCCCCTGCTGGCTCTATCCCTGCTGCTTCTACCCTCCTCTTTGCCCGCTGAATTGTTTAGCGACGCCTTGGGAGAGATTGATCCCGGAATTGCGAATGCCGGCGGTACACTCGATATCATGGCCATGGAAGTCTCAAACACCGCGACGGACATTGTCTTCACCCTGACCTTGAACGGCAACATTGCCACCACCGACTGGGGTAATTTCATGATCGGCATTGCCACGGGCGGCACGGGCACCACCACCGGGAACGGCTGGGGGCGGCCCATCAACATGAATTCACCCGGCGGCGGCATGGATTATTGGATCGGTTCCTGGGTCAATGCCGGCGGGGGAACTCAACTTTGGAGCTATGACGGTTTCAGTTGGGATAACACCGGGGCCCTTCCCGGCTTCTCCTTACTCGCCGACACAACCAGCACCATTACCTACACGGCAACTCTCGCCTCACTGGGATTGGGTTTGGGAGACTCCTTTTATTTCGACGCCTATTCTACCGGCGGCGGGGGCACGGATTCCGCCGTGGATGCGCTGTCGAATCCCAATGTCTCCATCACCGGCTGGAGCGGTCCCTACACCTCCAATACCACCAATGGAATCAGTCAATATACCGTGGTTCCCGAGCCGTCGATTGTCGCCTTGGTCGTGGCCTCCGGAGTGATTCTGATCGGATTCCTGCGCCGCCGTAAAGCCCACTGATTCGCCCCAACCCCCTGAAAACCGCCTGAAATCCCGGTCTCCCAGAACCGGGATTTTTCGTGAAGCCCCATGCAAGCCGCGTCGAAGCCCCCCATCTCCCGCCGCCGTCTCTGGCTGATCCGCGGCGTTCTGGTCTCGCTTCCGCTGCTGCTGTTGGCCCTGATCGAAGGGGGCCTGCGCCTGTGGGGCTGGGGCGGCTATCCCCCGTTTCTGCGCGAGGCCGGAACCCTGCCCGGCGGGGAAAAAGTCTGCATCGTCGAACCCGCCGCGTCGAAGCCGTATTTTTTCGCGAACCGGAACCGGCCCGGCTACGCGGAGCAGACGAATTTCCTCATGCCCAAACCCGCCGGAACCGTCCGCATTTTTTTAATCGGCGAGTCCGCGGCCAAAGGGTTTCCGCAGCCTCGTAATCTGTCCATCTCGTCCTTCCTCACGGAAATCCTCGCCGCGGCCAGCCCCGGGCGTCGTTTCGAAGTCATCAACCTCGGCACCACGGCGGTCGCCAGTTTTCCGCTGGTCTATCAGGTCCGCGATGCGTTGGCGTATGCGCCCGACCTGTTCGTTCTCTATGTCGGCAACAACGAATTCTATGGCGCGTATGGAACGGGGTCGATCAACGCTGCGGGCAAGATGCCGCCCGCCGTTCTCCGGGTGCAGCGGGCGCTGCGCGGTCTCGCGATCGTGCAGCTTTTGGATTCCTGGCGGCACGGCAGCTCCGACACGAACCGCACGCTGATGGAGCAAATGATCGGACGCAGCGTGATCCCGGCGGACTCCCCGCTTCGCGCCGCCGCCGCCCGCAACCTGCGGGAAAATCTCTCCACGATGCTGTCGGACCTGGGGCGCGCGGGCGTGCCCGTGTTGGTCTGCACCACGGCATCCAACGAACAAGGCCTCGCGCCGCTGGGGGAAGACGATCTGACGGGACTGGACGAAACCGGAAAACAAAAACACCGCGCCCTTCTCGCCGAGGCCGACGGGCTCCTGCGCAACGATCCCGTCGCGAACCTGAAAGCGATGGAAGCCCTCGCCCAGGCTCAGGCCTTGGCCCCGCGCAGCGCCCGGACCGCCTTTCTCCTCGGGCGCGCGCACCGGGACGCGGGCAACGCCGACGCGGCCCGCAACGCTTTTCAGGTGGCGAGGGATCTCGACACGCTGCCCTGGCGTCCGACGTCGGACACCGAGCAGGCCATCCGCGACGCCGCCGCCGCCCACAAGGTCCCTCTATGCGATATTGCGGAGCGGTTCCGCGACGAAACCCCGCCGCATCGCACGGGCTGGGAACTTCTCGACGACCATGTCCATCTCTCGCTGGCCGGACAAGCCCGCGCGGCCCGCGCCATCGCCGAAGCCCTGTCCGGCATCCTTCAGATTCCGTCCAAGGCTCTGGAGGCCGTTCCCGGCGACGAGGCCCTGAGCGAAAAGCTCGGGGCGAACCTGTACGACACGTACCGCGTCCACCACACGCTGCGCGTGTTGTTTGGCGTTTCGTTTATGCGGGAAAACAATCCAGAGGCCTTTGCCCGTTTCGACGCCGCCGTCCGCGCGGCGGAAAGCCAGATGTCCCCTGCCGTGCTCGAAGCCGCCCGCCAGTGGCAAACCTTCACGCCCCACGCCGGCGGGATGCGTCCGATCACCGCGATGGTGGCCCGCGTCCTCCTGCGGCAGGGGAACACGCGCGAGGCGCTGCGTCTCTACGAAATCGCCCGCACGCAGGTTCCCGATTACACGTCGTGGTATTTGGAATACGTCTATTTCACGCTGGCCTGCCGCGAGAAAATCAACGGGGCTCTGAACGTCCAGGATCAGGCCGAAGCCAAAGCCTCCATTCAACAGGGAGAGTTCATGCTCCTCCACGGCGATTCCCGAACGGGCCTGACGGAACGCTATATCGGACGACTCCACCAGCTTCGCGGCGAGTGGGACAAAGCGATTCCCTTTCTCCAGGCGGCGCGTCCCCGCATGAAAGACGAGGACCTCGTCGCCTGCGATCAAGCCCTCATTTTATCCCACCTCAAAACGGGCAACCGCCCCAAAGCCCTCGCGCTGGCGGAGGAAGGCCTTCGAAAAAATGACCGATTCTCCGCCATCTATCGCAAACTCCGCGAGGACATGCTCCGCCAACCCCGCTAACCCGATCCTCCCTCGCATTGGATAACACCGCATTCCGTTTGTATTCCCTTCCCGTGTGGAGTAGAGTGAAATCGTGAACCAACCGCTGCTTCTTCTCATTGTCGAGGCCCTCACTGTTTACTTTATGGTGCTGTGGGCGCATTCGTTGCGGCATCGATTCGGGCCGGTGCATTTTTACGCGATGATCGGCGGCCTGACGGCGGTCATGTCCTGGGTGACGGATGCGGGCATGAAAGTGGAGGTGTCCGGCATCACCTTTTTCGTGGGCTCGACGGTTTTTTACACGGCGCTGTTGCTGGGCGTTTTTGTGATTTATGTTTTTGACGGCCCGCGTGTCGCTCGGATCATGATTTCCACGATTGTCGGCGTTTCGGCCATGGTGCCGGTCATCGGGATGATTCTTCACCTGCAAAACGCGTTGATTGAGGGGCAAGCCCTTGAGAATGTGCCCCTGCCCAGTCTGCGGATCAATGTGGCGTCTGTGCTCACCACGATGATCGACCTCTTGTTTCTGGCGATCGTCTGGGAAGTTTTGGGAAAGCCGACGTTGAAAGTGAAACTGTGGATGCGGACCTTTTTCACGCTGTTGGGCGTGATGTGGCTGGACGTTCTGCTCTTCACGACGGGAGCATTTTTCGGAACTCCGGCTTATGTCAGCATTTTGCAGGGCAATCTTCTCAGCCGTTTTGTGATTTCGATTCTGGCCTTCCCGATGCTCTACGGCTACATTCATTTGCAAAGCCGCCGCAAGGATGTGACCTTGGAAAACCGTCCCGTTTTGTCCATTCTCCGCCAAATCGCCGAAATCAAAGAAGAGCTGGTGGTGGCCCGCGAGGAGATTCGGCGGCGACAGGAAGCGGAGGCGGCCCTGCAAAAAGCCCTGTCCGACGTGAAGATCCTGCGCGGTTTGATTCCCATTTGCGCAGGCTGCAAAAATGTGCGCGACGACGGTGGGTATTGGCGTAAAATTGAGACCTACCTGAAAGA
>CAZCFM010000129.1:0-10471 GCA_964497855.1 uncultured Verrucomicrobiota bacterium | reverse complement strand
TTTGTCAAACGCAAGGTCAAAACTCGTCATAGGCAATCTGCTCCGGGGTGACGCCGTGCTCCAGGAGCATTTTGCTGCAGGCCTTGATCATCATGGGCGGGCCGCAGAGGTAGAACTCCAGCGAGGCGGGGTGCGGGTGGTCTTTGAGGAATTTTTCTTCGACGACGTGGTGGATGAAGCCGGCGTGGCCGCTCCAGTTGTCCTCGGGGAGCGGCTCGGAGAGGGCGAGTTCGAAGCGGAAGTTTGTGTGTTTGGATGCGAGGGATTCGAAGAAGTCCTGATAGTAGATTTCCTGGCGGGAGCGGGCGCCATACCAGAAGCTGACCTGCCGGGCGCTGGGATCGTCCGCGAAGAGGTGTTCGATGTGGGCGCGGAGGGGGGCCATTCCGGCGCCGCCGCCGATGTAAACCATTTCCTTTTGCGTGGGCTTGATGTGGAAGTCGCCGAAGGGTCCGATGGCCGTGACCGCGTCGCCGGGCCTGAGGCTGAAGACGTAGGCAGAGCCCACGCCGGGAGGGCAGTCTTGTCCGGGCGGCGGGGTGGCGAGGCGTACGTTGAAGACGAGTTTGTCCGCCCCGTGCACGCGTCCGGCGAGGGAGTAGTTGTTGCGTTTGGGCGTGGGGTTGGCGACCTCCAGGTCGAAGACGTGCTGGCGCTCCCAGACGGCGCGGTAGGGCTCGGGAATGTCGAAGTCCCTGAAGCGCAGGAGCACGTAGGCGGGAATGTCGAGCTGCATGTAGTCGCCGGGGCTGAAGTCGGGCAGGGCTTCGCCGTCGGCGGCCTCCAGGGTGAGTTCGCGGATGAAGGTGGAGACGTTGCGGGTGGCGGCGACGCGGAGCTTCAGCACCCGTTCTTCGCGGGCACCGACGCCGCCGGGCCGGAGGAGGTTGAGCCAGATGCGGCCGGCGCGTTCCTCGATGGGATAGGTGGCCAGGCCGCGGCAGATGGGGGCGCGGGCGGGGGAGCCGTCGTCGAGTTTGAAGCGTCCGTTGTGTTTGGGGCATTCGATCATGTCGCCGACGATGAGGCCGTCGGCCAGATGGGTGTTGCCGTGGGTGCACATGCCGTCGGTGGCGAAGAGTCTGCCGTTGGCGTCGCGATAGAGGGCGAAGGTTTTTTTGCCGTGGTCGAAGCGGATGACGTCCTCGTTGGCGAGGTCGGCGGCGGCGCAAATGTCGAGCCAGCCGCCGGCATCCGGGGCCGCGTCGGAGCTGAAGGTTCCTTCGTCGATGCGGGCTTTGGGCGGAGGAAGTTTGCGTTTCACGTGCCAGGCGGGGTCTTTGATTTGACGAAGGAGCGCGGGAAAAATCTCTTTCCAGGCATTCCAGAGGCTGGGGTAGGGCGTGGGGCAGTCGTCCACGATGGCGGCGTGCAGTTCGGGAAGTCGGTGGTAGGGGACGAGCGGGAACATGTGGTGCTCCACGTGGTAGTTCATGTTCCAGTAGAGGAAGCGGTGCAGACGGCACATATAGACGGTGCGGCAATTCAACCGGTGATCGAGCACGTTTTCGGCGAGACCGGCGTGCTGGGTCAGGCCGTACACCGGCATCAGCCAGGTGCCGAAGAGATGTGGCAGGAGGATGAGGAAAAGCGGAAGCCAGGTGTGCAGGACCAGGGCGCTGGCGATGACGGCCAGATAGATGCCCAGGTAGATGCGGGCGCGGAAAAAGACCTTGCCGAATTCCGTATCGGGAATGAAGGTTTTCTCCTCCGGCGTCATGCGCCCGGCTGCGTGGAGCAAAATGTGGCGAAAATAATTTTTGTACACGGGGAGGTTGAAGACGCCGAGGAACAGAGCCTTGAGGTCCGGGGGACGCGGCACGGCGATTTCGGGGTCGCGGCCGACGATGATGGTGTCGCTGTGGTGCCGCGTGTGGCTCCAGCGCCAGACGGTGGATTCGCGCATGACCATGAAGGAGGCGATTTCGTAGAGCGTGTTGTTCATCCAGTCGGTCTTGAACGCGGTGCCGTGGCTGGATTCGTGCCAGCGGGAGTCGGAGGTGGAGGCGTAGAGCACGGCGTAGCAGAGGTAGGGGAGGGCGGCCCAGGCGGAACCCCAGAGGGCGACGGTGGCGGCGGCGCTTCCAATCAGAAGGGCGAACCACAGCAGGGAGTCGCGCAGGGCGGGGCCGTCGCGGCGCTCCAGCAGATTGCGCATGGTCGCGCGCGGAACGGGACATTGGTACCAGTCCGCCTCCGCCAGGCCCATTTCGATGGCGCGGCGGGCGTTCTCGCCCACGAGACTGTAGTCCAGATGTTTGGGCGGCGGCAGCACCGCGTGACTTTCGTGTTCCATAAGATCGGCCATGACGTATTCCTTGATTGGATAGGTTTCGACAATCCTACAGGATTTGTCGGAGCATTTCTTCTCGCCTTTGGGCAAAATGATTGCATATTTTGTCATCATGCTGGAAAATTTGCACATCGAAGAGCCCTACGAGGGATTTCTGTTCCTGGCGGAGTCGCTGCGGAATCCTCCCGCATTGAAGCCGCACCGGCATGTGGAGCTGGAGCTGAATCTGGTGGCGGCGGGGGAAATCCGCTATGTGGTGGAGGACCGTTCTTATCTTTTTCCGGCGGGAACCCTGTTGTGGCTCTTTCCCGAACAGACGCATCAACTGGTGGACCGCAGTCCGGACGCCCGTTATTTTGTGGCGGTTTTCACGCCGGAGATGTTGTCGCGCCACGCGGAATCGGCGCGCTATGCGCCGCTGCGGGCGGGGCGTCCTCCGCACAAAGGGGTGTTGCAGTGCCGACTCGACGCGATGGAATTCGACATGCTGCGCCAAATGATGTCGGAAATCTGCGCCGGCGGGCAGGACCCGGATGTGCTGAACCGCGAGGCCGGGTTTGGGCTGTCGCCGGGGTTCCGGTTCCGGCATCCGGACGCGGAGGGACTGAACGCGGGGCTCCGGCACGTGCTGCTGCTCGCCTGGCGGCTGCAGGGCCGGGGCTCGGAGCCTGCGCGGGTGGAGGCGCTGCATCCGGCGATCCGTCGGGCGTTGGAGAAAATCAATCAGGAGGATCCGCCGCCACGTTTGGAGGAACTGGCGCGGCGCTGCGGGGTGAGTGCGTCCACACTCAGCCGCGTGTTCCGGCGCCAGATGGGGATTCCGCTGAACCGATACCGCAATTCCGTGATGCTGGCGCGTTTTCTGCGTCTGGCGGAGCCGCCTCGGAGCCTGACCCTGCTGGAGGCGGTACACGCGGCGGGTTTTGGCAGTTATGCGCAGTTTTACCGGGTATTCCGGCGGGCCTACGGAGAGAATCCGCGGGCGGCACTCAACCGCCCGGGAGCGGACTGAGCGGGTCGGTCGCGGTGCCGATACGCGTGCGGATGGTGGCCTCGGCGATGGAACGTCCGTCGCGGAGTTTCACGCTTTTGCGCAGCACCCAGGGGCGGGGTTTGGCTTTGACGACGAGGTAGTGGTTGCGCGTGAAGGGGAAGAGGGCGTCGAGACCGGCGGCGAGTTTGAGGAAAGGATAGAGGATGCTGTAGAGTCGGAAGGCGCCAGCATAGCGGCGCAGGTCCTGCTGGTCGAGCATCAGGCCCTTGCGGTCTTTGCCCTCGCCGTGTCCGGCTTTGTTGCCAGCGGCTTTCTGGAGGATGGTGTCGATGAGTTCGACGAAAAATCCGCCGTAGTTTTGTTTTTCGACGATGTCGAAACCGTCTTTGGTGATTTCGTAGAGGTCGCGCAGGCGGTAGCCGGGGCGGACGTGGCCGTGCAGCTCGTCGGTCAGTCCCAGCAGTTTTTTCAGTCCGCGGATCAGCGAAAACGATTTGATGAAGGGGACGTTGATGATGAGTTCGCCCTTGGGCTTGATGCAGCGGTGGCACTCGCGCAGGAAGGCGGCATCGTCGCGGAGGTGTTCGAGGTAGTCGATGACGACGATGGTGTCGAAGGTGTTGTCCTCAAAGGGGAGTTCGGAGCCGTCGATGGGGAACACCTGGTCGTCGCCGAAGAGGGCGCGCATGGAGGCGACGGCCTTGTCGCTCGCATCGACGCTGAGCCAGAGGCCGCCGTTGCGTCGGAGCATCCAGGGGATGACGCCGTTGTCGCCGCCGACGTCGAGGCAGGTTTTGCCTTCGGTGGGGGAAAGGAGACGGCGCAGGTTGTGGAGTTTGGCCTGCTTGGTGAGGGATTTTTTAAAGAGGCGCACCTGCCAGGCGGCAGCGCTGTCGGGATCGAATTCTTCGTGCATAGGGGCTTGGAAAAGGGAGGGGTTTCGGCGCGGTGGCCGATGGAGGCTCTCTTATGAGGCTTTCCGGCCCGACAATCAAGCCCAAGCGCATGTGGGTTCATTTCAACTCTTTTCATCAAATTCGCTGAACGCGCTGACCAGGTGCCACTTTCGGCAGTGGGGGCATTTTTCGTAGCGTTTGTGCAGCAGGTTCACTCCGAACCAGGGGTGTTCGTAGGGTGTGCCACATTCGGGACAGGTCACGCGGCCCCGCATCAGCGTGCGGAACCACGTTTTTCCGTAGGCCAGGTACGCGAGCAGTCCGGTCCCTCCGAGAAAACAGAACAGAACCCAGAGGGAGAGCAGGATCTGTCCCGCGGGGGAGCGTTGGTTGACAAACCCGAGCGGCAGATTGGCAAGAAAATGCAGGAGCATGGCGCTGGCTATGCCGATGACCACGCGTTTGTGTCGCACGATGAGACAGAGGGCGCTTGCGCTGAAGGACGCGTGCATCACGCAGACCATGAGGCGCTCGCCGATGTAACCACCCAGGGCGTGCCAGGGGAGGGCGGCGATGTCCGGGGAGCGCGCGAGCAGTCCGGCCACGGTCCAGGCCTCGCCAATGCCAAAACCCAAGCCGAGGGCCAGCGCGACGCGGACAAGGTTTTCGCTGGTCAGGCGACGATAAAACCCGGGCAGCAGAAAGAGCCAGAGTTTGGCGGGTTCTTCGGTCAGCGGGGCGTAGAACATGCGGAGGACGCGAAGCGCGGGACTGTGTTCACCCAGGAGCCCCAGCAGTGCGGAATCCAATGGAAGGCGCAGGGCGTGGAAGGCGAGGAGGTTCATCGGCAGCATGAGCAGAATCAACAGGCAGAGAAAAGGGCGTTCCGCACGGGGGCTGCGGGCAAGGAGCACGCTGCCGATCATGACGAGGGCAAGCAGGCTGACGACAAGGGCGGCAAGGGCAAGCTGGGGAGGAAAAACCATGCCGGGATTCTGCATCGGGACGGCAAGCGCCGCAATCGGAATCGTCAAACGCTTTTCCCGGACGAAATTCCGATTGCATTCCGCCGGAGGCCGCGCACACTATTGCAATGCCCTCCTCCGAACCCCAGACCCTTTCGATCCGCCTGCCGGGAGACCTGCGCGTGTCCTGCGCCGCCAACAGCCTGGTCGGCGATATCCTGCCCTCCGAAGCCGATCCGGACACCGGACTTCCCTGGCTCGGGGCCCTCGTCAACAACGAAGTCTGTTCGTTGCGCTCCACGCTGCGTTTCGATGCACAGGTGGAACCCCTGAGTTTCATCAGCCGCCACGGCTCGCGCATCTACCGCCGCACGCTGGCGTTCCTGCTGGCCAAAGCCGTACACGAGGCCTTCCCGGAGGCGGCGTTTGCTGTCGAACACAGCCTCGGCAACAGCTACTACTGCTCCTTTCAAATCAACGGCAACCCGGGCATCCGTTCGCAGGAATTGACGGCGATCGAGCAGCGCCTGCGCGAGGCCGTGCAAGAGGGACTGCCCATTTTGCGGCGACAGATATCCTATGCCGAAGCCGAAAAACGCCTTCAGGATCAGGGCCTGCGCGACAAACTCAACCTCCTGCAATACCGCAATCCGCCGATGATCACGCTCTTCGAGTGTGGCGGTTTCGCCGATGCGGGACTGGGCACCGTGGCCGCATCCACCTCCGCGACTCCGGCCTTCCGCCTGATCGCCTACGAGCCGGGCTTTGTCATGCAATTCCCCGTCTGGGACCCCGAAAAAGGCGAACTCGTCCTCGAACCCTTCGACCGGCAGCCGCAGCTCTTTGACATCTTTCAGGAGCACAAACGCTGGGGCCGCGTCATCGGCGTCACCACCGTCGGCGATCTCAACGCCCTCTCCGCCCAGCGCAAAGAAAAAGAACTGGTGCGCCTTTCAGAAACGCTGCACGAGAAAAAACTCGGGCACATCGCCGACCGCATCGCCGGCCATGGCGCCGGCGTGAAGTGGATTCTGATCGCCGGACCGAGTTCTTCCGGAAAAACCACCACCTCCAAACGACTGATGGTACATCTCCGCGTCAATGGCATCCGCCCCGTCCGTTTGGAGCTGGACAACTATTTCCGCGGGCGCGACACGACCCCGCGGCATCCCGACGGCTCCTACGACTTCGAACACCTCGAGGCCATCAATCTCGAACTGCTCAACGAGCACCTGCTGCGTCTGGACCGCGGCGAAACCATCGAACTCCCCACCTTCAACTTCAAGGAGGGACGGCAGGAGTTCCGCGGCAACACCCTTCGCCTCGAAGAGGACCAGGCCGTCGTGATCGAAGGCATTCACGCCCTCAACCCGCGGCTCACCGACCATCTTCCCGCCGCCCACAAGTTCCGCATTTTTGTCAGCGCCCTCACCCAGCTCAAACTCGACAACAACAACCGCCTGTCCACAACCGACCTTCGGCTGATCCGCCGGATGGTGCGCGACTTCAAACACCGCGGCCACAGTGCCGTGCAGACGCTGCGCATGTGGCCCAGCGTGCGGGCCGGCGAAAAGCGCTGGATTTTTCCCTTCCAGCAGGAGGCGGACGTCACCTTCAACAGCAGCCTGGATTACGAGCCCGCCGTGCTCAAGTCCTATGCCGAGCCCCTGCTGCACACCGTAAAACCCACCGACGAAGTCTACGGCGAGGCGAGGCGTTTGCAGGATTTTCTCGAGCTGGTGGTCGGTGTGTCCGACGAACACGTTCCGCCGCAGTCCCTGCTCCGCGAGTTTATTGGCGGCAGTATTTACGAGGGAGACGCCTGAGATGGACGAGCTGCGCCTCGACAAATGGCTCTGGGCCGCGCGATTTTTTAAAACCCGGCCCCTCGCGCAGAAAGCGATCGACGGCGGCAAGGTGAAAATCGACGGAACCCGCGCCAAACCCGGCAAAGCTCTGCACGTCGGGCAGCAGTTGGAAATCCGCTGCGGCTTCGAGCGCTACGAAGTGGTTGTGCGGGCGCTCTCGGAGCGCCGCGGACCCGCAAGTGTCGCGCGGGAACTGTACGAAGAAAGCGAAGAAAGCCGACAGCGCCGCGAGCGGGAGGCTCTCGAACGCAAGGCGGCGGAACTGTCCACCCCGGATTTTGGAGGCCGGCCCGACAAACAACAGCGCCGACGCATCCGCGAACTGCTCGAGCGGAACCGTTGACGGCTTACAAGGTATGGGTGTCTGGCAGGATGAGGCAGGCGGGCCTGGCATCGACATCACCGATCGAATAGTGCTCACTGAACCCGCCGATGTTTCCCGCAGATGGACAGCGCATCCTTTCCGTACCGCCCTTGAGGAGTCCATCCAATTCTGCGGCCAGGGGTGTGTCTCCACCGCTTTTCCCATTTTCCAGAGCCCACGTCACTTTTGCATTCTCAAGGACACGCAGGTTGTGGATGCAGAGGGTTGCGCGGGTTTTTTCCCGAGGGCGGGTGAAAGTTGGAATCGCGATGGTGGCGAGCAAACCGACGATCATGCAGACGATGAGTACTTCGACCAGCGTCATTCCCATTTTGGAGGCTGGCGGAGATTCGGCCTGTTCCGCAGGCGTGCCGGTGGGCATCCGCTGCAAGGCATCCACCATTGCATTGAAACACTCTTCGACATCCTCCAATTTATCATATTTTCGGAAGTGCAGCCGGGTGGAGGCTTTTCCGGCGCGAAGGGCATTGCAGGTCCGTTTGATTGCCACGTGTGGACCGGCAATGCGGTGCGCCGCAAGCACAAGCGAAGCCGCGATTCCACCAACAAACAAGAGCAGCTGCGCAACAAACAACCCCAACAACGGCCCTTGTTCGGCTTGCACTTTTTCTGCGGCTTCCACTGGCAGTTGCGCGATCAGGTCCGATTGTATTTGGAACAAAACGCCGACCGTCATGGAAACCGCTCCCGCGAAAGCGATACACAACAGCAGACCTGCGCCCATGTACCTCCAGTACAGATGGGATGTCAAACTCATGCTCGCCAGCGAGCGTTTATGTGAAGGGGTGTTTATAATGCTTCTCCTATGTGACGAGAATTTTCGTATTGTATTTAAAGATGGATGGTGCAAACAAGACAAATGTGACAAAAGCGACATCGACCCCAGTGGGGCAATCAAGCATCCCGCGATCCACCTGCGCGTCAACTTCTTGATTTCCGCACTGGACATATCGAAGCGCCACCGTCAATATGCCCCGCACTTCACCCTTCTGGAGACCTTATGAAAAAAACGATATGTACCATTGTCTGCACCTTGTTGACTGGATCCGTTTTTGCGCAAACCCGTCCGGCCACCCCCGGTCCGGCCCCTGCGACCAGCGCGGAGAACGCCCTTCCGTCCGAAGCCGCGCGCCAAAATGCTGCCGCTGCTGTTGAACAGGAACTGGCGCAGGAATCTGCGCGTCGCGGGTTGGATGAGCGCCTGGATGTGCAACGTGCATTGATCCAAGCCCGTCAACAGATCCTGCTTCAGGCCTTGCAGGCGGAAGTCACACGCGCGGTCAAGGCGCCGAGCGATGCGGATGTGAAAACCCATTTCGACAAAAACAAAGACGAAATCAAACTCAAGGAGGCTGTACGCGCGGAAGTGTATGTACTGGATGGCAGCGTCCCAGCCTCGGTGGAAATTGCCCGGACCGCAGTGGCCAATCAGAAAATCGAAGCGGCCGAGCTTCAGAAAACCCGTTTCCGGATGGTGGCGAAAGCCGACGACATGTGGGTCGCAAAGGATAACTTTCCCGAAGAAATTTGGAATGAAATCAAGACCCTTCCCGCCGGAAAAGTCCGCTTTTTTAAAGACGGGGACAATTTTCTCCTCTTGCGCTATGAAGAACACCGCCCCGAGCGCGCCGCGACGCTGGAGGAATCCAAAGAGGAGATTCGCCGCGCACTGATGGCTGAAAAACAGCAGAAAGCATGGGTGGATTACGTCGAAGCCACCCGCAAACGCATCGGCGTCGGAGAATAAGAAAGCTCCCTGAAACAGGGTCCTTTTCCACGAGTGTCCATCGCCCCTTCACCCCCCATAATGGGAAACTCATAGGAGTACTTCATGATCGATTCTGGAAAAACGTATGTTGTGATGGGTCTGCTGGATGCGGACTCGATCGCGTTCGCCGTTGGCAAAATGCTGCACTCCTTTGGGGCCAAGGTGATCTACACCGTGCAGAACGAACGCATGAAAAAGATTTTTTTCGACCGCAGCAAAAAGCTTACGGATGCGGACCGCGAGGGTCTGGACATCCGCTACTGCGATGTGACCAAGGATGAAGAGGTCAAAGCCCTCTACGACAGCATCGAGGGCAGCGTGTCCGGCGTTGTCCACTCCATCGCCTACAGCAATCCCAAGACCTGCCTCGGCGAGGAGTTCCACACCGACGCCTACGAGGATTTGAAACTCGGTTTCCACATCAGCGCCGTCTCCCTGGCCACCGTTGCCCGCTACGCGCAACCCAAAATGACCGAAGGCGGCTCCATCGTCACCCTCACCTTCTCCTCCCAGATCGCCTTCGCCTTCTACAACTGGATGGGCGTCAACAAGGCGGCCCTCGAAGCCGTGGTCCGCGGCCTGGCCCGCCGTCACGGGCGCGACAAGATCCGCGTGAACGCCGTCTCCGCCGGCCCCGTCTTCACTATTGCCGCCAAACACATTCCCGGCTTCGACGAACTCGGCTCCACCTGGGCCAAGTGCAGCCCCCTCGCCTGGGACCCCATGACCGCCCAGCAGGAAGTCGCCGGCGCCGTCGCCTTCCTGCTCGGCCCCTACAGCAAACAAATCACCGGACAGACCCTCTATGTGGACGGCGGTGCCTCCGCCGTGGGCGGCGAACTGCTGCCCTACGAGCGCAACATTTAGACAAAATGTTTCATTTCATGGCAGGAATACGAAGACTCTTCTCCACGTATTGGTTCAAGGGCATCCTGATCGGCGAAACGTTTTGGCTCATTTCGTTTGCCGCGTTATGGATTTTCACGGTTTTGGTGGAGAAATTCGACATTGATTCCGCCATCCTGGAAACCCTTGCCACTGTTTCTGCGGTTATTGTTCTTCCGGTGTTGTATGGAGGATTTTTATTCTTGTGGGGGGATTACCCTCCAAAGGACTGGGTGAATGACCTGAGCTTCAACATTGTATTCAGTCTCTTTCTCTACGCCGCCCTTGGTGCCGGAATTGGGCGTCTCTTTTCCAAGACGAAATCCACACCTTCAGTGAAGTGAAGGTGACCAGACCTCCAGACCTCAGTTTGAAAGGCCAATATCAAAAAAAAGATCGCAGATTCAAATGTCTTTT
>CAZCFM010000128.1:1832-10568 GCA_964497855.1 uncultured Verrucomicrobiota bacterium | reverse complement strand
CAATTTTCCTCGGCGCCAGAAGACGGAACGCATCCAGAACCCTGAGTTTCATCCTTTTCCTTGTCGCGTTGCTCCTGAGCCCCTTTTTCATCCAATTTCTCGCCTTCGAACTTGCACCACGGTGGGAAGCGTCCGGAGACCTTCGATCCCAAGGCATCAAACATGGGACGGGTGTGGGACAAACCCGTCTGTCGCGAACCGGTCCGGGCTTAGCCTTGCCCTGGGCCCTCCACACCCATGCTCCACCGGGCGGTGCCTGCGTTGGGTTGAAGGGGTTGATTCATCGCGGTCTGGGGGCGCGGGCGCGCCAGGCGCGGGGGCTGCGTCCGAAGTGGCGCTTGAAGACTTTTGAAAAGTAGAGGGGGTCGTTGTAGCCGACGCGGGCGCTGACCTCGCCGACGCTGAAGGGCAGGGAGCTGTCGGAGAGCAGGGCGGCGGCCCAGGCCATTTTTTCGCGTTCGGCACTGCGCTGGAGGGTGTCGCCGAGCAGACGTTTGCCTTCGCGGCAGAGGTGGGCCTTGCCGATCTTGAAGTGTCGGGCCATGCGGTCGAGGG
Source organism: uncultured Verrucomicrobiota bacterium (assembly GCA_964497855.1). Lineage (GTDB taxonomy): Bacteria > Verrucomicrobiota > Kiritimatiellia > SS1-B-03-39 > UBA6053 > CAYLNG01. The sequence goes on along the minus strand of CAZCFM010000128.1, from coordinate 10,013 downwards.
AAACGGGCTCGCTGATGTGGTCGAGCAGGTAGCCGGTCAGGGCTTCGGGCGTGAGGCGGGGGCGTCCAATGTCGATCGCGGCGGGTTCGAGCAGGGTGGCGAGCAGGAGGGCCAGTTGGGCCTCCGCCGGGGTCATGTCGGGACCCTGGCATTCGTTGGCGGGGTTGATGGCTCCAAAGGCAAGCAGTTCGTCGAACAGTTTGTGCAGGCGGGGGAAGCGGGGATGGGTTGCGAAGGCGGCGGACTGTCGCTGCCGAATGCGGCGGGCCATGCGCAGGGCTTCGGGCCCGGCGAAACGACAATAATAGTGGGTGTAGGGCTTCTTCGCCTCGGCGCGGAGCCAGCCGGCCTTCTTGCCCGGAAGCACCAGCCCCAGCATGCCCGCGCGCAGCGGAATGTTGTCTTCGCCGCATTGATAGAACCCTTGACCCGCAGTGACGAGCGTCAGCATGGCATCGCCGAAATAGGTGCCGCGGGTGGCGTGCAGCGGATTGTCCCGCATGAGTCCGAGGGCGTGAATACGGAAGGGCACCCGGGCGGGCGGTGAGGCCTTGCGGAAATACGAATCGGGCTGAACATCAATATTATCCATGTATTAACAGTCCTACTCCATTTTCAGCGCGAAGGAAACAGGATATTTTACCCGGACACTGTTTTCAACCCCCTCCTCCAGGATTCCCATGACCTCTTCTCCCAAGGTTGTAATTGTCGGTGCCGGCTCCCTGTTTTTCGGGCGCAAGGCGATTTGGCAGATGGTGCATTCGCCGCACCTGCGCACGGGCACGCTCGCGCTGGTGGACACCGATCCGGTCCATTTGGACAAGATGAAACGCCTCGCCGAACAGGTCATCGCGCAAAACAAATCCCCCCTGAAACTGATGGCCTCCACTGATCGGCGGCAGGTGCTGAAGGACGCAGACTTCGTGGTCCTCTGTTTTGCGGTCAACAACGCCCACTACCGCGGGATCGACTGCGAGATTTCCGCGACATTCGGCATCCGCATGTGCTCGGGCGACACGATTGGCCCCGGCGGACTGTTCCGGGCGATGCGCGAGCTGCCGGAAATCCTGCGCGCCGCGAAGGACATCCAGGAGCTGGCCCCGAAGGCCTGGGTCATCAACTACATCAACCCCACCACGGTTATGGGGATGGCCCTGCGGCGTCATGCCCCCGGCCTCAAAACCCTCGCCCTCTGCGACGCCCAGTGGCACTTGCGAAAAGACTATTTGCGCATCGCCGGCATTCTCGGTGAAAAGGATCCGATCACGCCGGAGATTGACAAGGACCTCGTCCTGCTGTCCAGCGGGGTCAACCACTTCACCTGGCTGCTGCGCGCCGAATACCAGGGCCGCGACATCATCCCCGCGATCGCGGCCGGCATCGCCCGCAAAGCCGAGCGCGAGCTGAATCCCGAAGAGAACGACCCCGCCTACAAGGGCTCCAAGGGCCACCTCAACAGCGCCATTCAGTACGAACTCTACGAGGCCTTCGGCGCCTTTCCCACCGTGATCGGCCACACCAAGGAATATGTCCGCTTCTATCAGGGACACCATACCCAGCCCTCCCGCATTGCCCCGCTGATGCTCTTCGACGCGAAGGCCCGCACCCAATGGACCGACTCCGTGTGGAAACGTGTCGACGACTACCTGAGCGGCGCCGCTCCGATCGCCGAATTCGACACCGAGTTTGGCCCGGACCCGGCCACGGACCTGATCGAAGGCATGTGGGGCAATCTCGGCAAACAGTTTTTCATCAACACCGCCAACCATGGCGCGGTGCCCAATCTGGCCGACGACGCGTTCATCGAACTCTACTCCGACGTGGACATGAACGGCCCGCGTCCCCTGCCCTGCCCGCCGCTGCCCCGCGGCATCCGCGGCCTCAGCGAACAGGTGCTCGACACGCACGAACTCACGGTCGAGGCCATCGTCACGCGCGACCGCCGCCTGCTGCGCCGCGCCCTGTTGACCGATCCGCTCACGCCGAGCATTGCCGACGCCGACGGCGTCATCGAAGCCCTGCTGGCCGCCGAGAAGGAGCAGTTGCCGGACTGGCACTGACCCATCAACAGCCTGACGGAACCCGCAGCTCCACGCCGGCGCCGCCCAGCCGGCTCTCCACCTTCGCCGCGTGTCCGCCATGGCGTTTGGCGACCTCGGCGACGATGGCCAGACCCAGCCCGCTGCCCTGGTCCGAAGTGGAGCGCCCGCGGCGCAGTCGGCTGAACAGATTCTCCCGCAGTTCCGCCGGAAAGCCGGGCCCCGAATCCTCGATGCGCCATTCGATCCAGCCGTCCACCTGACGGAGCGTAAGCGACAGCTCCAGCGGGTCGGGGGCATGCACCAGCGCATTGTGGAGCAGGTTGCACATCGCCTCCCGCAGCCAGTGGCGGTTTCCGCGCAGGATCAGTGGAAATTCCGGAACCTGCAGCGCACACGCAACGCCGCGGTCCTGCATCTGGGCCTGGAACTCCTCCAGCACGGAGCGTGTGAGGTCCACCAGGTCCATCTCCTCAAACGAGGCCTCTCCATCCCCCGCCGAAACCTTGGCCAGCAACAGGAGTTGATCGACAACCTGTCCCAGCCGCTCCACCTGCTCCAGCATCATGCCGATGGCGCTGCGGTAGTCCTCGAAGGATCGCTCCTGCGTCAGACACACCTGCCCCTGCGACCGCAGGGCCGTCAGAGGCGTGCGCAACTGATGTGCCACGTTCGCGCTGAAGTCGTCCAGTCGGCGCTGCGCCTCGCGGTGGGCGTCGAACGCCTCGTTCAGGCTGCGCGCGAGGAAGTCGAGTTCGTCCCCATCGTCCTTCACCGGCAGACGCATATCGAGGTCGCCGCCCTTGATGTTGCGCACGCCGTCCTGGATGTCGCGCAGGGGACGCAGGAGGCGGGCGGAGGTGCGCCAGGACATCCACAGAACGAGAGGAAAGGTGGACAGGAGCGCAATACCGAGCACCAGCATTTCCACCAGCTCTTCGTCCCGCGTGTCCGCGTGTTCGATCACTTCCACCACGTTGAAAAGAGTCAGCACCAGCAGGCACACCAGCAGGACGATGCTTCCCAATCGCACCACGTCGCGGAAATACTGCTGGCGAAGGGTTTTGGGTTTCATGACGCCGCCTCCAGCACGTAGCCGACGCCCCGCAGCGTGCGCAGGACCGGAGCCCCGGGCCCTTGCAGCCGCTCCCGCAAACGCGAAATGTGCACATCGATCAGATTGTCCAGCGAACTCATGCGCCTCGGGGATTTCCAGACGTCGCGCGCGATTTCCTCGCGGCTCACCGCCTTGCCCTCCGCCCGCAGCAGGCAGAGCAGCAGGTCGAATTCACGCGGCGGCATCAGCAGTTCTGCACCACCGAGCCGCACCTCGCGCCCCAGCAGATTCAGGTCCAGCGTGCCCAGGCGCCAACCCGTGCGTTCGACGGAAACTCCCACGCGCACGCGCAGCCGGATGCGGGCCAGCAATTCGGGAAATGCAAAGGGTTTGATCATATAATCGACCGCGCCGCCCTCCAGGCCCCGCACGCGGTCCGACACCTCCTGACGCGCCGTGAGGATGATCACCGGGACGCCCTGCGCCGCGTGGAGAAGATCCGGCAGCAGTTCGAATCCATCGCGGTCCGGCAAGCCCAGGTCCAACAAAATCAGGTCCGGCTTTTTCGTCTGGCAGAAGCGCAGGGCCGCATCCGCATTGCGCGCCCGTTGCGTACAATACCCCTCCTGACCCAGCCCCTGGAGGAGGCTGCGGGCCACGGATTCGTCATCTTCCACCACCAGGATTGTCTGCATGTTTTCCTCCTACACCCAAAGTCCCGCTCCGACAATCCCGCTCTACCTGAACAATGATTCAGGTGAATTCCGTTTCCAAAGACGCGTCTCCGACGCAGACTGTGGCTGTGATGAAAACACTTCTCTCTCTCTTTGTGTTCCTATTCACCGCCACTGCGCCGCTTTCCGCGGAAATGCTGAAAGCGGTGACGGTGGCGTCATTTGCCGGCACCTCCACCTTGCATGACTTCGAAGGCAAAGCCAGCTCCCAGCCCGCCGACGCGGAGTGGGCGGACGGCGCGCTCTCGCTTCCCAGCGTGACCTTCGACGTCACCGGACTCAACACCGACCACGCGAAACGCGACAAGAACATGATGAAAATGTTCGAGCCCGCGAAACACCCCGCGATTGTCGGCAGCATCAACGCCTGGAAACTCGTCCCCGGCCAAGTCAGCGAACAGCAGCTGGAGATCAACATCCACGGCAGCAGCGTCACAGTTCCGGTCAAAGTGACCCGCTTCGAGGTCGGTGCGACCGAAACGATCCTCGAGTGCGAGTTCACGCTCTCGCTCAAGGCCTGCACCTTGCAGCGGCCCTCCGTGATGGGCATCATCCGCGTTGGCGACGAGGTCAAGCTCCACACCACGACCACGCTGAAACGTCTGTGAACTACACCCGTCCCCAGCGCCTTGTTGCCCTCCTGTATGGACTGGCCTGCCACCTGGCCTTTGCCGCCGCAGTGGGTGTCATGATGTGGAAACTCTACCGGGGACTCAGCGGCGGACCCGCCCTGCCCTTTCCCCAGGCCCTCGCGTGGGACGCCCTGCTGATCCTCCAGTTCCCGCTCATCCATTCCCTGCTGCTCACGCCCGCCGGCGCGCGTTTCCTGGGCCGGCTCGCGCCCCTCGGACTCGGCGCCGACCTCAAAACCACCACCTTCGCCCTCGTCGCCTCCCTGCAAATCCTGTTCGCCCTTCTCGCGTGGTCGCCCCTCGGCCCTGTCTGGCGCGAATTCCACGGACCCCTCGCCCTCTTCAGTTCCACCCTCTATCTCGGCGGCTGGCTCCTGCTCCTGAAATCGATGTCCGACGCCGGCCTCGGCGTGCAAATGGGCTACCTCGGCTGGCTCGCCGTCTTCCGCAACCAGCGCCCCGCCTATCCGCCCTTCCGCGAACGCGGCTCCCTCCGCTACAGCCGCCACCCCATGTATCTCGCCTACGCCATCATCCTCTGGACCGGCCCCGTCTGGAGCCTCGACCATCTCCTCCTCGCCGGCGTCTGGTCCCTCTACTGCGTCCTCGCCCCCCTCCACAAAGAATCCCGAACCCTCCGCCGCAGCGGCCCCGCCTACCAGGCCTACCGCAAACGCGTCCCTTACTTCATCCCCCGCTTCCGATCCTCCCCATGAACACCCTCGCCCACGCCGACCACGCCCTCCAGACCCCCGACGCCAAACGCGACTACAACCGCCGCCTCTTCCGCGTCGTCGCCCCCCGCTACGACCTCGTCACCCGCCTCCTCTCCTTCGGACGCGACGCCACCTGGAAACTCTGGTTGCTCTCCCAGCTCCCCGCCGCCGGCCCCCGCGACATCCTCGACCTCGCCTGCGGCACCGGCGACCTCACCCGCGCCCTCGCCCTCCGCTATCCCGACGCCCGCGTCACCGGCCTCGACCTCACCCCCGAAATGCTCGACCACGCCGCGCCTGCCCCCCGCGTCCAGTGGCTCGTCGGCGACATGTGCGCCACGAAGCTCCCCGACGCCTCCCAGGACCTCGTCACCGGCGGCTACGCCCTCCGCAACGCGCCCGACCTCGACGCCGCCCTCGCCGAAATCCGCCGCCTCCTCCGCCCCGGCGGCAGCGCCGCCTTCCTCGACTTCTCCGCCCCCGCCTCGCCGTTCCTCCGCTCCCTCAACCACGCCCTCCTCCTCTTCTGGGGCGGACTCTGGGGACTGCTCCTGCACGGCGATCCCCGCGTCTACGCCTACATCGCGCGCAGCCTCGCCCGCTATCCCGACCGCGCCGCCCTCCGCCAGAAACTCGAAGCTCACCAGCTCCACATCCACCACTCCCGCCGCTTCATGTTCGGCATGATCGAAGTCCTCCTCCTTCAAAACCAGGAATCCGTCTAACACCAACGGGATCTTTTTGGATCACACCACGTCGAGTTCGCGGTAGAGTTCGTCGAGGATGGATCTCATACGGGTCTGGTGGCGCTCTTCGCCGGGCAGGCCGTTGGTGAGGACCACAGCGCTGAGCTGGTGCTGCGGATCGTGGAAGGCGGCGGTGCTTTGGTTGCCGCAGTGGCCGAAGGTTCCGCGCGGCGCAAAACTCCCAAACTGGTAGGGCGTTTCGCCGGGGGCGTAGTGATCGGATTGCAGCATGAAACCGAGTCCCCAGTCGATGGTCTTGCGGAAGGTTTTGTCCATCATGCCCACGCGCTGGGGCGACACGAGTTTGCGCGCGGTTTCGGGCCGCAGGATACCCGCTTCTCCGCGCGTCATGGCAGCCATGGCCTCGTACAATTTCAGCAGTTCGTTCGCGGGGCCGCGTCCGTTTCCGCCGGGACGGCAGGCGGTCACGGATTCGCGGCGGCAGAGGTCGTCGAGGATCTCCGGCGTTTCGCCCGCGCTGTTGTAACTAAGTGCCACGCGGTCCTCGTGGGCGTCGAATTCCGCGTCGTCCATGCCCACCCAGCAGTGATCCATGCCGAGGGGCAGGAAAATTTCCCCGCGCACAAAATGCTCGTAGGGCCGTCCGTCGATCACCCGCACGAGTTCCCCGAGCATGTACCAGGCGCTGTCGACGTGGTAGCCAGCCTGTTCGCCGGGCTCCCAGTGCGGTTCGGGACGCGAATAACAGATCAAGCCAATCGCTTCCGCCCAGGGACGCGGCACCCAGCCCAGCGTCGCCCCGCGGATGCCGGCGGTGTGGGTGAGCAGATGGCGGGACGTGATGTGTTCTTTGCGGTGGCTGCCAAAGTCGGGAATCCAGTGGGCAACGGGTGTGTCCAGATCCAGCATGCCGCGGTCCATCAGGATGCCGGCGGCGACGGCGGCCACGGGTTTGCAGGCCGATAACCAGAGCATGAGGTGATCGCGCTCCAACGAATCAAAGGGGGCGTTGTTGCCCAGGGCCACATCGGCCACGCTTTTGCCCTGCAGGGACACGGCGAGTTGGGCACCGAAATGCAGCCCCTCGGCGATGCCATCCTCCAGGCGGGAGCAGGTGCGCGGCAGGGCTTCCATCAGACTCCGTTCACCACGTTCCGGGGCTGGCCCGTCAGAAAACCGCGCACATTGGCAGCGACCTCGCCGATCAGCCGCGCACGCGCCTCGCGGGTGGCCCAGGCAATGTGCGGGGTGATGCGGCAGTTCGGCAGACCGATCAGCGGATTTCCGGCTTCCGGCGGCTCGCGGGTCAACACGTCCAGCAGGGCAACGCCCGGACGCCCCTGCCGCAACGCCTCCGCCAGCGCGGGCTCATCGATCAATCCGCCGCGTCCCGTATTGACCAGAACCGAACCCGCTTTCATGAGCGACAGCCGTTCGCGGTTCATCAGGCGCGTCGTGGTGGGCGTCAGCGGACAGTGCAGACTGACCACATCGGCCTCCGCCAACAGCGTTTCCAGCTCCACAAAACGCTGTCCCAGGGCGGGTTTGCCTTCGGGATGCGGGGTGAAAGCCAGCACCTTCATGCCCAGGGCCAGGGCGATGCGCGTCACAGCCTGGCCGATGTCGCCAAAACCCAGCACGCCCAGCGTTTTGCCGCTGAGTTCGACCTGGGGCGTCAGATAATAACAAAATCCGGGATTTCCCTGCCAGGCCCCGGAGTTGACGGAGGCGTGGTGCGTTTCCGCTGCCCGCGCCCAGCCCAGCAGCAGCGCAAACACCATTTCCGCCACCGAGGCCGTGCTGTAGGCCGGAACGTTGCAAACGGGGATGCCTCGGGCGGCACAAGCCGTCAAATCCACCGCGTTTGTGCCCGTGGACAAGAGCCCGATCATGCGAAGTTTGGGCAAGTTCAAAAGAATTTTCGCCGTGATCAGCGTTTTATTTGTGATCAGAATTTCGGCATTTTTTGCCCGTTCCTCAAGAAGTTCTGGCGGCGTAAGATCATGAACGGCAAGGGTTCCCAACGATTCCAAGGGGGACCAGGAGAGGTCGCCGGGATTGGTGGTGTCTCCATCGAGAATGCAGATAGCAGGAAAAGGTTTCATTTATTTTTTAAAAAAGGTTGAACGTTTTTGAGTCTGAGGCGTCTATCCCTCTGTTCGTTTCATGTTCTGTGGGGCCCGGAGGGCCGCCGAAGGCAGTCTTTGTTCTCTCCTCATGTTCATCTGCCGAGGCGTCCCTCCGGGTTTTTTTGTGCCCGGAACGCGTGAATTCAGTCCTCATCGCTCTCCGCGCG
>CAZCFM010000128.1:0-1732 GCA_964497855.1 uncultured Verrucomicrobiota bacterium | reverse complement strand
AAGGCGATGGGAAAGAAAAAGCCCGCGCCGATGTAGGAAAACAAGGCGGCGTTGCGTCCGTTTTCGATGTCGATCTCCTCGAAACGGGCGGAAGGCGGAAGGTCGTCGCCAGAGGGGTCGGGCGTCGCATCCGAAGCGCCCACGGGAATATTGTGCAGGGTGTCGTCGAGCATGAGAGAGGAATAACGCAACAGGACCACATGGCAATCCTTAATCGGGGGGGCTGTCACAGGCGAATCTCCACTGCCATAAGGCTTGCCTTGGAAAGGTTTGATTATTTTCATTCACAAAAAGATATAAATATGTTACTTAAACGAAATGAAATTCGACGAACTCCAAAAAAGTGTCAGGGAGATGTCCTTTTTTGACCTGGCGTTTCTGGTGCAAACCTTTGTGGATCCTCGCTGCAATATCCGAGTGCAGTTGACCCGGTGGATGCGGGAGGGCCGCGTCCTTTCCCTCCGTCGCGGGATGTACACGCTGGCCGAGCCCTATCGGAAAATGGCGGTGTCGCTTCCCGCGCTTGCCAATGTCATGTGTCGTCCGTCCTACCTTTCGGGCCTCTGGGCGCTGGGGTTTTACGGTCTGATCCCGGAGCAGGTCCATGTTTTCACGTCGGTGACGGCGCGGGGGCCCCGGCGCTTTGAAAACGCTCTCGGCGCCTTTGAATACCGACATATCAAACGGGCTGCGTTTTTTGGCTACGAACGTGTGGGAACCGGGGACGAGTCCTTTCTGGTTGCGACGCCCGCGAAAGCTTTGGTGGATCATTGGCATCTTCACGCAGGGGAATGGACGGAGGCCCGTTTGGACCAAATGCGATATCAGAACACAGACAGCATTCAAACGAAGGAACTGCTGAAGGTGGTGGATCGGATGCAGTCCCCCCGCCTGCGCCAAGCCGCCGAACGGTGGATTCGTCTGCAGGAAATGGAAAAGAAAGGATCGGTGGATCTATGAAAGAAGAAGCCCTTGCATTGGCGCGCAGTGCATCTGATCCGGTCACCGGGCTCAACCGGCTGCGTGAATACATCCAAGCCTACTGCCTTCGGGTGCTGCATGACTGTGAAGCCTTCCGATGCCTGGCTTTTGTTGGAGGAACTGCGCTGCGTTTTCTCCACGGCCTTCCGCGTTTTTCCGAAGACCTGGACTTCTCCCTGGAGAATCCGGAAGGCTACGAGGGCATGGCGTGGATGCGGAATCTCAAGCGCGAACTCTGTCTGGCGGGCTTTGAGGCGGAAGTGGTGTGGAACGACAAACGTGTGGTGCACAGCGCTTGGATTCGGCTGGGAGGGCTGTTGCATGAAGCCGGCCTGAGTCCCATGAAAAACCAGAATCTATCCATCAAAGTGGAAATCGATACCCGCCCTCCTGCGGGGGCAGGACTGGAACGCAGACTGGTGACGCGGCACCTGACCTTCCTGATTTGCCATCACGATATGCCTTCCCTGATGGCGGGAAAGCTGCACGCGGTGATTGCCCGGCCCTACATGAAAGGGCGGGACTGGTACGACGTGGTCTGGTACTGCTCCCAGCGTCCGCCATTGCTCCCCAACCTCCTTCTGCTGCAGAACGCCCTTCTGCAAACCCCAGCCACACAGGAACTCCGCGCTGAAAAATGGGCGGATCATCTCCGCAACAAGATCGAAACCCTGGACACCGAGGCCCTCCTCCGGGATGTCGGCCCCTTCCTGGAACGCCAGGAGGATCGCCACTTCCTCACCCGCGAAAA
>CAZCFM010000127.1:0-10612 GCA_964497855.1 uncultured Verrucomicrobiota bacterium | reverse complement strand
AGCCTCAGGGTGTCCAGCGCACCTTGAGGGTGCGGCCACGGCGGACTTCGACGCTTCCGGGCGCGGCACCACGGGGTTTGTGCAGGTCGCAAATGCGGGCAACATGGACGGAGGCTTTCCCTGCATTGCGGGCCTTGCTGTTGCGGGCGGCGAGGATCGCGGCCATCTCCAACACCTCTTTCGGGGGTTCGCCACCCTCCGCATGATGTAACACCACATGCGAACCGGGGCATCCATTCACGTGCAGCCACCAGTCCTGCGGAAAGGAAGACCGGAAGGTCAGTTCGTCATTGTCCGCATCGCTGCATCCAACCCGGGCCGTCCATCCCTCGGGCAACTCGATTTGTTTGGTTTTGGGTTCCCGCGACGACACACCGGCCTCAGGGTTGGAAAAAGACCTGCGTCTGGTTCGGGATGTTGCGTTCGTTCATGGCATCTCCACTGCGGATGCTGCCATCCGCCAGTCGATAGAAGGTCGTGGGCAGGTTCCATCGCGGCCCTGACAGGAGTGTCCGCGCTGTGGTATGCTTTTCTGGACAGGGCCGAGTGTGACCCCGAGGCGTTGGAATGCCGTTGCGTTTTATTCACAATTGTTTTCGTGAGCCCGGATGCATGGAGCCGATACACTGCATGAAGACCGGATCGTCCGCCTTCTTGCAAACCCCATCCAAAAGGATACCCCGCCATGAAAACTGTCATTCGCCTGCTTCTCTGCACCCTCCCCTGCGCGGCCTGGGCCGCAGGCCCCTCCGCCCCGCTCGTTCCCCTTCCCACGGTCCCGGATTTCACCCGGGGAGGAGGCTGGGGCCTGGCCCTGGGACTGGGCGTTGAATACGAAAACGCCTACGACGGCTCCGACGAACGGGAACTCGAGCTGGATCCGGCCGGCGCGTTGCAGTGGCGCTCCGGCAACCATCTGTTCTTCTGGGAAGGCTATGCGCTCGGCTGGCGCGGCCTTCCCTCCCCGGGTTGGCTGCTGCAGACCGGCCTGCGCTACGAAGGGGGGCTTGAACCCGACGATTCAGAGGACGGACGTCTGGAGGGCATCGCCGAGCGCGATTCACATCCCGCCGCCTTCCTGGAAGTCCGCCGCGAGCTGGGCGACGACTGGCGCAACTGGGCGGGGGCCTTCATGCTGGGGGGCGAATCGGAGTTCGGATGGCTGGGCCTGCTGGCCGCCGGCCACCGCTTTGGGGAGCGCCAGGACGGCATGGGCTCCGAGGTCTATGCCTTCGGCTCCTTCGGCAACAGCGCCTTCTTCAACAAAGATTTTGGGGTCGACGCCGTCGATGCCGCCGCCTCCGGACTGCGGGAGACGGACCTTTCCGGGGGCTTCCGCTCCCTGGGCGTCACCTGGGTGGACCGACGCGAACTGGGCGATCGCCTCCAGCTGGTTGTCGAAGCGGGTTTCGAATGGTATAGTCCCGAAATCCACGACAGCCCCATCGCCCGTACGGACTACGAGTTCGAGCTGGGCCTTTCCCTCCTGTGGACCTTCTGAGAACCCCCATGCCCGATCTCCACCTCCTCCTCATCGAAGACCATCCCGCACTGGTCGAAACGCTGACGGACTATTTCGACGGGGTGGGGATCCGTGTCGAGGCCGCTCCCGATGCGGCGAGCGGCCTCGACCGGGCCTTGCGCGGTGGCCACGACGTCCTGCTCCTGGACCTCACACTGCCCGACCGCGATGGCCTCGACCTCTGCCGGGAACTCCGCCTGCGCCATGGCCTGCAAGTGCCCGTGCTCATGCTGACGGCGCGCGACACCCTCCAGGACAAACTGCAGGGCTTTGCGGCCGGCACCCACGACTATCTGTGCAAGCCTTTCGAGCCCGAGGAGCTGGAGGCGCGCGTGCGCGCGCTCGCCCGTCGCCATCCGCGCCCGGCTCCGGCCCCCTTGTCCGCGGGAGGCGTCACCCTCGATCCGGCCACGCATTCGGTCGTCCGCGAGGGCCAGCCGGTCAGCCTTGCGCCCACGGCCTTCCGCCTGCTGGAGGCCTTGATGCGGGCACGTCCGGCGTTTCTGGACCGCGGGGCCATGGAACGCGCGGTCTGGGGGGATTTCTCCCCGGGACCCGACGCCCTGCGGGCCCATCTCGCCCAACTCCGGAAATCGCTGGACAAGCCCTTTTCTCACCCCCTGATCGAAACCCGCTACGCCGTGGGCGCCCGGTTCCGGGCGGAGGGTGACCATGGCTGAAACCCTTAGGTCCCGCCTCCTCTTGTCGTTTGCGGGCGTGACCCTCCTGATGACGATGGGGTTCACGCTGCTCGTCTGGATGAGCCACCAGGCGGGGCTGGAGAACGCCACCCAGCGCCTGCTTCTCTCCGAGGGGGAAGCCCTTCTCCGGGACCCGGACAGGCCCCTTCCGCAAGGCGGATTTTTGCAGGGCCACCGGGGAGAGGAAGCCCTTCCCCCCCGCATTCGCGATCATCTCGACCACTTCGAGCCGGAGGACGACGGGGCCGGTCTTTGGGAATGGCGGGAGATCCACATGTGGCGCCACGATCCCCCAGGCGGGCAAGCACCCCTCTTTCTGGTCGTGGACCTGGGGGTCTCCGTTGCGGACGTCTTCCGCGAGGCCAACACGCTGCGATCCCTGCTCCTCGGAGCCCTGCTCCTGTTCGGGGGGATACTGCTGTTCAGCGTTTTCCTCAACCGCAGGCTGGTGCGTCCCGTGGAGAAACTCACGGCCCGTATTTCGGCCATCCGTCCCAACGATCCCCTCGTACGCCTCGCCGGTGATTTCAGGCAGGGGGAAACCGCGCAGATCGCCCGCGCCTTCGACGCACAGCATCAACGCGCCCTTGCGTTCCTCGAACGCGAGCGGCGCTTCACCCGCAATGCGAGCCATGAACTGCGGACCCCGGTGACCTTGGTGCGGAGCGCCTTGTCGGTCCTGCGCGGCAGTCTTCCCGTTCCCTCGCCAAAACAGGGGCGGGCCCTGGGACACCTTCAGCGCGCGGCGGACGAGATGACCACGACCATCGAAACGTTTCTGCGTCTGGCGCGGGAAGAGGAGTCGGCACCCGCGGACAGCGGAATGCCGGCCTCCGAGGTGCTGCGGAACTGCGTCGAATTGCACAAACCCCTGCTGCCACCCTCCGCCCCCGGGATTGTCCTGGAGCTTCGGGAGGAGCCCCAACCTCCACCCCCGGCGGACCTGCTGCACATTGCGGCGGGCAACCTGGTCCGCAACGCCTGCCAACACGCCGCAGAGGGGCGTATCGAGGTGCTGCTCTTCCGGGAGGGTCTGCGAGTACTCGACCATGGCCCGGGCCTGGGGTCAGGAGGGGACCCTTCCCGTGCCGGGCTCGGCCTGCGCATCACCCGCGAAATTGCGGAACGCGGCGGTTGGGAGCTTCGCTTCACGGAGACGCCCGGTGGCGGAACAACTGCCCACTTGCAATGGGACGCCCCGGAGTCCTGATCCCCTGCACCTCTGCCAGCCCCTCCTTGCCTCCACTTCACTTTTGCCTGGAATGCCCGTCAGGGTGTCCAGCGCACCTTGAGGGTGCGGCCACGGCGGACTTCGACGCTTCCGGGCGCGGCACCACGGGGTTTGTGCAGGTCGCAAATGCGGGCAACATGGACGGAGGCTTTCCCTGCATTGCGGGCCTTGCTGTTGCGGGCGGCGAGGATCGCGGCCATCTCCAACACCTCTTTCGGGGGTTCGCCACCCTCCGCATGATGTAACACCACATGCGAACCGGGGCATCCATTCACGTGCAGCCACCAGTCCTGCGGAAAGGAAGACCGGAAGGTCAGTTCGTCATTGTCCGCATCGCTGCATCCAACCCGGGCCGTCCATCCCTCGGGCAACTCGATTTGTTTGGTTTTGGGTTCCCGCGACGACACACCGGCCTCAGGGTTGGAAAAAGACCTGCGTCTGGTTCGGGATGTTGCGTTCGTTCATGGCATCTCCACTGCGGATGCTGCCATCCGCCAGTCGATAGAAGGTCGTGGGCAGGTTCCATCGCGGCCCGCAGATGTCAAACGCGCGCCGCTTGGCATTGATCACGCCGCCGTACACATACCCCACAAGCATTCCCGTTCCATCCGGCAACGAAAGGGCTTGTTCGGCGCTCAATTCAGTGCCACGCAGGACACGGCCATCGGTCAAAAAGTAAATGGTGGAGGCTTCGCGCACAGCCTCACCCGCAATATCGGAAGGCGTGTTTCCGTCTTTGCCGATGATTTGCACCCGTTCGATTTCGGTTTCGGTTTCGGCCACCTCCCCTTCGCTTTGCACGCGGGTCCCGGCGGGAAGTTGATTCCAGTTGCGGACCTCGTTGCCCCGCAGGACCTTTCCGTCCGGGAACGTATAGATCGTGCTGGGCGAATTGTAGCGTTCGCGGGCAATGTCCCAGGCCGAACGCCCGCGGGCAATGATGTTTCCGCCCTCGGCGGATGTGGGGAGTGTCGGCGGCGGCACCGTGGGCTGGGGGCGAGGATCCGCTGGACGCGGAGCGGGACGGGCGGCGGCAAAAAGAATCGCATGCAAATGAGGATCGGCGACCACCAGCCGTTTGGCGCGCACATCGGGGTCGTGCGAAGGACGTGCATTCAGCCCAAGACTGTGGCGGACACTGTCCGTCGCCATCAGCATTGCACAGCGTTTGCGGCCGCGGTGGGAGACGCGATGCCAGCGGTTGGGGCTGCCATACGCAACCATGGAATGGGGCAGAATGCGGGTGTCAGGGACTTTGTAAATCGATTTCAACTGACGCAGCAGTTCGCGCAGGGCGCGGGTTTGCGCGGCGGTCAGCGGTTTGTCGTGATAACCCACCATTTCGATGCCGATGGAGATGTTGTCGAGGTTGGTTTTCCCCATCCACATGCTGCGTCCGGCATGGAACGCCACGCGGTGCCGTTCAATGATGCGGTACACCTTTCCCTTGGTGTCGATCATGTAATGGGCCTCGCCGTAACGGCGGAGTTTTTCCAGACTGCCGATCGCAGCGCCTTCGGTGGTGTGCAGCACAATGAATTCCGTGGCCCGGCGCGTTTCCCGTCGATTGTTCAGAGGGCTGTAGCGGCTCTCCATCTCCAAGCCCTGGGCATACAGCGTGAGAGCCACGCAGAGGGCGGCGAGGCTGATGGGCAGTCGGAAACGTTTCAGAAACGACATTCTGCCCTCCTACCCCCCCAAATCAGAATGGCCAGAAAAAAGGAAAAACAATGGAGCGCGGAACCCGCAATCCTCCATGACTTCCCACTTGCCACATTCGCCCCCGCCGACTAGGGTGCGGCCCATGACTTCCCTCAACGAATGCCGACAAAAAATCGATGTGCTCGACAGCGACATCGTCCGCCTGCTGAACGAGCGAATCCGCACCGCCATGGAAATCGGACGCTTGAAACAGGAGTCCAACGCGCCCGTGTACGTGCCCGCCCGCGAGATGCAGGTCTTTGAAAAAGTCATGAAGCTCAACCAGGGTCCGATGTCCGATGCCCATGTGCGCGCCATCTACCGCGAGATCATGTCCGCCGCCATTTCGCAGGAACTGGAGTCCTCCATCGCGTTCCTCGGACCGATCACCACCTACACCCACCAGGCGGCCCTCTCCAAATTCGGCCAGAGTCTGCGCTATCTGCCCTGCGAAACGATCGAACAGGTCTTCGAGGAGGTCGAAAAAAACAATGCCCAATACGGCGTCGTGCCCATCGAAAACAGCATCGAAGGCGGGGTCACGCCGACCCAGGACCGTCTGGTGCGCACGCCGCTCAAGATCACCGCCGAAATCTACCTACCCATCCACCACTGCCTGATCGTGCAGCCGGGCGTGAAGCAGCCGACCAAAATCTACAGCAATCCGCAGGCCCTCGGACAGTGCCGTTCCTGGTGCCTGGCGAACTTCCCGCAGGCCGAACTGCTGCCCACCCGCAGCACGGCCGGGGCCACCGAACGTGTTCAGCAGGATCCGCAGGCCGCCGCCATCGCCTCCCGCCTCGCCGCCGAACACTTCCAGCTCGAAGTTCTCGCCGAAAACATCCAGGACATCGCCGGCAATTCCACCCGATTCCTCGTGCTCGGACGCGAGTTCGGCCCGCCCTCGGGCAAGGACAAAACCTCTGTCTTTTTTGGTGTCCGCCACAAAGCCGGGGCTCTGTTCACCTCGCTCCAGCCCCTGCACAACGCCGGGCTGAACCTCACCAAAATCGAGTCGCGCCCGAGCAAACAGCGGGCCTGGGAATACACGTTTTTTGTCGATCTGGAAGGACACGTCGACGAGCCGAAGGTCAAAGCCGCGCTCGACGAAGTGGCCGACCACTGCCTCGAATTCACCATCCTTGGATCCTACCCTATCGCCTTCCGGAGCTGAACGATGTCCGTTGTCTCTTCCCTGCGCCCCCGCCCCGGCATCGACGCCCTGAGCGTGTATGAACCCGGACGTCCCCTTGAGGAAGTCGCCCGCAGCTTCGGCCTGCGCGCCGCCGACCTCGTCAAACTCGCCTCCAACGAAAACGCCCTCGGCCCCAGTCCCCGCGCCATCGCCGCCATGCGCGACGCCGCCGCCAAGATGCACCTCTACCCCGACGGCGGCTGCTTCTATCTCCGCCAGGCCCTCTCCGCCAAACTCGGACTCCCTCCTGATTGGTTTCTTTTTGGCAACGGCTCCAACGAAATCATCGAATTCCTCGGCCACGTTTTTTTACATCCTGGCACCAATCTGGTCATGAGCCAGGGGGCCTTCGTGATCTACAAGCTCATGGCCGACGCCTGCGGCGCCGAAACGCGTTTGGCCCCCATGAAGGGTTTCACCCACGACCTCGACGCCATGGCCGCCCTCGTGGACGAAAACACCCGCCTCGTATTCGTCGCCAACCCCAACAACCCCACCGGCACCCGCGTCGACAACGCCGCCCTCCGCGATTTTCTTCGCAAATTGCCGCCCCACGTCCTTCCTGTGCTCGACGAAGCCTACGTCGAACTGCTGCCCCCCGCCGAACAGCCCGATTCCCTCGGCTGGCTGCGGGAAGATCGCCCCTTGCTGGTCATGCGCACCTTTTCCAAGACCTACGGACTCGCCGGCATCCGTCTTGGCTACGCCGCCGCCGCGCCCGAACTCCTGCGCTGGCTGGAGAAATTCCGCCAGCCCTTCAACGTCAACGCCATGGCCCAGGCCGCCGCCCTCGCCGCGCTCGACGACGACGCGTATGTCGAACAGACCCGCGCCCTGGTCCGCGACGGCCTCGCCTTCTACGAACGCGAATGCGCGGCGCTGGGACTGGAGACCGTCCCGTCGGTCGCCAACTTCCTGCTCGTCAAAACAGGAGAAGGCCGCCGCCGCTTCGACGAACTCCAGCGCAAAGGCGTGATTGCCCGTCCCATGGATGGCTACGGCCTGCCCGAGTGGCTGCGTTTCAGCGTCGGCACGGAGACGGAAAACCGCCGGGCCATCGCCGCGCTGCGGGAGGTGCTGGCATGAACACCGTCGCCCTGCTCGCTCCCGGCCTCATGGGCGGAAGTATTGGCCTCGCCATCCGCGAACGACAGCTCCCGCTGCGCATTCAGGCCTACGCGCGTCGCCCCGAAACCCGCGCCGAACTTCTCGCCCGTGGCATGGCGGACGCGGTGTTCGACGACCCGGCCGACGCCGTGCGCGGGGCCGATCTGGTCATTCTTTGCGCCCCCGTGCGCGTGCTGCCCGCCCTGCTCGCCCAGGCCCGCCCCGGTCTTCGCCCCGGTTGCGTCGTCACCGATGTCGGCAGCACCAAAGCCTGGTTGCAGGAGCAGTGCCGCGAGGTGCTGAACGAAAGCGGGGCAATGTTCGTGGGCAGCCACCCGATGTGCGGCTCGGAAAAAACCGGGCTCGCCCCCGCCAACGCCCAGCTCTATCAGGATGCGGTGTGCATTGTCTGCGCCGACGCCGCAAGCCGATCCGTCGTCTGGCAGGTTTCCCAATTCTGGACCCGTCTCGGTGCCCGCGTGGTTGAAATGGACGCCGACAAACACGACGCCCTCGCCGCCGTCACCAGCCATGTCCCCCACCTCGCCGCCAGCGCCCTCGTTCTCGCCACAACCGGCGATGCCGGCAGCCTGCGCGACCTGATCGGACCCGGTTTCCGCGACACCACCCGCGTCGCCGCCGGCTCCGCGTCGGTCTGGCGCGATATTGCCGAAACGAACCGCCCCGCGCTGTCCACCGGACTGCGCGCCACCGCCGCCCAGATCCTGCGGCTGGCCGACACCCTCGATGCGGGAAACTTTGACGCCTTGGAAACGCTGCTGGCCGCCGCCGCCGCGCGCCGCACAGAACTCTGCCCCTGCAACGCCCCGCAGCGCGCAGGCGAAGGCGTGATTGCCATCGACGGACCTTCCGCCTCCGGCAAATCCACGGTCGCCCGCTCCCTCGCCCGCAAAACCAAGGCCCTCTATGTCGATTCCGGTGCGATGTACCGGGGCATGACCTGGAAAGTCCTTCGCGAAGGCGGCGATCCCCGCGTCGAAAGCGTCGTCCGCGACATCATGGAACGCGCCCGTTGGCACTTTGATGTCCAGGAAGGTGCCGTTCGTTTCCGCATCGATGGCGAGGACCCGGGCGAGGAAATCCGCAGGGAGGACGTGCGCGAAAACGTGTCCTACGTCGCCCGCATTCCGGAAGTGCGCAGTTTTATTGTCGAACGCCTGCGCGACATGCGGCGTCTGGGGAAACTCGTGGTGGAAGGCCGGGATATCGGCAGCGTGGTGTTCCCGGACAGCCCCTGGAAATTTTATCTGGATGCGGACCCCGAAGAACGGGCCCGACGCCGCAACGCCGAACTGCTCGCCACCGAATCCGGCACCTCCGTCGAAAGCGTGTTGGAAAGCCTGCGCAAACGCGATCATTTGGACAGCACCCGCAAAACCGCCCCGCTGCAGGTCGCCGATGGTGCGCAGATCATCGACACCACCGCCCTGAACCTGGAACAGGTCGTGCAGGTCATCGAATCCAAACTCCAGCCCCCCTGCCCCAACGTTTCCTGCACAGAAAACGAAATCCCGGCTTGAGTTCCGCAACAATTCGTACCAGTATTGGCCCCTATGCAAGCCACACCTCGGAAGATTCTCGTCACCGGCGGCGCCGGATTCATCGGTTCCAACCTTGTCCGCCTGTTGGTAAATGAAAAGGGGAACGCGGTTGTCAATCTCGACAACCTCACCTACGCCGGCAACTCCGAATCCCTCACCGATTTACGCGGCAACCCCCGGCACGTGTTTGAAAAAGCCGACATTTGCGACCCCGCCGCGCTGCGCCGCATCTTCCGCGAGCACCAGCCCGATTCCGTCATGCACCTCGCCGCCGAAAGCCACGTCGACCGCTCCATCGACGGCCCCGGCGACTTCATCCAGACCAACGTCGTCGGCACCTTCCAGCTTCTCCAGGCCGCTCTGGGCTACTGGCGCGAACTTCCCGCCGACCGCAAAGCCGCCTTCCGCTTTCTGCATGTTTCCACCGACGAGGTTTTCGGCTCCCTCTCACCCAACGCCCCCGGCTTCTGCGAAACCACCCCCTACGACCCGCACTCCCCCTACTCCGCCAGCAAGGCCTCCTCCGACCACCTCGCCCGCGCCTGGCAGGACACCTACGGACTCCCCGTGCTCGTCACCAACTGTTCCAACAACTACGGGCCCTTCCAGTTTCCCGAAAAACTGATTCCCGTCGTCATCCTCAAACGCCTGCGCGGCGAAGCCATTCCCGTCTACGGCAAAGGCGAAAACATCCGCGACTGGCTCTACGTCGGCGACCATGCCGAAGCCCTGCACACCGTCCTCACCCGCGGCACCCCCGGCCAAACCTACACCATCGGCGGCAACAACGAACGCCAGAACATCGAACTCGTCCGCACCCTCTGCAGCATTCTCGACGAGTTCCGCCCCGGCCCGAAACCCCACGCCGACGCCATCACCTACGTCACCGACCGCCCCGGACACGACATGCGTTACGCCATCGATGCCTCGAAAATCCGCCGCGAACTCGGGTGGTCCCCGCGCGAAGATTTCCACTCCGGCTTCCGCAAAACCGTCCGCTGGTACCTCGACAACGAGGCCTGGTGGCAACGTATCCTTTCCGGCGACTACCGTCTCGACCGCCTCGGCACCCAGGCCTAACCCCTCCCCAGGAAACACCATCATGATTACCCTTCTCGGCGGCAACGGCTATGTCGGCTCCGCAATTCGACGCCTCCTCCTCGCCCGTAAACTTCCCCACGTCTCCCTCTCCCGCGCGGAGGTGGATTACACGGACACCGCCGTCCTGACCCGCTGGCTGGAAACCCACAAGCCGGAATTCCTCATCAACGCCGCCGGCTACACCGGACGTCCCAACGTGGACGCCTGTGAAAAGGACAAAACCAACTGCCTCTTCGGCAACGCCATCCTCCCCGGACGCCTCGCCGAGGCCTGCCGCAAGACCGGCACGCCCTGGGGCCACGTGTCCAGCGGCTGCATCTACACCGGCAGTCGGCCCGATGGCAGTGGATTCCTCGAAACCGACACCCCCAACTTCAGTTTCCGCACCAACAATTGCTCCTTCTACTCCGGCACCAAGGCGCTGGGCGAAGAAATCCTCGCCGGCGAGCCCAACCTCTACATCTGGCGCATGCGCATCCCCTTCAATCACGA
>CAZCFM010000126.1:0-10753 GCA_964497855.1 uncultured Verrucomicrobiota bacterium | reverse complement strand
CTTAGGATTCAAGCTGCAACTCCCCGCCCAAAGGGCTATGCACCTTCAGCCGCATTCCCAGAGCTTGCGTAACGCGGAGGAAACTGGACAGCGTCAGATCGAGGCGGCCGGATTCGAGTTTGTAAATCACAGTGATACTGCTGCCGCTCAGGTCGGCCAGTTCCTGTTGACTCAGCCCTTGCGTTTTCCGGGCATCCACAATGAGATCGGATAGAGTGCCGTTTTTCATGGTATTTCAACCGATATCATGGATTTGAAGGAAAATACAGCGAAATATTCAAGAAGAATGGTCGAAATCGGTTGAAATAAACGGATTTATAAGTCCGGTCCAATAGAAGGTTATGGTGTCTGCTCGTCGCAGGCAGCTCCGACTTGGCCACTGATGTCGGCAACGGGTTCTTCCGGCGCTTTGATCCAGCCCAACTGCAGGGCGATTTCCTGTTGCAGGTCGGCGATCTGATCGATGGCCAACTCGGGGTCGATGATAAAAAAGGTTTCTCCGCCTTCTTTTTCCTCGTAAATCCGCACTTTGCGCCCGTCGGCATCGCGCTGCACGCCGCGTTCCACGAAACGGCGTTTTCGCTCGAGCAATACGGCCAGGAACCAAACGGTATTGACCAGAGCCGGATCGTTGGCGGCCATGTATTCCCGCAGTTTTTCGTCCGCATCTTCTTCCTTGAAGGGCGATTCCTTCCGCGGCGGGGGAAGCCGGAACTGGGTTTTCCAATGAAACAGGGATTCGTTTCGGCGTTCCGCACTCCATTCCGACATCTTGTAATCTTCGCGCGACAGGCCTTCCGGAGACTGCACAAGCCGGGACACAATGGTTTCCCCTTCGACAAAAGCCTCCGCGCTGAGCGAGCTTTTCGTGGCACGGGAACGGACTTCCCAGGAGGCTCCGGCAACAGGCGATTGAGGCGGCATAAGGCTTCGGTTCTCTTTTCTGCGGGGTGGGGGGTTACGGGCCTGGGGATTCATCGGGAATCTCCGACGTCGTGGTGGGCGGATACCGTTTCTGCACTTCCTGCAAGGCGCTGGCAGCCTCGGCGCGGCGGCCCGCCTTTTCGTAGGCGGCGGCGGCCGCACGAAGCGCGGCGGGGGTGATCTCCGCTTCGTCATACAGAACGGCGACACTCATGTACATGCGTGCCGCCTCTTCCCAGCGTTCACGGGCGGCGAGCACATCGCCCAGAGCGTGGAGCGCGCGCGCCTGAAGCAGGCCCTGCTCCAACTGCGAGGCCAGACGGGCGGCTGTGGACAGGCGTTCTTCCGCTTCGGGAAATTCTTTCCCCGCGTTGAGCAAACGGCCCAATTCGTAGGACGCTTCCGCCGCATCGAGGGTCTGCGAACCGAGAGCCAATCCACTGCGGAAGGCTTGAATGGCTTCGTCCGTTTTCTGGAGACGTAGTGCATGTCGACCCAGTGCGTAAAATCCAATTTCCCGCGTGGTCGCGGCGCGAGCTTCCGATGTCATCGCGGCAGCGGTTTCGGCGAGGGTTTCCTGCTCTGACAACACATCCGCCTGTCGCATCATCCACACCAGAACCTCATCCGCCGGGGCGCGTTCGCCTTTCTCCCCGAGCAGGGGACGCAGGACCGACAGGGCCTCCGCATCCCGCTTCGCGCGTTGCAGAAGAAGACCCAAACGCAGACGGGCGCGGGCTCGCTGATCCTCCGGCACGGTGCCCGCCACTGCTTTTTGCAACCAGGGCTCGGCCTCTGTCGCTTTTCCAGCCTGGTCGAGCAGGGTGCCCAACCAGAACGCGGCTTCGCCCACCCGCGCCGGGGCCGGATCCATCGACGCGTACTTCAGCAGGCGCGTGACGGCGGCGGCGGGACGATCCATCCGCATCTCCAGAACCGCCGCCTGGAACAGCACATCCGCGTTCAGTGGATCGGCAGGATATTCTTTAAGGACCTTGTCCCACATCTCCAGGGCTCCGGCCAGGTCGGCGGCATCCAGACGCAAGGCCCCGGCGGCGCGCAGCGCGGCGGGGGCGCGGGCATCTTGCGGATGCAGGCGGACAAATTCCCGGTACGCTTCGGCGGCGGCTTTGGGGTCCTGCGTTTGCAGCAGCATTGCCCGCAGATAGCGTGCGTCGGCGGCGCGGGGATTGGGTTCCGGTAGACGGCTGATGTCGGTGTAGTACTGGAAGGCAAGGGGCGTGCGGTTGGCCGCGCGGGCGCTCTCGGCCAGCAGCCACAGTCCATCGGCACGGCGGCCCGGCACATTCAGCACATCCTCGGCCAGGGGCAGCACCTTTTCCGGCTCGCCCACCCGCGCATGCAACACCGCCAAATCGTAGGCGGCGGTGGCCCGGAAACGGCTCTCCCCATGTTCCTTAATCAACGTCGCGTAGAGGCTGCGGGAGGCCTCGATCTCGCCCAGCTCGCGGCGGCTGACCGCTTCCAGATACAACCAGGTGTCCGCGTGTTCCTTTTTGCGCGCGTCGGAGGTCTGCGCCGCCAATTCGAGGGCCTCGGCATAGTTGGCGGCCTGCAACTGGGCCCAGGCCATGTGCAGCATTCCGCCGCGCACACGGGCGCTGTCGGGGTGTTGTTTCCAGAGACGTGTAAAGCGCTCGGCAGCCTTCACGCGTTCGCCGTTTTCGGATTCCAGTGTGGCCAATCCCCACAGCGCCTCGACCTCCACGTCCTCCGAAGGCGGGTTCTTCAGTGCGCGTTCGTAGTAAGCGCGACGGGTCACAGGATCTTTCCGTTCGATGCGGGCCAGGCCCAGAGATGCGTACACGGCAAAGACGTCGTTCGGATAACGTTCGATCAACTCCAGAAACACCGTGCGGGCTTCGGGTTCTTTGCCTTCGCGTTGCAGGATTTGTCCCAAAAGATAACGAGCGGCCGCATCGAGGTCGGCCTGGGCTTTCGCGGCGATCAGGGCTTCCACCTGTTGTTTGGCTTCGGGAAGGCGCTCCGCGCGCAGATGCAACTCCGCAAGGCGCAGGCGGGAACGCAATCCGGCATCGGCGGCCGGAACGACGCGAAGAGCCCGTTCGTACAAGGCTCTCGCCCGCTCAATGTCGCCCATCTGACGCGCACTCTCCGCGGCCCGGAACGCCATCACGTCCTGCTCCGGAACCGGCGGATCGATGGACAACAATTTTTCGTACTCAGCCAGGGCCATCGCGTGCAGCCCGCGGGCATGAAGACCGTCAGCCAGGCGGCGTTGATCCGCCGCAGGCAAGGCCGCGGCCTCCTGGGCGCGTAGCGTGGGCAGGAGAACGAGGGTCAGCAGCAGCAACAGGCGTGTCATTCGGGAAAGGTCGTGGCGAACGTGATGTTGAACAACGCGGCGCGGCGGCAGAGATCCATCACCGACATGATGTCGCCATGGCGTGCATTCTGGTCACCGCGGATGACCACGGGCGGATTTTTCCACAACTCGGAAATCTGCAGGAGCAGTTCCCCCAGTTGGGCGCCGCTGAGTTCTCGGCTGTTGACAATGAGGCGTCCATCGCTGCGCACGTTGATGATGATTTCACCCAACTGGCGCTGCGGGGTGCCCCCGCTTTCCGCCGCCGGGAGAACCACGTCCATTTCGGTTTCCCATTGGGCGTAGATGCTGCTGGTGACAAAAAAGCAGAGCAGCAGGAACACCACATCAATCATCGGCGCGAGCTGCCACTGGATGGGCTCGGACTTGATGCGGTCGAATTTCATGGGGTTTTCCGGTGGGTCAGGGTCGTGATGATGTCCGCCGCGACAACTTCCAGGTTGGCGGTCAGCTTCGCGAGGCGTCCGCGGAAGAGCGAGTAAAACACCATCGCCGGAATGGCAACGGTCAACCCGGCCGCCGTGGTGATGAGGGCCTGGGCCACGCCGTCGGCCAATTCAACGGGCCGGGCCTTGGTGATGTCGAGCGCCACCACGCTGAAGGTTTTCAACATGCCCATGACGGTCCCGAGCAGTCCAACCATGGGAGCGATCACGCCGATGTCCATCAGGTAGGTGATTTGCGACTGGAGGCGGCCCACTTGACGCACGCCTTCTCCTTCGACGACTTGTGCGAGCAAATGCGGGTCTGAATCTTCCATGCGCTCGATGTAGTCGATGGCCGCGATGGTGATGGCGGCGACGGGCGAACGGTTTTTTTCGCAGGCGGCGCGGGTTTCCTTGAAACGTCCGTGTTTGAGCAGAATTTCCATGTCGCGCAGGAATGAAGCCGGGGCAATGCGGCGACCACTGAGGACCACGAAGAAATAAAACACCAGGGCGAGGGCGACGACCGACATCGCGGCGAGAACGTAGATGAGAAATCCGCCCTGATCGATGATTTGTTGAACGGTCAGGCGGGTGCTCAGTTCTTCGACCGTGGGAACAGCGGCCGCGCGGCGAGTGAGTTCGTCGGCGACTTCCTGGACCGTGTTGGTGGTTTGGGCGAAGACGTGTCCGGCGGAAACGAGCCAGGCGGTCAGCAGTGCTGGATTAGTGCGTGGGTTCATGGGGGAGGATGAGGGTGCGGTGTTGTTTGAAATAATCGAATCCAGAATACAGGGTGATGCCGGTGGCGACGGCCATCAGGCCCCAGATGAGCCAGCGGAAGGTGAATTCCGCGGATTTGATCATCGAGGGATCGGCGTGGCGGAGAAGATCGCGCAGGACCGCCATGGCGATCATCGTGAAGGAGATGGCGATTATCTGCAAGACGGTTTTCCATTTTCCCATCGACCCGGCGGAGATGACCACGCCTTTTTCCACGGCCAGCAGCCGAAGGCCGGTGACCATAAATTCGCGGACCAGCATGAGGGAAACCATAAATGCGGGCACCATCGGCCACTCGGGCAGGTAATACGTCATGCGGAACTCGACCATGCCCACGAGGGCGACGCAGACCATCACCTTGTCGGCCAGCGGGTCCATCAGTTTGCCGAAATCGCTGGTGCCGTATTTGCCGCGCGCGAGGTGGCCGTCGAGCCAGTCGGTGATGCTTGCCAGCACGAAGAGAAGGAGGGCGAGGGTTTTGGCGAAGGGGAAATCGAAAGAGAGGAAAAACAGGATCAGGGCCGAAAAAACGAAGCGGCTGCAGGTGAGTTTATTGGGCAGGTTCATGGAAGCGTCCGGGGAAGTTCGAGAAACATGGGTGGCGGTTCCTCGAGGAGGGTCTGACGGAGTTCGGGGGTTTCCGTGTCCCCGGAAGTGCCGCAGCTGCGAAGGCTAAACGCTGCCACCAGCAGGAGAAGAAGGATCGCGGGGCCGAGCAGTCGCAGGTCCTTGAGGAAGGCAGGCAGAGGAGGGAGTTTGAAGGGCGGCGGGGGAGGCGGACGGGGTGGAGGCGAAAAACGGCGGACGGCGGGCGGGGCTTCGGGAATGAGGGAACTCTCCGGGGCAACGTCGACCGGTTCGGGAAGAGGCGCGGGCCGCGGCGGCGGCGGCGCGATGGGTTTGCGCGTGCGAGGGGTGTCACGCACGACCGGGGCTTCCGGTTGCGTCTGGGTTTGCGCGGTGTACAGTTCCAGCAGGGGTTTTGCGTCCAGCGCCAGCTCCTGCGCCAGAATGCGGATAAACCCTTTGACATACATCGGCGCGGGAATTTTGCTGAAATCATCCCGTTCCAATCCTTCGATCTGCTGAATCTTGATGCGGGTGAGTTCGGCGAGCTGACTGGAGGTCAGTCCGCGGGCTTCACGAGCGTCCCGGAGGCGGGCTCCCAAGGTGGGGGTCGGTGGACTCATTCGGCGATTTCCTCTTCGAGGGCGGGGGTTTCGGGGGGCGGAGTGCCCTGACCGTTGTCGAGATCAATCAGAATTTCACGCGGATCGGAGCCTTGTGGCGGCCCGATGACCCCCTTCTCTTCCAACTGGTCCATCAGACGCGCGGCGCGGTTGTAGCCGATACGCAGACGGCGTTGCAGGGCGCTGGTTGAGGCGCGGCGGGTCTGGCGGATCACTTCAATCGCCTGGTTCACCAAGTCGTCGTCCTCCTCCTGGTCGGGAAGGTCTGGCGTCGAGGTGGCGATTTTTTCCGCGACCTTGTGTTCGTAGGTGGGCGTTCCCTGGTTTTTGTAGTGGTCAACGATGTGGTTGATTTCCTCGTCGGAGGTCCAGGCCCCCTGCGCGCGCAGGAGTTTGGAGCTGCTCGGGGACAGGTAGAGCATGTCGCCCTTGCCCAAAAGCTTGTCCGCGCCAATCGCGTCGAGAATGGTGCGGCTGTCGGTTTTTTGCGCCACCTGGAAGGCGATGCGCGCGGGGAAGTTGGCCTTGATGGTGCCGGTGATGACGTTGACGGAGGGGCGCTGGGTCGCGAGAATCATGTGAATGCCCACGGCGCGGGAAAGCTGGGCGAGACGGGCAATGTAATTTTCCACTTCGGCCTGCGCGACCATCATCAAGTCCGCCAATTCGTCGATCACAATGACAATGTAGGGGAGGGTGTCCGGTACGCGTTCTTCCTCTTCGTCATCCTCCACCCCGAACAAATCGCCCTGTTTGGCAATGACGCGGTTGTTGAAGCCCTTGATGTTGCGGACGCCGTGTTTGGCAAAAAGTTTGTAGCGCTTCTCCATCTCGGTGATGGCCCAGCGCAGGCCCAGTCCCACGCGTTTGGGGTCGGTGATCACGGGGACCACCAGGTGCGGCAGGTCCCGGTAGGCGGTGAATTCGACAATCTTCGGGTCCACCAAAATCAGTCGCATCTGGTCCGGCGTGCGCGACATGAGCAAACCCGCGAGCAGGGAATTCATGCACACCGATTTGCCACTGCCCGTGGCGCCGGCGATCAGCACGTGCGGCATGTCGGCCAGGTCGCCCACGACTTTGTTTCCGCTGACATCGACACCCAGGCACATGGGCAGTGAGATTTTGCTCTTGCGCCAGTCCTTGGCCTTGGCCCATTCCGCGCTTTCGATGATTTCGCGGGCAAACACAACCGTGCTCTTGCCATTGGGAACTTCGATTCCCACGACACCTTTGCCGGGAATGGGGGCCTGCACGCGGATGGTTTCCGCCTTGAGGGCCAGCGCAAGGTTGTTGCTCAACGAGGCGATCTTCTCGACACGCACCCCGGGGGCTGGCAACACCTCGAAACTGGTCACCACCGGACCCCGCTGCACGTCGGTAATACGCGCCTCGACGCCAAATTCCTTGAGGGTGGTTTCCAGCAATTGACGCAAATAGGCCTCGCGGGTTCCATCGGAGACCGACGTTCCATGATCGCCCACCGGAGCCGCCAGCAGGTTAATCGGAGGCAGGGTCCAGACAAATTGGGGGATGCCATCGACGTCCACGATCGGCAGACTGTCGTCGTCGGACACCGGAAGAACTTTCGGGGCCGGGGACGTGCTGGCGGGACTCGTCGTTTTGAAGATGGAGTCCGCAGGGGCAGGCGTTTGCGAAACGATTCGCGGGGGTTCGGGTTCCGTCAGAGGCTGAGGGATGGAAATGGGCAGGTCCGGTTCTTCCTCGAAATCGAGGATCGGCTCCGGCAGGACCGGTTGTGGGGGAGAAATGACAACCGGCAGCGGGATGGGCTCGGGAATCGCTTCGGGTTTGGCCGGACGACGGCGGCGGGGCGGGGGCAGCTCCGCGATCGGGTCTTCCTCCAAGTCCAGGGATTCTTCGGGTGCATCCGGAACCATCCAGCCTTTGAGGCGTCTCCAGAGAGGGCTCCAGGCGTTGCGCGGGTCGCGGAAGAGGCTGCGCAGATCAAAGTCGAACAGACAGACCAAAGCGATCAGCACCAGGATGACAATGAGAACGCCTGCCCCGATGTCTCCCAAAAGTTTGAAGAGAAACAGGCTGCCCACCAGGTGGCCCAGAGCCCCTCCGGCATAGGGAATGTTCAGCGTGACGAGCAGTCCGGCGGCGGGGGCGCTCAGCAACTCCAGGGCGCAGGCCACGCAGAGCAGCAGCAGGGACATCCATCCCAGTTTGTGGCTGAGTTTCATGCCCGGACGGATGTCGTTGCCCAAAAAGCACAGCACGCACTGCACCCCGGTGATGACCGGAAGCAGGTACGCGGCCAAACCCAACACCATAAATGAAATATACGACGTCCAGGCCCCCACCAGTCCAATAATGTTCACCGTTGGGCGATTCGGGGGATTCTGAATGATGGGCACGTCGTTCGGGCGATAGGAGAAGAAACTTGAGGCCAGCAGAACCGTCAGGGCAATCAGCAACAATCCCGCCACCTGACGCTGGGTCTGGGAGAGGACGGGTGGAGTTGTTGTGGTTTTCGCACGGGATGCCATAGACCCTTCTTAAAGACAAGCACGCCAGAGGCAAGCCCGATTGCGGGTGGAGTGACGTATCCTTTCGTTATCCATGCAGGCTGTCGAATCTCCGCCATTCCCCGCAGATCACCGCCGCCGCCATGGCCACATTCAGCGATTCGGCCTGTCCGAAGCGGGGAATGGTGATGCGGTGTTTCAGGCAATTCCCGGTTTCTGGACGAATTCCCCGGCCTTCGTTGCCCAGCACAAGGATTCCCTCCCGTGGCAGTTCCGCCGCATAGAGATTTTCCCCCTCCAAAAACGTTCCCGCGCAGAAATGGCCCGCCGGCAGTCCCGCCAACAGCGCGGGCAGCTCATCCTCCCGCCAGGCCACACGGAACAGGGACCCCATCGACGCCTGCACGACTTTCGGATGCGTCACGTCCACCGTGTCGGGCGAGGCGATCAGCCCCTCCAACCCAAACCAATCGGCCAACCGCAGCAGCGTGCCCAGGTTTCCGGGGTCCTGAATGCCGTCGAGCGCCAGCCAGCGCCCGCGCGTGGGGTCCCCCGAACGCAAGCCTTCCCGCCGCGCCACCGCCAGCACCGGCGTCGCCGTTTCCAGCGCGCTGATCCGGGTCATCTCCTCGGGCGTCACCCGTTGCAGGGGCACATCGCAAGCCGAGGGAAGTTCCCAGGCCTCTGTCGCGTACAAACGCTCCACCGGCCATTGCGCCGCCAGAAGATCCTGCACACACTTCAGGCCCTCCACCAAAAACACCTGCTGCTCCTCCCGACCCTTTTTCCGGTGCAGGGCCGTGACCGCTTTGCGTTGATTCGTGCTGAGCATGTTCTGTCCCTAGCAGAACGCCCCGGTCTCTGTCACATGCAATTTGCTTCCGTTTTTGCGGAATGGGACTAGGAGAGGCGCATGTCCTCCCTGTCCCCTGATCCTGCCGAGCCCTGGTGCGTCGACGGCAACGAAGCCGCCGCCGACGTGGCGTACCGCCTCTCCGAACTCTGCGCTCTCTACCCCATCACGCCTTCCTCCGCCATGGGCGAGCTTTCCGACCAGTGGTCTGTCGCCAAACGCCCCAATGTCTGGGGGCTCGTCCCGGAAGTCATCGAAATGCAGAGCGAAGCCGGCGCTGCCGGAACCCTGCACGGCGCCGCCCAGGCCGGACGTCTCGCCACGACCTTCACCTCCTCGCAGGGCCTCCTGCTGATGTTCCCGTCGATGTTCAAACTCGCCGGCGAACTCTGCCCCTGCGTCTTCCACGTCGCCGCCCGCGCCCTCTCCACCCAGGCCCTCTCCATCTTCGGCGACCACTCCGATGTCATGGCCGTCCGTTCCGCCGGCTTCGCCCTCCTTGCCTCCGCCTCCGTCCAGGAAGCGCACGACTTCGCCGCCATCGCCCACGCCGCCGCCTTCCGCTCCCGCGTCCCCTTTCTCCACTTTTTCGACGGTTTCCGCACTTCCCACGAACTCCGTCCCATCGCGCAGCTCTCCGACGACAGCCTCCGCGCCCTCGTTCCCGACGCCTCCGTGCTCGCCCACCGCGCCCGCGCCCTCACTCCCGACCACCCGGTGATCCGCGGCACATCCCAGAATCCCGACGTTTTCTTCCAAGCCCGCGAAGCCTCCAATTCCTTCTACAACGACCTCCCCGCCCTCGTGCAGGACCTTTTCAACGAACTCGCGCAACACTGTGGCCGCGCCTACCACCTCGTCGACTACAGCGGCGCTCCCGACGCGGAAGATGTCCTCGTGCTCATGGGTTCCGGAGCCGAAACCGCCGCTGAAACCGCCGCCGTCATCCAGAAGCAGGGCCGAAACGTCGGTGTCCTCCAGCTGCGCCTCTACCGTCCCTGGCCCCTGTCGGCCTTCCTCGCCGCCCTGCCCGCAAGCACCCGCCGCATCGCCGTGCTCGACCGCAGCAAAGAACCTGGTGCTTTCGGCGAAGCCCTGTATCTCGACGTCGCCGCCAGCGTGTTGCAGAGCGGACGCCCCATTCAGGTTATCGGCGGACGCTACGGCCTCGGCTCCAAGGAATTCACCCCCGCCATGGTCAAGGCCGTCTTCGATCTCCTCGCCAGCGGCCAGCTCCAGCGCCGTTTCACCGTGGGCATCACCGACGACGTCACCCATCTCAGCCTGCCCGTCGACCCCTCCTGGCAGCTCGAAGACCCCAGTGCGACCCGCGCCCTATTCTTCGGTCTCGGATCCGACGGCACCGTGGGCGCCAACCGCAACAGCATCCGCATCCTCTCCGAACGCCCCGGCCTGCACACCCAGGGTTTCTTTGTATTCGACTCCAACAAATCCGGCTCGCGCACGGTTTCGCACCTGCGCTTCGGACCCAAACCCATACGCGCGCCTTACCTCATCCAGTCAGCCTCGTTTATCGCCTGCCACGCCTTCGCGTTCCTTGAACAAATCGATATCCTCGAACACGCCGCCCCCGCTGCCGTGCTTCTCCTCAACGCCCCGCACGCTCCCGAACGCCTCTACGAACGCCTGCCCAGTGCCATGGTCGGGCGCATTCGCGACCTCCAGCTCCGCGTCTACGTCATCGACGCCCAGCG
>CAZCFM010000125.1:0-10766 GCA_964497855.1 uncultured Verrucomicrobiota bacterium | reverse complement strand
CGCGTCCCGGCTACATGCACCCGATGAACACCTGGCGCAGCCGGCCTTGATTGCTTTCAGGGGCCGGGATTGACCAGGCGTCCGCTGAAGAGCAGGGTGTTTGTGGCGTTGTCGCGGATGACGAAGAAGAAGGGGTGGTCGGCGCGGAAGACGGGCGTTTCGACCATCGCCATGCGGGTCACCATGATGACCGCCGTGGCGGCGGCGGCCTCGGTGCCTTCCTCGTTCACCTGGATGAAGGCTTTGTGTTTCACCTGGCCGATCCACAGGTCGCCTTTGGACCAGCCCATGCCGCTGAAATCGGCGTTGTCGGAGTCGAACGCATCTTTCATGCCGAGGGATTGCAGGGGCAGGTTCAGATCGTATTCGGTTTCGAGCGTGAAGCGGGGGAAAAATACGTCGATCTCGCGCGGACGCTGCTGGCCCAGCTTTTCACTCCAGCCGTTGAGGACCTCCGGCGTGAGTTGTTTTTCCAGCGCGGGAAGGCCGTCGATTGTTTGCGGCAGGAACACGAGCATCGACAGCGCCTCGCCTTTGTAGGGCAGCTCAAGGACCTGCAGGTCCTTGTCGGCGATCCAGCGATAATTGCCCTTGCGGAACATCATCATCGCCTTCACGGTTTTGTCGGAAGTAACTGAAAAGGAGGCTTCGTGGGTCACGTCCTTGTCGAACGCCGCCGCCCAGTCGCCCTTGAAATAGATGGCGTTGAGGATCACGCAGACGGTGTTGGCGGGAAAGGCCTCGAGCAGTTTGGGGATCTTGCCATTCGTTTTTTCCTTCACCCAGGCATTGACCTTCGCCAGGTCACCGCTGAAAATTTCGGCGCTGAATTTTTCCCGCAGGAGGGTTTTGTAGTCGGCGGCGACATTGCCTTCGACGAGGCAGAGCCCGTTGGCGATGCGCAGGGATTGTCCGGATTTCTCCGCATTTTCGTGCAGGCGTTTGTTTAGGACCAGGAATTGTTCCGGGATGTCGCCCTGGAAATGAAGAGTTGTCCGCATTTCGGTGGAGGTGTTGCCCGCCGCGCCGGCGGCCGTCATGCCCAACGCCGAGGAGATGCTGAAGGGGGAATAGAAGAGGTTGCCCGGGGCAGCGGACAGCTTCGTGTGGAGGTCGAGGCCGAAACTGTTGATGGATTCGGCCAGCGGCGACGCGGCCTGGAGAGTGCTCAAGGCCAGGGAGAGGAGGAGTGCGGTTTTCATGGGGTTTCCGGTGAGGGGTTTATGTGTAGACGTTTGCGGAGGGCGGTTTCTTGGAAAAAATCCGTACAATCACATTTCCGTGACGGAGCCTTTGGCGTTCCCGCCCTCCAGAAGGCGTTCGAGACCTTTCAGCAGTGAAACAGTACCATACAAAAAGAGAGCAATAGGAAAGCCGGCGATCCGCCCAAAACCCCACAGGAGCAGGATCAAGGGAATTGCGACGATCAGCAGCCCTGAACCGATGACCATATCCCGTAATCCCCGCCGTCGGATTTCCTTGCTGCGCTCCGAAAGGCAGGTCGACAGAATCAGCTCGATTTGCTCCTCATCAAAGCCCTGTTGCCGCAGATTCTCCCGAAGGGTGTCGGCTTTCGCACCCCAGAGGATTTGGGCGCGAACTTCGTAGAGGGCTTGTTGCACGTGGGTATCCATCAGGCAATTTTTTAGCAGATGCGGGGGGGAAAGACAACATCCGGGCGAGGAAGGTTGAAAGGTTGGAAGGTTTAAAGGTTGGAAGGTTGGAAAGTTTTAGGTTTCAGGTTTCTGGTTTTAAACCGCGTTCATTTCCTATCCTCGGAAAGCAGACGGCTTGATGTTTCCGTGCATCGGAAGGGATTGACAAAGCGCATTTCGTCCGTATTGTGCGCCACCGTATTCGTTAAAAACATAACACTTTCCGTAGGACGGGCCAATGAGCGCCGAAATCAAGATCACCAAAGGACTCGATATCCCCATGATGGGAGCCCCGGGCGAAAACGTCCGCACGCTGCCGTTGCAAGGGACTGTATCTGTATATCCTTCTGAATACAAGAAGCTTAAGTTCAAGCTTCTCGTGGAGGAAGGTGACAAGGTCGAGCGTGGAACCCCGCTGGCCCGCCGCAAAGATTTGCCCGAATTCCAGATCTGCGCCCCGGTCGCCGGCACCGTCGCTTCCGTGGTGTACGGCGAGCGACGCGCACTGCAGGAAATCGTCATCCAGCCGGACAACAGCGACGCCGCGGTGTCGTTTCCCCGCCACACCGTGGACGGCCTGCGCAGCGCCGAGCGCCAGGAACTTCTCGACCTTCTGCTGAAGACCGGTCTGCTGGCGCTGATCCGTCAACGCCCCTTCGCGCACATCGCCGACCCGGCCAAAACGCCCAAATCCATTTTCGTCAATGGCATGAAGTCCGCGCCGTTCCGGCCGGATGCCAATGTGCTGGTCCGCGGCAAAGCCGATGTCCTGCAGGCGGGCCTGAATGCCCTGACGCGTCTGACCCAGGGCCCCGTGCATCTCTGTCTCGCCGCCGGTAATCCGGAAGGCCCCTTGACGCAGGCCAAAAACGTCAACGTCAATTTCTTTAGCGGCCCTCACCCCGCCGGCAACACCAGCACGCACATCTATCATCTCGACCCGATTCTGCCTGGCGATTGCGTGTGGACGCTGGGCGTGTCCGACGTTCTGCGCATCGGCGAACTGCTGCTGAGTGGCTTGTTCCCACAGCGCCAGACGCTCATGATTGCCGGTCCCGGCGTGAAGGACGATTTCCGGGGCTACGTCGATGTGGTCAGCGGTTCCTCCCTCGCGGCGGCCTTCGCGGGCATTCTCGCCGAGGGTGAACAGCGCATTGTGCGGGGCGATCTGCTCTGCGGCGCGACCATCAAAGCCGAAGGGGCGCTGCTTTTTACGGACAACGCCTTCTGTGTGATTCCGGAAGACCGCGAACGTCACCTTTTGGGCTGGTACGCGCCCACCACCACCCAATTCAGCGCGCACAAGGTCGTCCCCAGCGCCTGGATTCAGAACAAGCTCTTCAGCTTTGGCACCAACAAACGCGGCGGACACCGCGCCCTGGTGATGACCGGCATCTACGACAAGTATGTCCCGCTCGACATTCTCGTGGACCCCTTCACCCGAGCCTGCATCGCCAAGGACACGGAAGAGGCCATCGCCATGGGCATCCTCGGTGTTGAACCCGAAGACTTCGCGCTCTGCACCTTTGTTTGTCCCTCCAAAACCGATTTCGGCCAGATCGTGGCCGATGCACTCGCCCTGATTGAAGAGGAAGGCTTTTGATGAGCAATCTTAAAGAAACGATTGAAAAGAAACACCACGAACTCGGCAAGCTCTTCCACAAGGGCGGCAAGTTCGAAAAGTTTTTCCCGCTGTTTGAAGCGCAGGACACCTTCCTGCTGACTCCGCCCGATGTCACCACCGGACGCACCCATGTGCGCGACGCGGTCGACCTCAAACGCGTGATGTTCACCGTCGTCGTCGCCCTGCTGCCCTGCCTGATCTGGGGCATCTTCAACGCCGGACACCAATACTACCACTACAGCGGCATCGAGGCCGGTCCCGTCGCCAAGATGATGCGCGGTATGCTCATCGTCATGCCCATCGTCATGGTCTCCTACATCGTTGGCGGCCTCTGGGAGGTGCTCTTCGCGGTCGTGCGCAAACACGAGATCAACGAAGGATTCCTCGTCACGGGACTTCTTTTTCCGCTGACCCTGCCGCCGACCATTTCGCTGTGGCAGGTGGCCGTTGGCATCACCTTCGGCGTGGTCATCGGCAAGGAAGTCTTTGGCGGCACCGGCTTCAACATTCTCAACCCGGCGCTCACCGCGCGCGTTTATCTGTTCTTCGCCCATGCCAAAGACATGACCGGCGACGTGTGGGCGCAGATGGTGGACGGCAAAACCGGCGCCACCCCGCTCGGCATCGGTGCCGCGATGGGCGCCAAAGAGGACATCGTCGGCGCTTTGGCTGAAAAGGGCCACACCTTCTGGTCCATGTTCGCCGGACTGGAACCCGGTTCCATCGGTGAAACGGCCCTGATTCCCGTGATTCTGGGTGCGGCGATTCTGATTATCACCGGCGTCGGCTCCTGGCGCATCATGGCGGGCGGTGTCGCCGGTCTCGTGGGCGCGGGCATCCTCATGAACCTCATGCCCACAGTCGGTTCGGAGGCGGGCAAAGTTGTCCAGCTTACGAACTGGACCCAGATTCCCTTCACGTACCATCTGGTCATGGGCAGTTTTGCCTTCGGCATCGTCTTCATGGCCACCGACCCGGTCTCCGCCGCCCAGACCAACACGGGCAAGTGGATTTACGGTGCGCTGATCGGCGTGGTGACCGTCCTCGTCCGCGTGACCAACCCCGGATTCCCCGAGGGCGTCATGATGGCGATTATTTTCATGAACGTGATGGCCCCGGTCATCGACTACTACGTCGTCCAGGCCCACATCCGCAAACGTAACGCCTCTCTCCGGAAGTTCAGCTATGCAAAAGGATGATTTAAAAACCATCAAATTCGCGGCCATTGTCTGCTTGATTTGCAGCATGGCTCTCGCCGGCGTCCAGGGAACCCTCGACGGCAAGCAGAAAGAAAACAAGCGCATCGACGCGCAGATCAACGTGCTCAAAGCCCTGTCCCCGGACTTTGATCCCGATGGCAAACCTCTGAGCGCCGAAGACCGCGATCTCTACTTTGTCGACGGAAAAGTTCCGAAAGCCTGGATTTCGCGTTACTTCGATAACTTTGTTGAAAAGAAGGAAGTTGAACTTCCCGAAGGCGTAAAAGGCGACCTCTACATCCTCCGCCGCGACAAACAGGTGGTGGCCTACGCGTTCCCCGCCGAAGGCAAAGGCCTCTGGTCCACGGTTCACAGCTATATCGGACTCGAACCCGACCTGGCCACGCTGCGCGGCGTCACCTTCTTCGACCACGGCGAAACCCCCGGCCTCGGCGGCGAATGTTCCAAGCCCTGGTTCCAGAAAAATTTCCGGGGCAAGCTGCTCTGGGAAAACGGCGAACCTGTCACGTTTCTTGTGGCCAAAGGCAAAGCCGATCCTGGCAGCGCGTCTGCCGTCGATGGCATGAGTGGTGCCACGATCACAGGCAACGGCATTCAGAAATTCGTCAACCAAACCTTCCGCGCCTACAACGAAACCGTGTTCACGGCCAAGCGCAGCGGTACGGAGGCCGCGCCCGAGGCCCCGGCCCCCGCGCCGTCCGCCGCCGAGCCGGCACCGGAGGCTCCCGCTCCCGCCCCCCGCGATCCCCTGAATTTCATCTAAGGAACCCCCATGGCCAAAACCCTCAAAAACATCGTTTTCGATCCGCTGGTGGACAACAATCCGATCACCGTGCAGATTCTCGGAATCTGCTCGGCGCTGGCCGTGACGGCCCAGCTCAAAACCGCGATCACCATGTCCATCGCCGTGACCGTCGTCACCGCCTTCTCGAATCTGGTCATTTCGGCGATGCGCAACATCATCCCCCCGAAAATCCGCATGATTGTGGAAATGGTGGTCATTTCGACCCTCGTCATCATCGTCGACCAGTTCCTCAAGGCCTTCGCCTACGAAATCAGCAAGCAGCTCAGCGTGTTTGTGGGTCTCATCATCACCAACTGCATCGTCATGGGACGCGCCGAAGCTTTCGCCATCCAGAACCCGCCCAAGGAATCCTTCCTGGACGGCATCGGAAACGGTCTTGGCTACAGTGCCATCCTGATCATTGTCGCGGTCATCCGCGAAGTGCTGGGCGGCGGTACCCTGGGCGGACTGCGCGTCCTTCCCGAGTCCTACCCGGGCAACGGACTGATGGTGATCGCGCCGGGGGCCTTCGTGGTCATCGGACTGCTCATTTGGCTGCAGCGCACCTACTCCAAAAAATTTGAAGACGCCTGATCGGAGTTCCTCCTCATGTTAAACCTCATCGATATCTTTGTCCGGGCCATTTTCGTCAACAACATGGTCCTTGCCTACTTCCTGGGCATGTGTTCCTTTCTCGCCCTGTCGAAGAAAGTGGACACCGCCTTCGGACTGGGACTGGCCGTTATATTCGTGCTGGGCATCACCACCCCGCTCAACAACATCATTCTCAACCTGCTCCTCAAGGACGGCGCGGTCTACAAAGGCGTGGACCTGAGTTTCCTCACTTTTCTCTGTTTCATTGCCGTGATTGCGGCGACGGTGCAGTTGCTGGAAATGGTCCTCGACCGATTCTTTCCGCCGCTCTACACCAGCCTCGGCATCTTCCTTCCCCTGATCACCGTGAACTGCGCCATTCTCGGCGGATCCCTCTTCATGGTCGAACGGAATTACACCGTCGCCGAATCCACCGCCTACGGTTTCGGGTCGGGAGTCGGCTGGTTCCTGGCCATCATGGCCATGGCCGGCATCCGCTACAAACTGCGCTATTCCAACATTCCCCCCGGACTGCGCGGCCTTGGCATCACCTTCATCCTCACCGGGCTGATGGCGCTGGGTTTCCAGTGCTTCTCCAGCGTGTCGCTTTCGCTTCCCTGATCTCCCCTTCGTAGGTACGTCCCATGCCCTTCTTCATTCTGAGTGTCGTTGTTTTCACCGGCGTCATCTGCCTCCTCGTCTGGGGTCTCATGGCCGCCTCCAAGTCCCTGTCGCCCGGTGGCACCGTGACCATCGATATCAACGAGGGAACCAAAGTCCTCACCGTTCCCCCGGGAAGCAGTCTGCTGAGCACGCTTGCCTCCAACAGCATCTTTCTTCCTTCCGCCTGCGGCGGCGGCGGCACCTGCGCCATGTGCAAATGCCAGGTTAAAGAAGGCGGGGGCGACATTCTCCCCACCGAAAAGAGCCAGATCAACAAGGCCGACCAGAAACTGGGCACCCGCCTGAGCTGCCAGCTCAAGGTCAAGAACAACATGAAGATCCACGTGCACGACGAAGTGCTTGAGATCAAAAAGTTCGAGGGCACCGTCCGCTCCAACCACAACGTCGCCACGTTTATCAAAGAACTGGTCGTCGATCTTCCTCCCGGCGTGGACCTGAACTTCAAGGCCGGCGGTTATATTCAGATCGACGTGCCCAAATACGACATCCAGTTCAAGAATTTCGAGATTGAAGAACGTTTCCGCTCCGACTGGGATAAATTCAAACTCTGGGACTACAGTCACAAGAACGAAGAGGAGTGTTTCCGCGCCTATTCCATGGCCAACCACCCCGCCGAAGGCAACATGGTGATGCTCAACATCCGCATTGCCACCCCGCCGCGCGGCCTCGACGTTCCCCCCGGCGTCTGCTCCACCTACGTGTTCAGTCTAAAGCCCGGCGACAAGATCACCCTGTCCGGACCCTACGGCGAGTTCTTCATCCGCGAGACCGAGCGCGAGATGTGCTACATCGGCGGCGGCGCCGGCATGGCTCCCCTGCGTTCCCACATTTTCCATCTCTTCCACACCCTCAAGACCGGCCGCAAGGTCACCTTCTGGTACGGCGGACGCTCAAAGAAAGAACTGTTCTATCTGGAAGACTTCGAGAACATCAAGAAACAGTTCCCCAACTTTAACTACACCATCGCCCTCAGCGAGCCCCTGCCCGAGGACAACTGGACCGGTTCTGTTGGCTTCATTCACAAAGTCTGCCTCGACGAATACCTCTCCAAACACGAGGACGCGACCGAGATCGAATACTACATGTGCGGCCCGCCCCCCATGATCGCCGCCGTCAACAACATGCTCTTCAACATCGGCGTGGAAAAGGAAATGATTTCCTACGACGAGTTTAGTTGATTTTCAGCTCCTTCCCGAAGAACGTCGGCGAGAACGTTGACCGCGGATATGAACATCCGAACCGCCACACTCAATGACTTGGACTCTGTGCGTTGTGTGCATCTGTGCGCTTTTTCTGAAGGCGAACGCGACCTCGTTTCCCGTCTGGCGGTGGATCTGCTCTGCGAGGAGGCGGTCCCTCCGGTGTTCGCGCTGGTGGCCGAAATCGACAACGCGATCGTTGGGCACGTGGCCTTCAGTCCGGTGAAGACCTGCGACATGAAGGAACATGTCGGTTATATTCTGGCTCCGCTTGCCGTGCGTCCCGGCTATCAAAAGCGCGGGATTGCATCGCGGCTGATTGAAGCTGGAATACGGCATGTATCCGCATGGGGACCGGGAGTACTCCTTGTCTATGGCGACCCCGGGTTCTACAGCAGATTTGGATTCACCGTCGAATATGCAGAGCCCTACACACCGCCCTATCCGCTTCAGTACCCCTTTGGTTGGCAGGGGATGGCGTTGCGGGAGAATAGACCGCCTCCCGTTGCCATCCGTATATCCTGCGTTTCCTCTCTGCAGAATCCAGCCCTGTGGTGAAAGGAGAAATGACCCGCGATGCCGTCGGCGCACACGGCGTTTCACGGCCTGATTGCCCACCGCTTCGCGCCGTGCCGGCATGCCGTTCCCATCGCCGAATGATGGAGGAGACACTCCAGACCTGAAGTCTGATCCCAGCGTCTTCGGAAAGGGAGTTGCTCTTGACAGTCCGCTGCGGACAGAGCATGAAAGGGCTTATGTCAACTCTCCCCACCCGCAGCGCCGCACGCATTGGAATCCCCTGGACCGAAATGGGTCTGGGCTGTTGGCAACTGGGCGGTGGCTGGGGGGCCGAGTGGTCTGACGCGGTGGCCGATGACATTCTGGAGGCGGCCTATGCCTCCGGGGTCCGTTTTTTCGACACCGCCGATGTGTATGGCGGCGGCCGCAGCGAAAAATCCCTTGCCCCATTTCTGGCCCGCCACGACGATGTACAGCTCGCGACTAAATTGGGACGGGACGGCCTGTACCCGAACGACTACACCCGTGACAGCCTCCGCAAGGCCACCGACGCGTCCCGCAAACGTCTCGGAGTGGAACAACTGCCCCTCACCCAGTTGCACTGCGTGCCCACGTCCGTGCTGCGGGAGGGGGCTGTGTTTGACTGGATGCGGGAGCAGCAGGCCGAGGGCCGGATCCGCCGTTTTGGGGCCAGCGTGGAGAGTGTCGAAGAGGGGCTGCTGTGCCTGGAACAGGAGGGGCTTTCTTCCCTGCAGGTGATTTTCAATGTGTTCCGCCAGAAACCGGCGGAGGTCCTGCTCCCCCGTGCCCTGGAAAAAGGTGTGGCGATCATTGTACGCCTTCCCTTTGCCAGTGGACTGCTGACCGGGAAGCTGCGCAAGGACACACCCTTTCTGCCCGGAGACCACCGCAGCTTCAACCGGGATGGCGCCGCGTTCAATGTCGGCGAAACCTTCGCCGGACTGCCCTACGAAAAAGGCGTGGAGCTGTCTGAGCAGTTGGCCACGCGGCTGCCGACGGGATGGACCCTCGCGCAGATGAGCCTGCGGTGGATACTGGATCATCCGGCGGTCACGGTGGTGATTCCCGGGGCCAGTTCCCCCGCGCAGGCCCGTTCCAATGCCGCCGCCTGCGCTCTGCCTCCGCTTTCACTTTCCCTGCATGAGGAACTCGCCCGTTTCCATGCCCAGCACGTCAACGCCCACATCCGCGGGCCGTATTAATCTGAGAGGCGGTCTACACGTCATGTGCAGCTGCACCTAAGGTCGGAAAGACAGCCGTCTACCGTATCGGTTGGGTGTTAGAGGAATAGGGGAGGGATTGGAACCTGGAACCTGCCTCGAGCGTTCTTGTTTTACGAATTCAGGGCTCTGGCCTTCTGCACGAGGACGCGGATGCGGCGGCGATAGGCGCGCTGGCGTTCCGCAGCCATGTGGGCCTTGTGTTCCGGGGATTTTCGGGGACGTCCGGGTTTGGGCGTGAACAAGGCCTCGGGCAGCGTGAAAAGATTTCGTTGCCGAAAACTGGCTGGCGTATGTGCGAGCAACCAGCCGCGAAGCGGGGAGCCAAACCAGGGCGTTTTGGCAACACGTTCCGGGTCGGCACACCACGGTGGACGCGGGATGCCAGCCTGGTCCGCCAACCATTCGGCGTAAGCGGCCATGTGGGCATCCGCCAGGTCGCCCTGGGGAAATCGACCGTCAAGCCGGGTGGGCTCCTCTACCAGACGCTGGGCCAGTTCCTGTCGGTTGTTCACCCCTCCCCGCTGGATTTCATGTTGCCAGTCCCGGAGGTTGCGGCCAAAATCGGCGAGGGAGAAAGACGAATCCGCGACATCCCGCAGGGTGCGGGGGCGTTGAAGGGTTTCCGAAACATTCACGACCAGACCTCCTGGATCAAGAGCTGCAAGGTGGCCTTGTGTGCCGCAGGGATTACGTCGTCAGGATAGTAGGCGTCGATATGATTCTGGATTTCCTCCACGGAATGGATGTCCATTTTTCGAATGAGGAAATGGAGGTCCTCCTGATCACCGGAATATCCTGGCAGCATGCTGCGGCAGGCAAGGGCTTTCATGGCCAACAGATAGCCTGCGGTCGGAGCCGTCACGTGCAGCCCTGGAATGTCGATGGGAAGTTTCCTGAGCTGTTCGGAGGGGGCCAGAAAGGTGCGCACATGATCGTTCAGCCAGTCGTGGGGAAGACCCAATTCCTCCCCGACCACTTTCGCAAGGCGCAGGGCCGGATCGCGAGGGCGCACGACCTCATCCACAACCTCTGTGCTGGTCCGGGCGTCGTACGCCAACATCATCAACGCCCCGCCATAGATGCAACATTCCAGCAACAGACCCTCGTCTTGAGCCCGTTTGCCCAATTGCGTCAACGCGTGCATTACAACGCTACGGTTCATGGATTTCATAAATAAATCATAACGCCATGATTTATACTGTCAACGTTGGATTTTGCGTGTTATTGCAACAGGAACGATATT
>CAZCFM010000124.1:0-11060 GCA_964497855.1 uncultured Verrucomicrobiota bacterium | reverse complement strand
CCTGATGCCAGCCGGGCCAGGAGTCGAGGTCGGTGGTGATGTAGCCGAGCGCGGCGTGCCAGGGGCCGCCGAGGGGTTTTCCGTCGGCATACAAATCGGCCGTCGCGTAATCGGGAATGCTGCGGGGGGCTCGCTGGGTGGGATTGAGGAAATCGTCCTGATACCGCCGCTCGATCCAGAGCTGGGCGCTGATGGGATTGACCTGCTGGGTTTCGCCGCGCGCGATCAGACGCAACAGGGACATGTCCGGCGTACTCAGTTTTCCGTCGAGGCCTTTGATTTCATCCTGAAGGGGTTTGGCCTGGTCCTTGGGCGTTTCTTTGAGGCGGGCCTGCAGCTCGTCCTTGCGGGCCAGGAGCGCGTCCAGCGCACCGATTTCCTCGCGGAGAATCTCCGCTTCGAGGCCCCGGTTTTCGCGGAAGGCTTTGCGCAGGTCCTCCAGGCGTTCGCGCGTGATGTAGGCGTGCGGACCGGCCTTCGCGGGGTCGCGGTTCCACTCCAGGATGTATTTGTGGGTCTGGGCGACCAAGGTCCAGTCGGTGTGGCGGCGGACAAGGTTGTTGAGGTTGTGGAAGGCGGAGCGCGGGCCGATGCAGAGGGCGTAGGCCCGCTGACCGTGGTGCAGGCCGCTGCGTTCGCCGTCGGTGAGCGGAAAGCGGACCCGGCCCCGGTTGCCGCCGTCGGCATAGGCCGCCAGCGTGTTGGGGAAGGGGGCGACCCACTTGGAGGCGAAGGCGGCGATGATGCCGGCGGCGGGGGCGTCTTCGCTGTAGGCCGGATCAGGGAGGGGAACTTCTTTGCCGATCAGGGCTCCGATTTCGGCGGCGGCGGCAAGGCGCTCCCTTTCCGGGCGCGTGGTGTCATTGGCCACCGTACGCAGCGGGGCGATTTTCGCTTGGAGTTCCGTGGCGCTTTTGTCTTTGAAGATCTTGTTCAGTTCCCCGCCCAGCACGCGGTTCATCACATGCGCGGCGCTGGAGGGGGGCGCGCCGCCCGCGGTGAGCACAAAGTCCTGCGCGCCGCCGCCGCCCTGGTTCCAGCGCGGACGCAGCAGGGCGAAAGGACGTCCCTTCTGGTCCGGGCGGGGTTCGGCTTTCACAAACTGCTGATCCGTGTTGCCGCCGAACGCGTCGTAGAGAAACCAGCGCACCCAGGTCACGGTGTCCACAGGCATGGACTCGCCCGCGCGGAAACCGGGCAGGGTCGGCGCATCGCCCGCATCCCCCCAGGACATCCAGTACTGGTGAACGCCGAAGGAGGTCACCGCCGGGTCGCGGGGGAGGATAAAACGTTCGTTGACGTCAATCCAGGGATCGCCCATGACGAAACGGAGACGGGCTTCGTAGGCGTGGGCGCGTTTGGGGATGTTCTCGCGGGGGGGCGTGTTGGGTTCCCAGGTGTGGACCTGTTTGCCGAGGGCCAGCGGGAGCGCGGAGGTGGTGCCATCTGTAGTGGTCACGAAATCATAGACGACCTCCACGTCGATAAACACCGGACCTTGTTGCAGAATCGTGACACGATAGGCGCTCACAGGTGCTGTGCCCTCGAACCAGGCCCGGGCGTCCCAAGCTTCTGTGCCCTTGACGCGTGCGCCACCCGACCAGTGCGGGGTTTGGTGAAGAGGAAGGGGCGAGCTGAAATCCTGGCCTTTGCGGAGGCGGAATTCGTAGACGCCGTTGTCGATCAGCCAGTGGTCGCCGGCGTCGCGCATCGTGATCCCGGCCGGGGAGGGGGTGTTGTCGAGGCGCACGGGGTGAGATTTTTCCTTGCC
Organism: uncultured Verrucomicrobiota bacterium; assembly: GCA_964497855.1. Lineage (GTDB taxonomy): Bacteria > Verrucomicrobiota > Kiritimatiellia > SS1-B-03-39 > UBA6053 > CAYLNG01. The sequence continues at coordinate 9,289 of CAZCFM010000124.1, read as the reverse complement.
GAGGGTGGCGACAAACCAGGCGCGCGTTTTGTCGCCAACACGTTCCAGTTGCAGCGGACGGCGGAGGCCGTTGACCTCGACGGAGCGGAGTGACGTTGCAGAAGCGGCGTCCAGCTCCACGTAGGTCATGTCCCAAGGCCAGGTCAGTTCGAGGGCGTTGGGGATGCTGCGTTCAATGGATTGCGCGGCGGCGGGCAGAAGCGCGGTGGCCAGGAGAAAGAAAACGAGTCGGAGACGATGCATGGGGAGACCTGGGTGGGAATGGGGACAAGCGAAGAAGCTTTATACCCGCTCGTCCACGCCCCGGACAAGCCTCATTCAACAAAAAGTCGCATTCGCCCTAGTTTTCAGTTGAAAAGCGTGGCGCAAAAGGCCCAATCGGGAAGGAGGCAAAGGGCTGAAGATAGACCAGAAACAGCTCGCCCTCGCGGACCTCGTACACGCCCAGTTGACCGTATTTTTCGGCTAGAGTCCGCAGGATGTCCGGCGGACACGCCAGCGCCCAGCCGCGTTCCGCGTAGGAATCCGTCGCGGAATAACCCGTGAGACGCAGGTGTGGAATCCCCGCCTCATCCATTTCCCGTTTCAGCGCCCGGTCCCGCGCCGCATTTTCCTCCGCCGGGAGGGAAACCCCGCCCGGATTTTCCGCCGTGAGAATGCCCCACTCCGGCCAGGACGGCAGCTCCGGCCCCCGGAACAAGGCACCGGAATACGCGTCGAAATGAGGGGGGAGGCTGTTCTGCCCCGGCAAAGAAACCCCCAGCTCCCCCAGTCGGCGGGCGAGGTCGGTGAGGGCGGCGGGTTCCATGCGATGGAATTTGCCGAGGGGGTGCTGGAAGGGGGCGTCGCTTTCGAGGTGGAGGCGTCCGGGGGGGACGGCGCGGAGGGCGTCGTCGCGGGATGTGGAGCGCAGCAGGGCACCGCCAAACGAAAAGTCGGCTCCGAGGGCGGCGAATTCCTTCACGAGTTGGGGGCCTCCGCCGAAGGCGTGCAGGAGGAACTGTTCGGGTTTTTCCTCGCGCAGCACGTCGCGTAGGCTCGGGAAAACGCCGATCGCGTGAATCGTGCAGGGACGTTGCAGGCGTTTGGCGAGGCGGAGCTGGAAGCGGAAGGCGCGCAGTTGTTGGGGCAGAGGGATGGGCGTGAGTTTGGCGTCGAGGCCGATCTCGCCCACGCCGGCCTGCGGGTAGCGCTCCAGATACGATTCCAGTAGGGGCATCCAGTCGGAGGACTCGTCGGCGTGCCAGGGGTGCAGGCCGAACTGGGGGAGGACGCCTTCGACGCTCGCGGCGAGTTCGGCCACGCGCGGCCAGTCGGCAGGGCCGGTGCCATTGACGACCCAGCGGGTGACGCCGGCCGCGCGGGAGCGTTGCAGCACCTGGTCGAGATCCGCCGCGAAGGCGGGGTCCTGCAGGTGGCAATGGGCGTCGGTCATCCGAGGACGAGGCGGCTGCGGATGCGTTCGGTGGCGGCGAGGATGTTTTCGCGGTGGCCGAAGGCGCTGAGGCGGAAATAGCCTTCGCCGCTGGGGCCGAAGCCTGCGCCGGGGGTGCCGACGACGTTGCACTCGCCGAGAAGTTTGTCGAAGAAGGTCCAGGAGTCGATGCCGGCGGGCGTTTTGAGCCAGACGTAGGGGGCGTTGATGCCGCCGTGCACGGTGAGGCCCATGCCTTCGAGGCAGTCGCGGATGATGCGGGCGTTGTCCATGTAGTAGCGGACGATTTCGCCGGTCTGGGCGCGGCCTTCGGGACTGAGCGCGGCGATGCCGCCGGCTTGGACGATGTTGGAGGCGCCGTTGAAGAAGGTGTTCTGGCGGCGGGTCCACATGCGGAAAACTTCGCCGGGCTGGCTGTCTTCGGTTTCGACCTCTTTGGGCACGAGGGTCCAGCCGAGGCGGACCCCGGTGAAGCCGGCGGATTTGGAAAAGCTGTTGATTTCAATGGCGCAGCGGCGGGCGCCGGGGATTTCGTAGATGGAGCGCGGCAGGTCGGGATCGCTGATGAAATCCATGTAGGCGCTGTCGAAAAAGATCACGGCTTTGTGTTCGAGCGCGTAGTGGACGAAGGCCGTGAGCTGCTCGCGCGTGGCGACGGCGCCAGTGGGGTTGTTGGGGCTGCAGATGTAGATCAAATCGACTTTGCGGTCCGGCAGGGCGGGGAAAAAGCCGTTCGCGGCGTTGCAGGGCATGTACACGAGGCCTTCGTATTGGCCGAGGGCGTTTTTGAGGCCCGTGCGCCCGGACATGACGTTCGAATCGACGTACACGGGATAGGCGGGGTCCTGGACGGCGACGAGGCTGTCGGTGGAGAAGATGGACTGGATGTTGGAGGAGTCGGACTTGGCGCCGTCGCTGACGAAGACGTCCTCGGGATTCACGTCGGCGCCGAAGGAACGGTAGAGATTGGCGATGGCCTGGCGCAGGGGCATTTGGCCTTCGCTGTCGCCGTAGCCGCTGTAGGTGGAGACGTTGCCGAGTTTATCGACGGCGGCGTGCAGGCCGTCGAGAATGGCGGGCGGGAGAGGCTCGGTAGTGTCGCCGATCCCGAGACGCAGAATTTTGGCGTCGGGATGGGCGGCCTGGAATTCACGGGTGCGGCGGGCGATTTCCGGAAAGAGGTATCCGGCGGTGAGACGGCGGTAGGCGGGGTTGATGCGGGACATGGGAGTGGAGGAGGGGGAAGGGGAGTGACGAGTGTAGAGTGTAGAGTGACGAGTGTAGAGTGTAGAGTGACGAGTGACGGGTGCAATACTCCTTCATGGGGAGCGGATCAACCCGGAAGTCGGGATTTCAATCTTCCATGTTGGCTTGAATCAACCACACGAAGCGGCGGCTGCCGTCGGCGGAGAGATGTTGGCGGATCAGGTTGGGTTTTCCCAAATCGGCCATAACGGTGGTGCTGAGTGTTTCCTTCCGGAACACCGGGGAAAGCGGGTCCCCTTTTTGGTCCGCCTCGCGCTCGGTCCAAGAGGGCAGGAGCACGAGGGCGGTGTGGGTTCTCCCGAGTTGCATTGTGGAGGTGAAGTCCAGGACAAAACCCGTTTCGAGGGTTTCGATGTCCAGGAAGCGCCGTTCCTCTTGACCGTCCACGGCCGCAGCTTCCTCCGTCGGGAACATGTGCTCTTCGACGTGTTTGAGAATGACGTTGATTCCGTTCGCCGTTTTTATGCGCTGCACCCATTCCGTTTTTCCTTTTCCCTTTTGCCACAGTTCGATCCAGTCGGAGGGTTGAAGCGCGTGTGTGCGTGTGCGCTCCAAGGCCTCGATGGCGTTGGCGTCAAACGACAACACGTGCAGGCGGACATCCAGAGAGTCCGGAAACTCGCTGCGATACACAAAGTTCTTTGGAAATTTCTTGTGTTCCCCGGGTGTGGTGTGGAGAAGGACGAAGCCCAGTTGAGGGAACTCCTGGACGCGCGATCCCTCCGGGAAATCCATGCCGAGCCGGTGCCGGAGGTAGGGGCGGATGTCCTCTTCGCTCATCGGGGCAAACCTCGATGCTTGCAGAACATATAAGTCGGGGATGGCCAGGCCCGCTTCGGAAAGATAGGTGGAGTCCAGGTACATGACCGAACGGAACCCACCATCCCGTCCCGTGGGATAGAGCCGGGTCTCCATGCCGCCGCGCTGGACGTCGGGCGGCGAGATGGGGCTTCCCTCCAGATCGGTGATTGTGGCTGAAACAAAATAGACCCAGCGACGCCCGTCCTCGCGGGAGGTCGTTTCAGCGGCAACGAGGGTTTCTCCGGTCCACAGTGAAAATGTCGTAGTCACGTTCCAGGACCGGACCAGGGGCGTCATTGCATCGAGCTTCGGAAACGCAGAGGCGGGTTTCGCCAGGAGCTGGTTGTATTCCGGGCATAAAACAAGATGGATTTGCCCGGCAAGTTCCACCATCGCTGTCACATTCAAGGTGAAACCCAGATGTCGTTCCTCCAGTTCGACGGGATCGTTGTCGTCGTCATTTGGCAAGGGATAACGCAGCAGGGAGCCGTGGCGTGTGACGACATTTCTTGTGGGTTCCACGACGGTGGACAGCGCATGGATCGTTTCCCCCCGGCCTTCCCGGCGGAGCCGCAGGTACACTTCATCCGGCAACCCTCCGCCGTGTTGGCGTTCCAGGGCCTCCACGTCCTCCGCCGCAAAGGCGCGCAGCTCGGTTTGAATGTGAATCCGGGTTTCCAAGGCCATTGCGGACAGGAGACAGTGGCGGAGCCAGGCATGGTTTTCGGCGCTGTTGTGCATGCGCAGGGAGCGGGTGTTCCCGAGTGGACGAATCCAGCTTCCCTCCGGGAATCGCAGGGGGGAATTCTGCTCCAGGACCTCCTTCAGATTGGCAACGAATAGAGGGGGCGTGTTCTCTCGCTCGCCAAAGGGATCGTTGTCCGGTTGGGAAACCGTCAGTGCTTGTTCGGGAAACATGAAAGCCTGGACGGTGGCTATGTTGTAGTCCCGGGTGAACATCTCCTCCGCGGACAGGCGGGTAATGGGCAGTGACAACAAGGCGATGGCGAAAAGGAGTTTCATTTCCGTGCCTCCGGAGCCTGGAAGGGCCGGCCCTGCTCGTCCACCCACAGGAGCGACACCCACAGGATTTCCGTGGGGGCCGTTTCGCCGGACTGATGGGAACTCAGCAACGTCGGTTGCCCCGGAACGATCCGGAGTTGAGTGATCGTTTCGGAAGCCGCTGCGTCCTTGCCGCTGCTTTTCCAGGTCAGGTCCAGCATGGCCGAGCCCTCTCCCTGGTGCAGGATTTTGGCTTCGATCGACACGCCCTCCAACAGGATCGTCGCCTTTTTCTGGATGTTCGTTGTGCTGTTGTCCTCCCCCTCAACGCCATTGGTGAGGACGCATTCCTTCAGGGCCGTTGTTTTCCCCGCGCCGGAGCGCCAGGCCGCAACCCAGTCGGCCACCGCTGGTTCGGCCCCTCCCTTGGACGCTTTCAGGGCTTCCCGTTCCTCGGGACGGAACGTGACGCGCCGGAATTCCACTTGCGCCTGAAACGGGATTATTCCATCTTTAAAAAACGCCCAGCGCAGGGCGGCCTGGTCCTCCCGTGTTCCCGTGACGCGCAGATGAAGCGTGAACATGAAAGGAGTTGTTTCCTCCATCTGAATGACACACGCATCGGACAAGGCCAGACCGTAGGCGAGGGCCATCAGGGTCTTTATGGAGGCCGGGTCCTGAGGGTCTCCGTCCTGTTTTTTCAACTCCATGACCAGGGATTCCGGATGCGGTTGCAGATCATACACCTGTGTGATCGTCTCCGACGCAGCCGCATTCAGGCAGAGCCAGCACGCGAATAATGTCCAACAGCTTCGTTTCATGGGGAGTGTCTTTCCGGGGATTAACATGAAGGCTAGACCTTTTTCAGGAGGCGGGCAATGTTTTCCGGTTGCGTTCGTCGCGTTCGTTGAACACATATCCGAACACATATCCCATAATTCCCTGTTGACACTTTCGGTACTGTTTGTGGAGCTTTGTCAGGCCGTGGAGGAGTGGATCGCCATCCTTGAGCAGGACGGCGCACCCCTTCCCCAGGCGACGTCCGGGAGAAATTTCTCGGGCAAATTCGTGTTGCGGGTTGGAAAGGAGCTGCACAAAATGCTCGCGATCGGGGCGTTGCGGCAGGGCAAAAGCCTCAACGAACATTGTGTGCAGCTTCTTCGCGAGCCAAACACCCCATATGGATGAACGGCACACGAAATTCGTCACTCGTAATTCGTCACTCGTAATTCGTCACTCGTCACTCGTCACTTCTTCTAGATCCACAGTCCCGGCGGCGGGGGCGGGGGCTGCTCGATTTTTTGTTCGAGGGCCGGAGGAGGCGGGGGCAGGGGACGGTCTTCCATGTCCGGGGTTCTGGCGAAACGGACGATCACGCCGGAGAAGACCACCGACACCATGGTCATGAGTTTGATGAGAATGTTGAGCGAGGGACCGGAGGTGTCCTTGAAGGGATCGCCCACGGTGTCGCCGACGACGCCGGCTTTGTGCGCCGGGGATCCTTTGCCGCCGTGATTGCCTTTCTCGATGTATTTCTTGGCGTTGTCCCAGGCACCGCCGGCGTTGTTCAACATGCAGGCGAGGGTGAATCCGGTGCAGAGTCCGCCCGCGAGCATGCCCATGACGCCGGGCACGCCGAGCGTGAGTCCGGTGGCCACGGGCACGATCACGGCCATCAGCGAGGGCAGGATCATTTCGCGCTGGGCTCCCTGGGTGGAGATGCCGACGCAGCGGGCGTAGTCGGGTTTTCCGCTGCCGTCCATGATGCCCGGAATCTCGCGGAACTGTCGGCGCACCTCCTGCACCATGTCCCCGGCGGCGCGTCCCACCGCTTTCATGGTCATGGCGCAGAAGACGAAACACATCATCGAACCGATAAACAGTCCGCAGAGCAGGTTCGGGTTGAAAAGGTGGATTTCGTAGGCGTCCACCAGGTCCATGATGCCGGCTTTGCCGATGACCATGCCGATGAGGTTTCCGGTGGGCGAAATGGCTTTGACGCCTTCTTCAATTAGGTTGGTGCCGGGCAGCAATTCGGCCAGTTTTTCCGTGCTGTTGGTGAACTTGACCGAGCCCACGCGGAAAAACTCGTCGCCGGCGAGTTTGCCGATCCAGAGTTTCACCTCCTCCATGTAGGCGGCGAGCAGGGCCATGGCGGTGAGCGCGGCGGAGCCGATGGCGAAGCCTTTGCCGGTGGCGGCGGTGGTGTTGCCGAGCATGTCGAGTTCGTCCGTGCGTTTGCGCACTTCGGGACCCAGTTTGGACATTTCGGCGTTGCCGCCCGCGTTGTCGGCGATTGGCCCGAAGGCGTCGGTCGCCATGACAATCCCGAGCGTGGACAACATGCCCACGGCGGCGAATCCAACGCCGTAGAGGCCCATCGACATGTTTTCAAAGCCCCCGGCCGAGCCGTAGGAGCAGAGGATGCCGATGACAACAATGATGACGGGCATGCCGACGGAGAACATGCCGACCGCGAGTCCATCGATGATGGTGGTGGCGGGTCCCATTTCGGCCTGACCGGCGATGCCGCGGGTGGGTTTGTAGGCGTCGGAGGTGTAGTATTCGGTGGACTGTCCGATGAGCACCCCGGCGGCGAGGCCGGCGACCACGGAGCCGAAAATGCCCCAACTGACCAGTCCGGCGAGTACCATGAGGATCATCGTGAGCAGGACGACGGCGGAGGCGGTGACTGTGCCCGTGAGCAGAGAGCGGAGGAGGTCCTTGGGTCCGGCGTCCTCCTTGGTGCGCACGACAAGGATGCCCACGAGGGAGGCGACGATGCCGACGGCGGCGACGAGCATCGGCGCGATCACGGCCTGGATGCTCATGCCGGGCAGGGCCGCGCCGAGGGCGGCCGTGGCCAGGATCGATCCGCAGTAGGATTCGTAGAGGTCCGCGCCCATGCCCGCCACGTCGCCCACGTTGTCGCCCACGTTGTCGGCGATGGTGGCCGGGTTGCGGGGATCGTCTTCGGGAATGTCGGCCTCCACTTTGCCGACGAGGTCCGCGCCCACATCGGCGGCCTTGGTGTAGATGCCGCCGCCGACACGTGCGAAGAGGGCCTGCATCGACGCGCCCATGCCGAAGGTGATCATGGTGGTGGTGATTTCGGTCATCTTGCCGGTCACCCAGAGATCGTTGCTCAGCATGGCGCGGGTGAATTCGCCGTCGATGCCGGCTTTGTGCATGAGGTGTCCGCCGAGGCCGAAGATGTTGTGATCAAACACGAAATTCAACAGCAGATACCAGAGGGAAATGTCGAGCAGTCCGAAGCCGACGACCACGAGGCCCATGACGGCGCCGGAGCGGAAAGCCATGCGCAAACCGCGGTCGAGGCTGGTGCGGGCGCCGTGGGCGGTGCGCGAGGAGGCGAGGGTGGCGGTCTGCATGCCGATGTAGCCGCAGATGCCGGAGAAGAGGCCGCCGGTGAGGAAGGCCACGGGCACGAAGGGGTTTTGCACGCCCATCAGCGCGAGCACGAAAAAGACGGCGAAGAGGGCGGCGAACACGATGCCCACGGCGCGGTATTGGGCGTTGAGGTAGGCCATCGCGCCTTCACGCACATGCCCGGCGATTTCCTTCATCAGATCCGTGCCCTCCTCCTCCGCGCGCATCCACTGGAAGAGACGCCAGGCCACATAGAGGGCCCCGAGGGAGATGATTGGCACCAGCCACCAATAAAAAGGGACGGCGTTGGTGGAGGGGGTTTGGGAGGCTTCCGCCGTGAGGGCGAAAAAAGCCAGGGGAATTCCCAATCGACGGGTCAGAGCTCCAGCAATCATAGGGTCTCCATTCGGGGGGATTGATTACGGCCTCTTCGGACCGGGCGAGGTCCAAAAATTCGGCCACTGCGAGTTATGGCACAGATAGGAGAGCCCTGTACAGGAGGAAACACGAAAAGCGTGGGAAAAAATGCGGGGGCCGTTTCGCCGCGGGAGCGTGAGGGTTTCCAGGGGGTGGTTTGATGGAAGAGATCGTCATGGCTCCAGACCTCAGTTTAAGAGCAGGTTTTTCGAAATTCGATCGCAGGTTCAAGTCCGTGAAAAGGGAAAACCTCCGCGATGTTTTCGCCCATTCTCTCGTCGAAAGCGTTCTCGGCGCCCCTCGGCTTCAGCCGTGGGGGCGAAACAGTTCAAAACCCAGTCGCCCCCCAAAATAACCTTGAAGTTTTGCGCCCCCACGCCTGAAGGCGAGGAGCGCTGCACGTGGGGAATCGCCTGTCGGGAGTGAAGGTTCTTGGCCCCACGCCTAAAGGCGAGGGCCGCTTTTCATCGGAAATCCCCCACCCATCCATCTCCAAAACGACCGGGAAATCTTTGCATTAGTGCCAAGGCGTTTTTCGCCCGGATCAGGATGTGTGCATTTGAATCTGCGATCTCTTTCGCCATTTCGTCCGTGGAAACTGAGGTCTGGTCCTCCTGATGAGCCGTATCCCCTTTGGTCGTCAAAGCCCACCATCCCACCAGAAAACCCAACAATCCCGCAAGGGTTCCCGTTGGACGGATTCGCATTCATGCAGTAAAAGGGTCAGACTTTTGACCTCCTGACTTTGATGGGTGACCCGTTTTCCGGAGTTCGGCAACAGGAGCGCCGATCTCCGCATCGGCAGGGCGGAGGGGCGGTGTCCGCCGGGAAGGCTCGGGATTCGCGGGCATAGCCTTGCAGGATGGGTGGGGTTTATGGTCTGTATATTATTATCAGTAAATTGTTTACAGCAACGTCAAAAAGTGTGGGCTTCTCTGAAAGAAAAGAGCAAGCCCCTTTTTGAAGCTTTTACGTGGG
>CAZCFM010000123.1:4686-11081 GCA_964497855.1 uncultured Verrucomicrobiota bacterium | reverse complement strand
TGAAAACTCGCCATACGCAATCTGCTCCAGAAAAGAGCCCGTGCATTTTAACATTGCCTCTTTAAGGTTTTGGATTCCCACCTCGTTGCCGTGTCGAAATCGGCTGATGGCGCGGGAACAGTTTGTGCGGTGTCCCATCCGAAGTCGTTCTGCAATCCACGTCCCGCTCACGGCCGTGTGCGTCTTGATCAACCAGGCCACCGCCTGCTTTTCGGCTTGCACACTTTTCGCCTCCAGCAGCGCCTCCTCTTCCCAGCCCAAGGCGGCCAAGGCATTGCGGATCAACCGTTCGGCCTCGGCGGGTCCATGCTCCTGACGCTGTCCCGCACGGTGATTGTCATTCTTGGCCCGCCCCATCAACAAGGCATCCAGCCGTTCCCGGAACTCTTCCGATCCGATAAACCATCCCCGCTTGATTTGCTTTTCAAACTCTCCCCGCATCCCCGCCGCCGGGTCCTCCTCGAAGCGCATAAACCGTTCCAGCTTCTCCCGGTATCCCCGCAGACTCCAGTCCTCCCCTTCCGTGAGCCCCCAGGTCCGCAACACCTTCTCCCGCACCAGCCAATCGGGACGTTTCTTCGCCAACCCGCAATACGCCGGGTAACTGCTCCACTCATAGGTCTCCAGCGCTTTGGGCAAACCCTCCCCGCACAGTTTCGCCCGGAAGGGATTGAGGTGAATGTAGGTGCTCACCTCCCGGAAATACTCCAACCCGCCATCCTGCGGGTCAGTGGCAATCGGTATCGCTTTGTAGCGTCCCTGGAACAAATGCCCCCGACGCCTGAACATCGCGTTGAAACGTTGCGTGTAGGTCCCCTGGAACCATTTCATGCCCGCCACCAGGTTCGCTTCCGGTGTCTCCAGAAGCAGGTGATAGTGGTTCGACATCAGCACATACGCATGAATCAGCCACCCTGTTTGCACGCACACCTCGTCCAGCGTGGCCAGAAACAACCGACGCCCATCATCGTTCAGAAAAACCTCCTGCCCATTGTTGCCACGGCACAGGACGTGGTAATGGGCTCCGGGATACTCGACTCGTACAGCGCGCGGCATGCATGCCTCCTTATCACAATTTACAACAAGTAGTCAATGTTAAAATGCACGGGCTGACCCTTTCCCCCGGGCTGACCCCTTCCCACGGAGCCGCTTTACAAGGATCTCATTGAACTTCTCAGGGCTTCCCCGCAGATCCACGCCGACGAAACCTACTGGCGAGAGAACGGAAAAAATTACTTCGTCTTCTTCGCCGGCAACCAGGATTTTGCAGTCTTCCATGTCGATCCCAGCCGATCCACCGAGGCGGCCAAAGTTCTCCTCGGCGACAAGCTGGACGCTTTGCTCATTGCCGACGCCTACGCCGCTTACAACGGCATCGGCGTGCTCGCGCGGCAGAGCTGTCTGGCCCACCTCCTTGGCAAAGCCAAAGAGGTCCTTGCCGAACTCGACGCCCTCAAAACCCCCGATCCCGAAGCGCGGCGGTGTTGCAGATGGATCAAACGCATTCTGAAGGCGGCCTGCCGCGTTCCCATCCCCGCCCAACAACAAGAACGGATACATCTGGTGCTTCGTTTTCAAAAGGCCCTTGGCAAAGCCTGCGAAAAGCCCGTGAAGCATCCTGCCGCCGAGACCTTCCGCAAACGCCTGATGCCGGGAGCCCGGGAGCATACCGATGCCTTCGCCTTCATCCTCCACGACGGACCGCCCACCAACAATCTCGCCGAACGAGCCCTCCGTCCCCTGGTCATCTTCCGGAAAATCTGCCAGGGCACCCGCAGCCGAACCGGCTCCGAAAACATCGCCATCTTCACCAGCCTCGCCCAGACCGCAAAACTTCAAGGACGTTCCGTTCTCGAACTGCTTCAGCAACTCCTCTGCGGCACACACGACTCCGCCGCCGAGGCGCTCTACGCAAATTCCACATAGGCCCAGACTTCGCGTTGCCCGCTAAACTGTTACCTTTCCCCGGACGCTCCAGGCATGAAAAAAAAGGTCTTTTGAAGGGGCTAAAAAATTGCGCTTTACTTTTGAATTGACCCTTCGACCAAAACTATGAATGCCTCTAAGGATTCTTTGTCTTTCACATTTACATCTTTTTCAATTTTCAGATTTATTTTTAATGAATTAACATATGCACTCATACATTCATTAATAATTATTATCATTTCAAGACCACCCATTCCCGGCTGGGCATTTTCTCTTTTCAAGGAAAATAACAAAGCTTGGTTTACTACAGGTTCATTTACACCCTGTAGTTTCGTCGCAATCATCGCCCTTAATGAATAAAGCGGGTACTCCAAACCTACAGCAACAACACCATACTCTTTTAATTTTATTAATTCATCCACCGCAAATATTGCATCCTTTTCATCACCACTCGTAAATTTAAGCACTAAATCATTAATTTCTAGCATCTTAGGCTCCTGTATGTTTTCCGATATTTTAGACAGCATTTTTTCTCTTAGATGGAACAAATCTCTTGAAAAGGCTAGTTCGCCTGGAAATGAAAACCAAACAACAAATGTTAACCAAAGTTTCATTGTGCGACAGTTTTTCATAATTCAAAACCCTTCATTGTTTTCTGCAGTAACGGAATTGTTGTTTATCCATTTTTCAGCCATTGCATTGTCACCTGTTTCAGGGACAGTATCCAATCTTTTATTGAGCCCAAAATTAATACAGGGTTTAAATGCTTCTCCAGTGTTGACCCCTACCTCTATAAGTTGAACATCATCCCCTTTTGCCTTAGTATCGACAATCATATCAAATTCAGTAGTGATTATTGTATGTTCTCTTTTAAACTTATAATCAGATTTCCATTCAACAAAATCTGAAACCCTGAACCATTTATCTCCAATGTTCAATCTTAAAAATTCTTTGTAATGAAGTTTATATTCAAGCGTATCCCCCAAACCTCCGGTCTGAGCAAAAATACTCATATTGGGAGTATCATGCGAAACTATTTTTCCGACTTCACTTCCTGTAAACTGAGGGTTAGCAACATATGGATTATTGTGCTCATCCCCAGTATGTGTGTCATCGTTTCCAATATTGTCGGCTTTAGGATAATCAACAACGACATGCGAAGCCTGAGGCTGACCATCAAAGAATTTGCCAGGAAGAATTGGGAACTCATTTTTAGTGTACATCCGTGGGTTTAGAATTTTCGCTCTAATTTGTCTGGAAGCATCCCAGTAAGAATCCGCTCCTCCACTTAAAAACGCATCGGAGATTATGTGTCTCATATTTCCATCAGGAACAGGTGAAATTGTGTCACCAGGATCTTTAATAAAATCAGGTTTATCATCATCTGTAATAATCTCTTGTGGAGTTATTTCAAATGAATAAGATCTAAACGCCTTAATATTAGTATGTGTATTGTTAATTTCCACAGTAAATTCTTCGCCATTGTTTTTATTGCTTAGTAATTCAGCATTTGACCAAACCACCCAAACATAACCGCTCCAAAACTCTTCACCATCTATTAAAGCCTTTAACACAATCTTTTTTGAAACATCACTGGCAATTTCCACAGTTCTATAATCTCCATCTACAGCCGGAAAAACCACGTCAGCTCCAACGGCCTCCCATGTGATTTTATTGATTATAAATTCTTCATTTGGCTTCACATCGAGCATTAAAACTATATCATTAGTATTTTTAGCGCAAACAAAATGGTCTTTGCCATCAGTTAACACACTTTTTACCGAATATGTATCAACATCACTTTCGTGAACTGTTACCGTCGCTGTTGTATTGTATACTATACTATCCACGGGGGCACCCCCCACCGGGGTTGCTGATATTGTATATTTATCAGGAACTTCCGATCTAAAGTAGATCGTTGAAGTAGGGTATTGTCCAGCAGTAATTTCCTCAAAAGGCTCCTCCGTCTTTGACAGAGTAACATTTTCCTTGTTTGTAGAATTCCATGCAGAAGCGTCAAACAGCGACATTCCTCCTGAATAGGTATTCAGGTATTTATTCAATTCGAGTTTCAGAATGCTTTCCGCTTTAATTATTTTATTGTTGGGTTCAATACCAAATTCACCACCCACTAATGTGTACTGAAACCCATTGTCACTAGTAGTGGCAGTTTCGGTTCCAGCTCCAGCTCCAGCTCCAGAGCATTCATCGTGATTCCCCTTTACCAAATTATTAAACGCATCGGAAGGAAGCCTTTCGTCTGCGACGGCTTGATAAACAAGCAAATGAACTTGCTTGCTGGTACAGTCTTCGTATATAGCATCATCGTTTTGCTCTTGACCGTTATGAAACCAAAACCTTACTTGTGGCGGCTTCACAACAGCTTTGCCTGAATTTTTCACTAAAAAGAATTTCATTGTCGGGGCATACGTAAAATGAACTTCTTTTACCTCATCTTTCATGATCTCCGTCCTCTCTATTGTTAGGTCGCTCAATAAAGGGAAGCTTAACATAATTACGAAAGCCACTTTTATCAGGTTCATTTTATTCGCTCTCCATAGCTTTGATTTCATTTAAATAAATCGGAATATTTTTATGAATTGTTTCTAGTGCCGTTATGTAACTTGTTTTTTCGGGGTAATCTTTTTTGAAATTGTCGATCTTTTCTTTTCTCATAACCTCATTTTCCCATTTAACCTGTTGCAGAATTTCCATATATCTGGCCCTTATTCCAAAGTCGCTTCTTGGGTACATTTTATATATCAATTCATTCACATCCTTTGCTTTCAGGGATTCATGATCAGCGCCACCAAGTTGAAGGGTTACTAGTTCAAGCAAGTAGGGTGAAGATCCACAATTTGGATTCTCTATGACGATGTTAAATATGCTATCCAGATAACTGTTCGATATTTCATATTGCAATGCTCTTTTAACCAAAAAAATACCCAACATCGATCTCATTGCAACACACATTTCTTTTCGATCCAATGAATGAAATTGAATTTTTTCATAAAGATGCATTGACAACTCAAAGTTCTCAAGAAGATAGTTGAAGTCGGACCAAGCTATTACAATTTCCTTTTTTCCTTCAATACCTTTCTGCTGCTCTTCAGTACCTATAAGCACTTTTCGTTTGCTGGCGATTTTTAGTCTATCGTACGGATTATAAAAATTTTCCTGATATGCCTTGTTCAAAACGGCATCGTGGCTTAGCGTCTTATCAAAATGTTTAAAAGCCTGATCCCAGTCATCATCAATCAAAGCAAGGAAACCCAATCGCCATTCGGACTCGACCAACAGGGCATCCAGATACCACGGGGAAGTGAGTCGGTTCACCAAGGCGTGACCGGGGACTGCGATCCGTTTGGTTTCGCCTTGGGGGGTCAGCATTTTCACCGTTACCGGCGGTTTGCTGATTGCTGCGGATTTCTCGGGAACCAGATAGGTGTCGAGCACTCTGGACCGTTCTTTTGTGGCCTCGACCCAACGAATTGCGCGTTCATAGGCTTCCCGGGCATTGACCTTGTCCCACTTGGCGAACAGGTACAAGTCCCCCATCATCTTCAAGGCTTCTCCCCGGTAGAGTCCATCGGGGTCTTCTTTGTAAAAAGCCTTGAGCTGCTGGATCGCATTGTCCGGATCCCCGGTTTTCGCCATGCAAACGGCCAGGTAGAGCTTGGCGGCCTGTCCGTAGGGGTTGTTCGGAAAGTACTGCAGGATCTCCTTGTACCGGGATGCGGCCATTTCGTAGTCCGCGTTTGGCACGCGCCCCCCAATCTCCCCTTTCTGATTAAATGCGGCGGACACATTTGTGAAATCGAGGGCGAGTGGATGCGTGGCTTTGCGGAATTCCTGCGCCTCGCTGTACAGCACGAAATCCAGCCCGTAGCTGTCAATTCTAATTTTCCGTTCCAAGTCCGAAATCCGGGCCTCGATCTCCGGTTTCAGCTCTTTCCAGATATCGCTTCCCGCTTTGGCCGGCTCCAATCCCGCGCTGTCCGATATTTTCTCGCGCTTGAAATATCCTTCCCCGGACTTGAGCGCTGATTTTTCGTAGTCGAGTGCCTGCCGCAAATCCGGTTTTTGCTCCACGACCCAGGACAAAGCGCGCTCCACTTCAATTTTGGACAGTCCGGTTGTTTTCGTTTTGGCATCCGTCAGGCGTTTGACACTTTCAAACGCGTTTCTCCGCATGAACTGGATCTTTGCTGCCTCCACATACGCTTGTATTCGTGGCCATTCGTAATTTTCGGCTTGGGGTTGCTGATATTCCTCGACCCAGGACGAGGCTCGGTCCAGCCGTCCGGCGACTCGGTCTCCATGGGCGAGCGCGACACGGGCAGCCAATCGCTGCTCCGGGTTGTCGGTGAAGGCGAAACGTCTCAATACCCCGAAAGCCTTATCCGCATCTCCGGCTTGAACCTGACTCACCGCTTCACGCAGTGACGGGGGCAGTTCCTGCGCGGGGG
>CAZCFM010000123.1:0-4586 GCA_964497855.1 uncultured Verrucomicrobiota bacterium | reverse complement strand
GCTTGAACCTGACTCACCGCTTCACGCAGTGACGGGGGCAGTTCCTGCGCGGGGGCGAACCGGGCACAAAATCCCAATCCAACGAAAGCAAGAAGCTGCAGCATGTGGCAGCGGGGATATCCAGCCGCAGCCACCCGATGAGGGGAGTTGTTGGGTCTTTCCAGATTGGTTGTTCGGGTTTCCATTTGCTTCACGGGCTCGTAGATGATACAAAAACCAAGCATAGGCAATGACTTTTTCATGTGTTTTTCGTTTCAATATCGAACGGTGAGTATTTTTTGTACCTTTCGTAACGCGTCAGGTCCCGGTTTTCCGGGATTCGCAGCTTTTTTGCTGTTTTTTGCTCTGTGTGGATGCAGTCCCAGCGGAAATCGTCCCCTTGTGGAGCCGAGCAAACCGTCGCAACAATATTCAGCGACTGATATAGCTTCAAACACTGACTCATCTGTGAATACTGGCGCAGCTTGCCCTCCAGGACTGAGTGATGACTGGGGGGATCTCCCGGAGCTTCCAGTTCTGGATTCCCGCCCGGCTGTTTTTCCGCAACCTCTGCCGTCTTCCACGGCGGAAACCCGGGAGATTTCCACGACTGCCCCCGTCCGCCCCATTTTTCCGACACCCGGGGTCATGTGGATGGCGGGCATGATGGACGGGAACCCATCCGGTTTGGAGGAGGAGTCCCCGGATGCGGCGGGAGAGCTGTCGGGTAATGATGCCGTACTTCACATCAGCAATCCGTCCGAACTGCCCTCTTTTCTGCGACCGGGGCAGCGATTGGTCCTGCAGCTTCCGGGACTTTCTCCCGGTTCCTACCGCGTGTCTGTCGCCACCACCGGAGGAGGGCTTGAGGCGTTCAAAGAGGAATATCTGGATCTCGAAAAGTTTTATCAGCGCTCACTCACCATCCGTTGGAATGACCATTTGATTTGGCAGCGCTGGCTGCAGCCCGTGTTTTCCATCGCCCAAGCAGCCCTTCCCCCGGCATCGCTGTCTGCGGAGTCGAATTTGCTGGTTCTGGAGAACAGCGGTACCGGGACGATTCCACTGGACGCTGTATGGGTGGACGTGGTGCCCAACGAAGGAGATCCCTTTTATGTCTCAATGGAGGATGCCCACTGGTTCAATCGCGCGGATTCGGGTTGGGTGCGCAACACCCGGCTGACTCTCACCTTGCCAAAGGTGACAACCGGGTGGAAACCGCCACAGGACATCCGAATCTCCCCTCCGCCCCTCACTGCAGCCGGATTGTCGGATGCCTGGCAAGAAACCCTGGACCGCTATCGGCGCCTTTCGGTGGATGCCCCTGAACTTGCGGAGGCATTTCGTCCCTGGATGTGGAAAGCGTCGCAGGCAGTTGCCCGTGGGATGCTGCCCTCCATCGAAATCCGAACGGAAACGGGCGGTTCTATCCAGGAAACCTTCGGCGCAGCCGCCTTTGTTTTCGGGGGGCTTTTCCATAGCTGGTATCTCTCTGGTGAACTGGCATCTGCGGAATCATCCGATCAATTGCGCGAGCTGTCACCCGGAGTGCGGGTGATTTCTTCGTATTCCAGATCAGGAGTGGCCTTCCACTCGATTGACCGCTTTCCCAAATCATTTAGTGCTCTGTTGCGCGAAAATTCCGAGGCCTACAGGAGCTATTTTGATGGGAAACTTGACCGGGAAGGATTGGAGACTCACCTTTCCGCGTCCCTGACCCTGCGGGCGATGTTCCAGGGCTACGCATGGCGAAAGCAGGCCTTTCACAGTGATGAATTTTTTTCGGCGGCGGGAGATTTTCTGATGGTGAATGACCAGCCGCTGGTCGTCCATGGGGGTTTTCCCGGGAGTCCCTTTTTTCCGGCCGGAGACGATACGCCCGGCCTGATGTGGCACTATCTCAAACCGCTGTTCCGCTTCGGAGGGCCTGATCACTTCAAAGGAATCGCCAATGTGACCCCGGATTCCCCCGGCTCAGGGATTGGCCGCTCCTCCTGGGCCGTGGCGAGCAATGGCCGGGATTCGGTGCAGGTTTTGGTGCGCAATCACATCGGGCTCAATGACAGACGGGTGAATTTGGAACTGCCGGTACCCTGGACGGGCCCCACCCGGGTGCTGCATCACTCGGTGCGCTCGGCCTGGTCCACCACCGAGACCCCTGAGACCAAGCGGGCTGATCGGGTGGTGGAAGCCGTCGGGACAGGGGAAAGCGGATGGATACGGATTCCCTTCGGTCTCCAGGGGATACAGGTCTTTGAACTCGCACCGGAGGGCGCTGCTCCCCAGCGGCGAATTCAGGCCCCGGAGAAAATCGGATTCTCCGAACTGCAGGAGGTAAAGACCCTGTTCGATGTTAGCCTGCAGGCACCGCCTCCATGGTGGTCGCGCATGCCGATGGGTGCGCACTTTTTCGCCTATTGGAACCATTCCGGGGAAGTCGCGCTGGAGGTTGATGTGGATGCCACCCGTGACCGCGCGCCGGACTGGGCCCCCTTCAAGGCAATTCACGCCGCATTGCCCGAGAAGGTGGAGTCTGTTTCTCCCCTGCGCGACACGAGCACGAAATTCCGTTTTGGCACCCCGGTTGAAAACGTGCCCCGTGTTCTGTGCGTTGGCTACAACCGCAGCAGCACGATGAAGGGGGAACGGATGGGGATTTGGCTCCGAGCCAATCCTCCGCCTGGTTTTCAACCGAAGATCGATCCCTTTCATGCGATTCCACGCACAAAATTCTACATGGGAAAACTGCCGTACCGTCAGTTGATCGACGTGGAGTATGGGACCTGGTACTTCGTCAGCAGTGATGCGAAGTTGTGGCGGAAGTCCGACTCCAAATACAGCCCACAGTTGTTGTTTTGGCCCGCCGACCCCGAAGACGGGAACCCGGCGATCGAGGTGAACGCGTTTGAAATGTACCAAGTGAAACTCGAGGAGAGCGACATCACCCCCGAAAAGTGCATGGGGTTCGTTCAGGCGGATGGAAAAGGTGGGATGCAGGTGTTGGTGCTGGGCATTCCGGGCAAGCCGGCGTTCTGGCGGCAGCGTTTGCCCACTCTTGTCGACGTGACGCGTTTGAAACATCGGGTTGACAAGGAACTTCTCACCACGGCGGACACGCCGGAAGAGGATCCCCCCGAGCAGGTGCGCCACCGGGTCCGGCTGCTGGAGGATTCCAGAATCCTGGAAATTGAAATCGAAAAAATGCCGGTGCCTCCGTCACCCAGCCATTTGGAGAGAATCGAAAGGGACTACCCTCTGTTGCGGGACGTGGTGTATGGCCGGGGACTGGGTGTTTTTCTGGTCGAAATGGAGGAGACTGTCAAATGAAGGGCATCGGTTTGTGGATCAAAACGGTTCTGATGTGCATGCAGTGTGTTCTTGTCGTGGGGACGCGGATCGAGGCGTCCGAAGCGTCGGAGGCGACGGCCATCGTCATTGCCTTTGAAGGGAGAGTCGCCGAGGTGGCGGAGGGCTTTGAACGGGAGGCGGGGCGTCTCCGGAAGGACTACGAAAACGCGATGCTGCGGCTTGGGGCCGCGAAAAGGGACATCGGATCGGTGCCCCTCCAGCTTTGGGCTCAGCGAAACCTGCGGATCTGCCGGGAATCCGAGACGGAGGCGCTGGCGCTGTTGGAGGAGGCCCACGCGCTGCCGGAGGAAGTGGCGAAGGTGAATGCCGACACGAAGGATGCCCTGAAAACCTTGCGGGAAAAGGCTCTGGTTGCCCTGGCAGAGGCCAAACAATCGTCTTTGATGGAGATGAAGGAGTTGGAAAAAAGGCAGGTGCGCCTGAATAAAATCGACCAGGCCGTGCTGACCCGCCAGGCGCTGCCCTTGATCGAGACAGCGAAATCGCACACCAAGGCCGAAAACCGCATCAAGGGACACACCCCCGCGCGGGCATACGTGGAGATTCGGAAACGCGACAAAAAACGGGAATGGGATCCGGTTCCACCGCCGGACGCGGAATTTCCGTTCCGGAAGGAAAACCCGGCATTCCAAGCCCTGTTGACGTCGGTGGTCATCGAATCCTCCGGGTTCAGGGATGGCCCGTCCGCCCGTATTGCCTTGGGAAACGTGGTCACGCATGTGGGCACACGGGGGCTGTCGGTCGTGGCCTTGTATGGGGACAACGTGCTGATCCAGGACAGCTACGACACCCACGCCTTTGAAGAGGAGAGCCAGCGACTGATCCGCGACCTGAAAGCGCTTCCGTATGGCGCGTTCTTGATGTTGGCCGTGCGGGACGATGCGACGAGAAGATTCACTGGCAGCGCCAACAGCACCTTGATTCGTTTCGGGGCAAAACAAGGCATCCATGGCCTTCCCTATCGCAGCTCGTATCTTCTGATCGGCATCAAGGGCCTCGCACCGGGCGAAGCGGTGGAAATGCAGAGCCTGGATCGAATATCCTTCAAAATCAATCCGTGACGCCGGGCTTGGGACCTGACACAGACAGGAATGTCTGTGTCACGTTGAGGGTCCACTTCATCCTTCTGTCCCTGACGCGATTTCATCCGCAACCCAGAAATGCGTTTCAACTTTCCGAAGGTTTTGTCAAACGCAAGGTCAAAACTCGTCATAGGCAATCTGCTCCGGGGTGACGCC
>CAZCFM010000122.1:0-11098 GCA_964497855.1 uncultured Verrucomicrobiota bacterium | reverse complement strand
AAATGGTGTAATTCAGGACTTGAAGTCCTGTATTGCACCATTAAGAGGGGGTTATGTACATTCCTCGTGATATCAACTCGGAGCTGATGACGCTCACACATGAATATCCTATTGTGACGCTTCTCGGGCCGCGGCAGGCGGGCAAAACAACCCTGGCCAAAAAAGCACTGCCAGACTATGCCTATTCCAATCTGGAAGACCCTGAGACCCGGGAGTTTGCCGAGCACGATCCCAAGGCGTACCTGAAGCGTTTTCCCGGCAAAACCATATTCGACGAAATACAACGGGTACCGAAGCTGCTGAGTTATCTGCAAGTCGAAGTGGATGCCCGCCCCGAAAACGGACGTTTTATCCTCACGGGTTCCCATCAGTTGAGTTTGCGGGAGGCTGTTACCCAGTCCCTTGCCGGGCGGACCGCCATCCTCACGCTGCTTCCCTTGTCGATTCATGAACTTCAGAAAGCGGGAATCAGCCATCCTGATTTTTCGCACTGCTGTTTCAAAGGTTTTCTACCCAGAGTCTATGAACAGTCTCAGCGTCCCGGGCCTGCATATGGGAACTATTATCAAACCTACGTCGAGCGGGATGTCCGGCAGTTGATCACCCTCAAAGACCACAGCCTCTTTGAAAAAACGCTGAAGCTGATTGCCGGAAGGGTGGGGCAACTGATGGACTACAGTGCGCTGGCGAATGATGTGGGTGTGGACAGCAAAACGATTCGCCACTGGATTTCCATCCTTGAGGCCTCTTTCATTCTTTTCAAACTGCCTCCGTATTTTGAGAACTATGGAAAGCGGGTCATTAAAAGCCCGAAATACTACTTTACCGAACCCGGCCTGCTTTGTTTTCTTCTCGGAATCCGTGAGGCGGAACAGGTGCAACGGGATCCGCTGGTGGGGAGTATCTTTGAAAATCTGGTTGTCATAGAGGCTTTAAAAACCCGCTTTAATGCCGGAGAGCCTGCGGATCTCTATTTTTTCCGGGACAGCAAGGGGAACGAAGTCGATCTCTTGTCGGGGAGTGGGCGCAATCTGATCGCCGCTGAAATAAAATCCGCGTCCACCTTCTCCCAGGGACAACTGAAAGGGCTTCGACGCTTCAAGGAACTCAGTCAAACGGTCAAACGGGGTATCGTATTCTATAACGGGCAGAACTATGATCTGAGTGAAGGTCTTTTCGTCCGACATTTTTCCGAAGTTCACACCATGTTTGCGGGGTAAAGACTCGTCCGGAAATATGGACCAGACCTCAGTTTAAGAGGATGATTTCGGAAAATGCATCGCAAATTCAAATGCTGATTTTTGTCGGGCGGCGACTCAACATGGCGACGGTTCATGATGTTGAAAAGGACTCATGCGGGATGCTCCTGGACTTCGTTCGGAAGCACATGCCGCCGCGGCCGGGCTTGTCCCGCGCCGCGCGGAAGTTTTCCGCCACGGGAAAGACCCCCTCATTTTTGTGAAGAGCCCCCGCAGCTTGCTACGGGGTGAAGGGTCTCCCAAACGAAAGACCGTTCACCCCGCAGCAAGCTGCGGGGGCTCTCACACGAAGGAGAGGACCTGTGCCGTTATCGGAAAACCTGCGCAGGGCGTGGGGCAAGCCCAGCCCTTTGCCCCTGATTTACTCCTGAAAAGAACGCATTTTAAATTGCGATCCTTTTCATCAAATTCACCCGTCAAACTGAGGTCTGGTCTTCCGCACCCACTCGCAGCGAGGAGGGTTTCCAAGAGAAGGCGTTGGAGCCAGCCGCAAACGCGGGGATATTCAGGTTCAGAATCCGCTCAGTAATCCCGGGTCCAGATGATGCCAATCCCGGTGTCGGTCATGCCGCCGGTTTCCGTCTCCAGCCGGAGTTGCGGGGTGAGTTCGACCTCCACGCGGGCGCGTCCGGCTTCGGTGGCGATGCCCCGCTCCAGCTCCACATAAATGCGGTCGCTGAGGTATCGGCCCACGGTGATGGAGGAGGAGCCGGCCTCCTCGTCACTGCGGACTTCGACCTGATCGACGCGGAGGATGCGGCGGGTTTCGCCCATGAAGTCAAAGGTGCTGCCGCCGCCGCGCAGGCGGTTGAGGGCCTGTGCGAGGGTGAGGGCCTGCCAGGGGGTGATGCGGGCCGACTCGCGTCCGAAGAGAAGGCGCGCGAGGATTTCGTCCTCGGGGAGCATGGGTTGGGAACTGAGCTGTATCTCCGGAGCGGAGGAGGGGCCGCGCACTTCCAGGATGCCGAGGATGCCGCCGCCGCGCAATTCCACGGCCACATCCAACAGGGGATCAGGCGGATAGGCCCCATCGAACTGCACGCGTCCGCGGGTGAGCAGCATGCGCCTCCCGAAAAAGAGGAATCGCCCGCGGAGGAGGTCAATCGTGCCCATCAGTTTCGGTTCATTGGAATCGCCCTTCAGCCGCAGGCGGGCGGACCACTCGGAGTCCAGTCCGTTTCCCCGGACGTGGACGCGGTCGGGAGCCTCCAGCTTGAGATCCAACAGGACGCGGTGGTTGCTGGATCGCTGCCTTTCGACGGGAACATCGATTTCTGGAGTGATCTCATGAATTTCGATGACCTCCAAGGGGATCAGGGCCGGGGGAAGGCGCTCGGGGATGCGGAGTTCCACGGGATTCATCCGCAGCTGTCCGGACAAGCGGCTTTCATCAAAGTTTCCTTTCCAGTTCAGCGCGCCGAGTGCGGTCACATTCGCGAGATCGTGGTGGATGAGGCGGAAGTCGCGCAGGTCGATGTCCATCGCAAACCAAACGCCATCCGAAGGGTTCATGCGCAGGGTCCCGGTGATGTCCAGATGCCCTCCGCTCCCGTCGGCGGCGCGCAGGTGGTCAATCACCAGCCCATCGCGTTGGGCGCTGAGGGACAGCTCCACATTCCGGAGAAGAAGGCCGATCCGCTCATGTTCGTAGGACCCGTTGCGGAGTTCGGCCCTTCCACTGAGTTTGGGCTCGGCGAGGGATCCGCTGAGGCTTGCGTTCGCGACCAGCGAGCCGGTGAAGCTGTGGTACACGTCCAGAATTTCGAGGCGGGAGAGGCCGCGAAGGTCTGTGTTTGCGTGGAAGGAGCCGGCGAGTGGCTGCTCGGGAGACACATGCACTTCAAAGGGAAGGAGAGAGAGTTTCAGGGGCAGCTCGAGATTCAGGACGAGAGGATCCCCCGGAAGGTTTTCCAGGCGGAGTTCGCTGCGCAGTCTGGAATCCTTCTGTTGACTCCGGACAACGAGGCGGGCGGGTGGACCGTTCCAGTGATCGTCCGCCACGGGGCGCAGGCCTTCGAGATCCAGGTCCAGGGAGGCGGCAGGATGATCAAGCGGGCCCTGCATCCGGAAATGGCCCTTCACCGTTGCGTCGGGATGGACATGGCCGCCCGCGCCCAGCCTGTTGATTGGAAGCGTGGGAAGATCCAGCTTCAGATCGAGCCCGCCGGGATGCAGATCCAGGTCCAGCTCGGCAAGCGCGTTATCGGGCACAAGGTCCGGGACCTGAAGTGTGGCCTGCAGTTCCAGACGGGAGGCAAAGGCATCCAGGCGGCCAAGGGCATTCAGTTCTCCCTGCGCGGTCGTTGCGAGCAGCTTCAGGCGATACACCGAAGCTTCCGGCGTGGCGCTCAGCCGCAGCTTCGTGTTTCCGAAGGTCGGAAGATCCTGAATATCCATTTCCGAATGCAGGAAAAGCGGGCTCAGCTCCGCAGAGAGGGATGCGGAGAGGACTTCCCCGAGCAGAGGGGGGTGAATCTGAAGCGAGCGGATGCGCAGGGAGTCCACCTGCGCGGCTCCGAAAAGTTCGGAGGGGTGTGGAATGCGCGGCGGCTCGTCCGAGGGCGGTTCGGGCTCGACGTTGGTGGCATTGGCGAAACGGAGATCGCTGACCCGCAGCTCCTCCACATGCAGGTGGTGGATGTGGATGTGCCCGCGGAGAAGCTCAGGGAGGGAGATGCTCAGATCCAGGTCTGCGACGTGGACGCCATGCCCGGCTTCATTGTGGATGGAGAGGGACTCCAGCCGAAGATCCAGAGGGAGGATGAGCTGCACTCCCCGCAGACTGACCTGGGCATCAAGGGCTTTGGACAAGCGCTCCTCCAACAGGGGTGTGATCAGGCGAAGTCCGGGGGGACTCAGCAGAAACACCGTCAGGACGAGAAGCAGCAACAGGGTGCGCAACAAATGCCGAAACAGAAATTTCCGGAGTTTTTTCATCAGAACGCCTGTCCCAGACTGATGTAGAACTGCCAGGGTGAATCGATTTCGCGCCGGTCGAGGGGAAAAGCGACGTCGAGGCGGAGAGGGCCGACGGGGGTGAAGTAGCGGAGACCGGCCCCGGTGCCCCAGCGGAATTCGTCCACATCGGCGTCGAAGAAGGCCTCCTCCGTGACCGCGCCGCCGTCGATGAAAACCGTAAAGCCAAGGGTTTCGTTCAAGCGCCAGCGGAGTTCCTGGCCGAGGAGGATCATGGAGCGTCCCCCCTGAGGGATATCCTCTTCGAGAGGGCCGACGCTTTGGAACTTGTAGCCACGAAGGGAGCCTCCGCCGCCCGCGAAGAGGCGTTCGTCGGCGGGGATGCTGTCACGGGCGGCCCCGGAGACAAGAGAGTAGGAAACGCGGGTGGCACTGTCCACCGTGAGGGGGTTGCGGAAGAGGGGGAAGTAGTGGGTGAGGGCGGCGCGGGATTTGAGGAAAAAGAGTCCCTCATCGGTAGAGCCCCAGTATGGAGCGGAGCCCAGCGAGAGGCGGGTTCCGGTTCTGGGGTCGAGCAAGTCGTCGCTGCGGTCCCGATCCAGGCGGAAGGGGGCGTAGAGGAGGGTGTATTCCTCGGTTTCCTGAAAGTCGTCGATCCTGGAAAAGCGGGTGCCCAGACCGGCGCCGAAGTTCCAGTCCGAAGGGAGGGGGCGGTCAATGCGGGCAAGCACATCCGATTTGCGGCTCTCAAAGGCCAGGGTATCCTCTGTGCTCTGGCGGGCGCTGAGGGTGAGGTTCTGATCGAGTCGGCGGAAGTCGGGGCGGCGGAAGGAGATTTCGCCGAAGCTGTTGATTTCTGAAACGACGAAGTCCAGAGAGAGGCGTTCGCCCCGTTTGAGGAGGTTTCGGTGTTCCCATCCGGCTCTGCCCCGCCAGCCCTCGTCGCTGTTGTACCCGGCGCCGAGGGTGGTGGATCGGTGGCGGCGTTCCTGCAGTTCCACCCGCATGGGAACGCTGATCTCCTCCTCGTTGGGCAATCCGATCAGAACCTGTATGGAGTTGAACAGGTTTGCGGCCGCGAGCCTGCGGCGGAGAAGGCGGACCGCATCGCTGTCGAAAACATCGCCCTCTCTCCAGGGGATTTTCTTGCGGAGAAAGGATTCCTCCACGCGCTTTACTCCGCGGAACTCTGTTTCCGCAAAGAAATGGATTCTGCCGGGGTCCACGCTGAGAAGGATGTCCACGGCCCTGTCGGCGTGGTACACGCGGACCTCGCGGGAACGGATCACCGGGAAAGGATACCCACGGCGGCGGAGCTGCTGGAGGAGGGCTTCGTCCGCCTGGCGGATTCGGTCGGACTGGGCCGGGGTGCCGGCTTCGAGACCGATCACGGCGGGGGGGATGGCGTACGGGAGGGGGGAGCCATCGGCAAGGAGGAGTGTGATCTCACGGAGAGTGTAGACCGGCCCGGGATCAATGACAAACTGCACGCGGGGACGGCGGCGCTCGAGCTGGAACTGCATCTCGATTTGCGGGTCGAAAAATCCGTGGGAGCGAAGGAGGGTCTCAAAGCGGGGTGGGTCGCGCTGTGCGCGGCGGCGCAGTTGCTGTTCGGTGCGGGGGGGGCGGCTCTTCAGTTCCTCCAGAACAGAAATCGAAAGCAATTCGCGGCGGAGGGTTCGGTTCGGCGCACCCTGGATGCCCACCTCGTATCGAAACAACTCCTCTTCGCCGACCACCGTGACTGCGGCGGAAAGGAGGATAAACAGCAGGGAAAACCTGAGGAGCATAAGGCAGCTTACGATGTCTCGCGCGAGAATCGAGTTGGATTGAACATGAATTCATGCCGGGAGAGGCTTCTTTCCATTTCAAATCCATTTTTCGTCGCCGGTGAAGGCAACGGTCAACCATTGATACGGCCCGCTCTGGTTGCCAATGGCGCTGCTGATTTCCTGCCGGATCGCGTCCAGCGTGGCGACGCGGTCAATCTCAAAATCGGGCCGCACCACGATATGAATTTCAATGAAATACGCCCGGCCAACCTTCACCACATAACTGCTGTACTTCAGGAAACCGTAGCGGGCAATGACGCCGTCCATCACCGTGTGAACCTGTTGATCCAGTGCGGGCGGCGTGATGAGCAGGATCTCGGCGAAAGCTTGCCGGACCGTTTTAATGGGAACCGTGATCAGATAGAGGGACAATAGCGCCAGCACGGCGGGGTCCAAAAACGGGGCGTAGGGGGCGAAGCGTGTGTTCTTGATCCCCCACGCCAGTATGAAGGCCAACAACAACGCGCACGAGATCAGCGAGGACATCAGCCAACTCTGGGCGTCGAGGTTCAAAAACTCCGAGCGGATCCTCCGGTTTTCGCGGCGTTCGTAGAAATACATGCCGAAGGTGACGATGGCGGCAACGACGGCATAGCCAATGGCCCAGTCCAATTTCAGTTCGCGCCCGCCCGCGAGAAGACTGTCGACCGCGTTGATAAATGCATACAAACAGAGAAACATCAGCACGGTGCCGTTGAACACCAGCGCCATGGGTTCAATATGCCAATACCCGTGTTGGAAACGCCGGTCGCCTTCGCGCTGCACCAAACGGGCCACCGCCAGCGCCAGCGTCAATATCGCGAGATCGATCCCGGAGAAGATCCCGTCAAAAATGATCGACAGCGACCCCGACAACAACCCAAAGAAAATCCCGGACCCCGCGACGAGGACCGTGATCAAGATCGACCGCTTGAGGATTTTCTGTTCGGATTCGGAGTGCGCCGTCATGTTTACAGCGGCAACAACAGCGGGACGAGAAGGACGGAGACCACCATCACGACCAGACTGAAGGGCACGCCGATCTTCACGAAATCACCGAACTTGTAGTTGCCCGGGCCCACAACCAGTGTGTTCACCGGCGATGAAATCGGCGTCATGAATGCCGTCGATGCGGCCAGCGCGACGATCATGGCGAAAGGGTAAGGGGAGGCGTTCATGTCGCTGGCAATGGCGAGGGCAACGGGAGCCATGAGGACGGCGGTGGCGGTGTTGGAAATGAAAAGTCCCAGCATGGCCGTGATCAGGAAGATGCTGCCCAGCACCACATGGGTCCCCGCGCCGCCAATCGCGGACATCAAACCGTTGGCGGCCAGATCGACCCCTCCGGTGCGTTGCAGCGCGAGTGAAAAGGGGAGCATGCCCACGATCAGCACGAGGCTCTTCCAATGGATGGCGCGGTAGGCGCTGTCGAAATCGATGCAGCGCAGCGCGCCCATCAGGAGGCCGGCGATCAATGCGGCCTGGACGTTCGGCACGATGCCGCTGATCATCAGGCCCACCATCAGCAGGAGACAGGCGACGGCGTGGGGGGCCTTGCTGGCTGCCGGCAAAACCTCGTCCATCTCGGCGGGCAGGTTCAAGACCACCAGGTTGGAGGCGTCGCTCTGCAAGTTGCGAATCTGCTTCCACGCGCCCACGACGAGCAGGGTGTCGCCGACCTGCAGTTTTTCAAGGAGGATATCGCCCTCAACCGCGGACTTGCCACGGCGCAGGCCGATCACCGTCACGTTGTGCCGGGTGCGAACCTGAGACTCGAGGGTGGTCTTGCCGATCAAATCCGAGTTCGCCCCGAGCATGACTTCCGCCATGCCGACTTCCTGGGAGAGGTCGGTGAAATATTCGCCGGTGAGCGGCAGGGGCTCGAGTCCGTAGGTTTTCAGCAGGGGGCCGGTTTCGGTTTCTCCCCGGAAGAAGTCCACAAACAGGATGTCCCCCGCCTGGATTTCGGTGCTGGTCGTCGGACGGATGAGCTGGTTGGAAGAGCGGACGCGGCGGTCGATCGCGATGATGCTCGCGCCCATGTCGTTCCGCGGGTTGATCTCCTGAATGGATTTTCCCACCATGGGGCTGCCGTTGCTGACCCGGACACGCTGCTCGCGCTCCGCCAGCTTGTATTCCTGAACCCAGTCCCGCAGCGTGGGACGATGTTTGGAGGTGCTACCCCCTACGACATCGGAACTCAGCCAGCGCCGCGCGAAGAGCATGTACAGAATGCCCAGCCCGAGAATGGGCGCTCCAAAGGGGGTCAGGCTGAAGAAATGAAACCCATCCGCTCCCTGGCGGATCAGTTCGCTGTTGACGACCAGGTTGGGCGCGGTCCCCACCAGGGTCATCATGCCGCTGATGAGCGCGGCGACGCTCATCGGCATCATCAGGCGGCTGGGCGGTATGCCCTGGATGTGCGCGATGCGAAGCGCTACGGGAATGAAAATGGCGATCACGCCCGTGGAACTCATCACCGATCCCAGGATTCCCACTGCCAGCATGAGCAGGACGAGCAGGCGGGTTTCGCTGTTGCCGGAGGTGACGGCAAGCCAGTCTCCCAGCTTTTTCGCCACGCCGGTGCGGACCAGACCCTCGCCGACCACGAACAAGGCGGCGATGAGCACGATGTTCGCGTCACTGAAACCCGCGAGGGCCTCGCCCATGGTGATGACGCCGGTGAAAGGCAGCAGCACGAGCATGAGCAGGGCCACGGCATCCATGCGGGGTTTGTTGATCACAAACATGATCACGGAAGCGAGGAGAAGAGCGAGGACGAGGAAAAGTTGTGTGTTCACGAAAGGGTGTCTGGATGCGGATGTGTTATTTGACAGAAGCGAGTTCGGGCCACAGATGAGCGGCCATGTTCATTCCGGCCATGTAGGCGTCCAGCGAGAATTTCTCGTCCGGGGAGTGAACGTTGTCGTCAGGCAGCGCGAAGCCGAGCATGAAGCTGTCCGCCTTCAGGTGCTGCTTGAACGCGGCGATGATGGGGATGCTTCCGCCGCCGCGGACGAGGACGCACTCATGCCCGAAGCCGTTTTTGGCCGCGCGCATGCAGGCTTGAGCCAGCGGGCTGGTGGGATCGACCATGTAGGGTCCGCCGCCCTGGCCTTCTGTCACGCTGAGTTTGACGGTGGGGGGGCAGATGGCCTTGAGGTGCTTTTTCACCAGCGCGAGGATTTTTTTCGGATCCTGATTCGGAACGAGGCGCATGGTGATCTTGGCGCTGGCCCAGGACGGAATGATGGTCTTTCCGCCTTCGCCCTGATAGCCGCTGGTCAGCCCGTTGAGTTCGAAGGTGGGGCGCGCCGCGCGCTGCTCGTCGGGCGTGTAACCGGCTTCGCCAAAGAGGGCTTTCACGCCAATGGACTTTTTGAATTTGGGTTCGCTGAAGGGAACCTTGGCCATTTGTTTGCGTTCGTAGGCGGACAGTTTGAGCACGTCGTCGTAGAAACCGGGTATGGTGAAGCGGCCCTTCTTGTCGCGCATGGAACCGAGCATCTGGCAGAGTACCATCGCCGGGTTATCCACCGCGCCGCCGTAGAGTCCGGAGTGGAGGTCGCGGTCCGGACCTTCCAGACGGATTTCGATGGGCGCCATCCCGCGCAGGGAATAGCAGAGCGCGGGGTGCTTCATGCTGGGAATCTCCGTGTCGGAGACAACCAGTGCCTTGCAGGCCAGTTCCTTCGCATTTTTCGCAAGGAAATCATAGAGGGCTTTGGAGCCGACTTCCTCTTCGCCTTCGATGAGGAAATTGACGTTGCAGGGAAGCTCGTTGCCGGTTTTCAGCCAGGCCTCCACGGCGTTGATGTGGGCGAGGTGCTGTCCTTTGTTGTCACTGATGCCGCGGGCGTACACGTTGCGTCCAACCCGGCGCGGCTCGAAGGGCGGCGAGGTCCACAGCTCCAGGGGGTCGGGCGGCTGGACATCGTAATGGCCATAGACGAGAAAGGTGGGTTTTTTCGGGTCTTGCTTGGGAGATGTGGCGATCACGACCGGATAGCCGGACGTTTTGCGGATTTCGGCCTTCAGGCCGGCGTTGACGCAGCGCTCCACGAGCCATGTGGCGCAGCGCTGCATGTCGTCGGCATGGTCCGACTGGGCGCTGATGCTGGGTATGCGGGTGTAGGCGAAGAGTTCTTCGATGAAACGCTCTTCATGGGCGGAAAGATAATCAAGGACGGCTTTGGGTGTCATAAACAGAAAAGTATGATTGGTTTTCCTTGGCCGCAAGAAGATTTCCCGAGTTTTTTAGGGCGGGACCCTGAAGGGCGCAGCATTCGCCTTGCTTCCCGTTCCGCTTTCGGGCACGTTCTCCACCGTCATTTTCCCGCCGCAATCCTTGGCCCTCACCTTCCCGGAAAAATCCATGAGCAAACAGCTTCGCATCCTCCACACCACGGAATACAAATACAAAGAGCCCGTCAGCTTCGGCGTGCACCGCATTCTGATGCGGCCGCGCGAGGGGCATGACATCCGGATCATGAAGACGGCGGTTGAGGTTGTGCCCGCGTGCAGCATCGAATGGGTGCGGGATATCCAGGGAAATTCGATTGCGTTTGTCACCTTCCTCGAAGCGTCCGCGCTCCTCAGAATCCACAGCGATCTGATCGTGGACCTGCATGAGGAACGCCTGATGGATCTGGGCGTCTCCAGTCTGGCACAGGAGTATCCCTTCCAATATCCCGCGGACGAGCAGATTGACATTCTGCCCTTCCGGCTGCCGAGTTATCCCCATGACGGTGAAATTCTGCTGCAGTGGCTGCGCGGAGTCTATCAGCCCGGCACGGTGGTCAACACCCTGGAGCTGCTCCAGCGCCTCAACACCGCGGTGTTCAACACGATCCAATACTCGTGGCGCGAGGAGTACGGCGTCCAACTGCCCTGTGAGACCCTGCGGCTGGGAACCGGATCCTGCCGGGACTATGCGGTGTTCCTGATGGAGACCGCGCGGCATCTGGGGTTCGCGGCACGTTTTGTGACCGGGTACATTCAAATGAATCAGGGGCAGCACGGGGCCACCCACGCCTGGACGGAGATCTATCTGCCGGGAGCCGGGTGGCGGGGATTCGACCCCACGAACAACAAGATGGCCGGCTCCGAGCA
>CAZCFM010000121.1:0-11176 GCA_964497855.1 uncultured Verrucomicrobiota bacterium | reverse complement strand
TGAATCGGGGACTTGGCTTGACTCCGTTGCCGCAAGACGTAAGGTGAAATGTATGTCCGAAAACGAAGCTGCTCTACCATACGAACCAGAACTGTGGGTTGAAAAATACGGGGACTATCTGTTCCGCTACGCCCTGATGCGCCTTCGCAACAAAGGCGCGGCGGAGGATGCCGTGCAGGAGACCTTTCTGGCCGCCATCAAGAACATCCGCCAGTTTGACGGTCGCGTGGACGTGAAATACTGGCTGCGGGGCATCCTCAAAAACAAAATTGTGGATACGATCCGGAAGTCCGTGCGCCGCCAGGAGCTGCAGGATGAACAGGTCCAGGACATCGTCGGAAAACTGCTCTTTAAAACCTCCGGCATTCCCACGATGAGCCCGAAACCCTGGGGCTTTGACCCCGATGAGGCGTTTGCGCAGGAGGAATTCTGGGCGGCGTTCGAAAGTTGCCTGGCCAGTCTCAAGGAGCCCTTGCGCAGTGCGTTCCAGATGAAAATGCTCGATGAAGAAAGCACAGAGACGATTTGTAAGGAATTGGACATTAGCGACAATTATCTATGGGTGATGTTGCACCGCGCCCGCGGTCAGCTGAAAACCTGCCTCGAATCCAAGTGGGCCACCCCCTAATCCAATCCTCCTGCCCCCCACCCTCTCCATGCCTCTCTTCTTCACCTGCAAACAAGTCAGCCATCACCTCTCCAAAGAGGACTACGAGCGATTGTCGCCCCTCGGCAAATTCACACTCAAATTCCATGTGATGATTTGTCCGGTCTGCGGGGCCTACAACCGTCAGGTCATGAAATTCCAGGACATGATGCGCAACTTCCGGGTGCGGAAAGAACAGGAACTCGACAGCCCGGAAGGTCCACAACTCGATACCGGCTCCAAAGAACGGATCAAGGACGCCCTCAAGTCCGTGCATCACACTTCACCGTGAGGTTAGAACGTCTTTCCACTTGTCATGTCGGTTCCCTCACGTAGGAAAGCAGCACTGACGCCTGACGTCATTTCCCACACCCCCGACCCTGAGCCCGACATGTCCAAAGAACTTGAAGAAGGAAGCGAATTTACCCTGGATTGGTTCAAGCTGAAAAAAGTGGCCGATCGCAACCCGGATGTTGTTCCTGTCGCCGTGCAAAACGCCGACACGGGTGAAGTCATCCTCGTGGCCTATGCCAATGAGCTGGCTCTGGAGCATTCCATTCGCTGCGGAAACGCAACTTTCTGGTCCACTTCCCGCCGCGAACTCTGGGAAAAAGGGGCATCCTCCGGCGAAACCTTCGAACTGCTCGAGGTGCGGGTCAATTGCGAACAAAACTCCCTGCTCTACATCGTCCGCCCCCGCCGGGGCGGGATCTGCCACACCCGAAACGCCGAAGGCCTTCCGCGTGACGGCTGCTACTACCGGAAACTGGATTTCCAAACACGGAAATTGATCAACATCGATCCCTGAGAACGTGACGGGCTTCTGGGCTCACTGCGGAGCCGTTGGCACACTCGCCACCTATCTGTGAATCCTGAGACGACCGCGGTCTTGACCTTTGGAAAAGTGGACTTCGATTTGCCCGGGTCTGGGTTCGCGGATATGAACAGTCCCTGTGCCCGTCCATTCGACCTGCGGGTTGGCGCTGCCGGGTACAACGGCGAGCAAGACGGGATGATCGTATTCACGTCCGTCGAAAAGAATCTCGGCTTCAATGCGCTGATTGTCGTAATCATGGGCAAGAATCCAGGCATTATAGCCTCCAACGAGACGACCGGGGTGCTGCGCGGCGGCCTGCCAGTTGAGAATGGGCGAGGAGAGTCCTCCGAAATGATGCCAGCCCGCGCCGCGTCCGGTCTCGATGGGAAAATGCTCGAAACAGCACCAGGATTCAGCGACTTCGCGTTCCCAGAGGTCGAGCGCGGTTTCGGATATTTTCCGGGCGAAGTCCGCCTCCCCGATGTCGAGCAGGTAGCGCCAGACGAACCACTGGTGGGGCATCCAGACAGATCCGTTCCAGTACCCGTCGCGTTTGAAAACAGCAGCGCTTTGATCGACGGTACTGAGGCCGACGTTGCTCCAGAAACGGGCGGGGTCCTGCAGTCGGGCGAGAAAATCGCGCTCCTGTTCAGGGGAGCATATCCCCGCGAGCAGCGGGTAGAGTCCATCCAGTCCGGCGTTGCAATCCTCGCCGCTTTCGTGGAGCACAGGACCGAGGGGATTGCCGTCGGCATCGTGTTCGACATAACTGAACCAGCCGGTGGCGGGGTTCCAGGAATGGGCAAAGAGGGCTTGTTCGAGGCGGGTAATGTCGGCCTCGAACTCACTGGGGTCCTCGCCGAGAAGCAGAGCCACGCGGCGCAGGAGTCTGGCGCAGCGAATCATCTGGGCACTGGTGATGACCGGCGTGACGCCGCCGCGGCGCTTTTCGTTCCACAATTTCCACTGCGGGGGATAGTCGTCCCATCCGCCCGAATTGTAGAAATAGGGAAAGGGGCAAAGCAGGCCCGATTTCAATTCAGCCGTGATGGAGCCCTCCGAGCGACCGGACAGGAAACGATGCATACGGCGCGCCCCCAGAAAATAGCGCTGCAAGAGGCGGCGGTCTCCACGGAGGTTGAAGAGCTGTTGCAGCAGGTAGATCTGCACGGGGACGGTGCTGCCATGATGAACGTAGGCGAAATCGTCGTCGGGCGCAGACAGATAGCGGGAAAGAATTTCCTCGGCCTGTCCGGGATGAATCTCGCACATGCCAAGGCCGATGAAGCCAGAATCCCAGGTGTAGAGCGAATCCCAGAATTTGCCGGGGCAGTGATGGCTGATGAAGCCTCGTCCGTGGCGCACGGGAAATACGACGTTGGTGAGAAGCGTGGCCCGGAGACGTTCGACGCCAAACGGCGCGGGCAATAACGCCGGAATTGTGACGGGGCGATGGGCGGCGGCGGGCGGGATATCGGTTTTCAGGAACAGGCGCACGGCGCGGCTGCCCTTGGCCGGAACCGTGATGGGGCGGATAAAAACGTTTGTGAAAGGGTGGCCTTGGGAACCGATGCGTTTGCGGACGTGATCGTGAGTGGCGAGAGGAAAATCAAACTCCAGACGATCGGTTAGAATTTCGCGGATTTCGCAGCGCAGCGTGGGGTCCCATTCGATGGAGAAGGAGCCGGGGTCGTCGGGGTACTGAAGAGAGAGATGTCCAGGATGTTCCTGAAGTTCCGCTGTGCAGAGCAGAGGATGGTCCCGGAAACACAAATCGCCGGTGGGTGGAAGAATCGCGAAACCATCGAGTTCGAGGGGTCCGTCGCCGTTTGCGTGGACGCGGAGGGTTCGGGCTAAAGGATTGGAAACGGGAACGGTGGCGAGTCCGAAGCCGTCGGTGGCCGACAGGACGATGCTGCCGTCGTGAAGACCTTGGAGATGAAGTGTGCGTTCTCCGCTGGCGCGGTAACGCAGAAGGACGCGGGCAGCGGGAGCCGGAAGGGTGTAGATGACGTTGTCACCGACACTGGAACCAAAGCCCTCCCCGAGACCGCGTCCATCGACAAATCCATCGGCGTAGAGAATTCCCCAGGGAGTTGCGTCGGCACGGAGGTGTCGGTGGGGATCGTTTTCGCGCAGCTGCAAGGATGTGTAGTCAGCGGCGGAGAGCCAGGTGCCGCCGGGGGGGAGTTGCACCAGGGCGGGGCGCAATACGGGTGAACGATAAGGACCGCGTTCGGCAAATCGGCGGGCGATGAGTCCGTGCAGGGCCGCGGCCTGCGGGAGAGAGGTTTCATTGACAAAGGTGGCCAGGACCTCGAGCCCTTCGGCATTCCGGGCGTAGCGGATGTCAGCGTAAAAGTCGCGTTTGTCGGCGAGCGGAAAACGGAAGCTCCACTGCGAGAGATCAGGGGCGGCCTCCCAGGGATGAAAGCCTGAATCCCAGGCGAGAAACGGAGGCGACTGTCGACGGCGGTGGAGAGCGGGAAAGAACGAAAATTCAACACGGGTTCCGTGATCGGGATCAGTGGCGTAGGCAGCCCCGGCGAGATATTTGGACGTGGGTCCCCAGGCAGGAAGAAGGGTGGATTTCATATGAATGGGCTATCGCGAGGTTGAGGATTGAGTTTACATTTTGGATGCAGAATGTCGATCCGGTACACCAAAGACCTTCAAACATAGACCCGGTAGCGGCGGCGGAAGGCGTCGGCGGTATGGCCGGTGTTTTTTTTGAAGGCCCGGCAGAAATGTTCGGTGTTGGCGTAGCCCACCTCGGCGGCGATGCTCTTGATGGGCTCCTGAGTGGTGACGAGGCGGTGGCGGGCCGCCCTCATCCGCTGCTGGATGAGGTACTGGTGCGGGCTGAGCCGGACGTGTCGTCGGAATTCAGCCTGCAAATGGGACACGCTCATGTCGACGCGATCCGCGAGCGTTTTCAGGGAAAGGGCGGAAGCGAAATGGCTGTCGATCTCGCCCATCACGACGGCGATTCGCGGCGGAATCTGCTCGCGTTCCTCTTCACGGCGATGCTGGTCCATGCGGAAACGAAGCTGGGCGCGGATCAAGTCGTCGAGCAAGGCCCGGTCAACGCTGCTGTGGTGAAAAGCGAAAAGCATTTCGCGCGCGAACTTGACGGCCTCGTCGCTGTCGCGCCACTGGAACAGGCGGGGCCAGTCACCGCGGCTTCCCCGGGGCAAACCCTGGAGGGTCACGGTGAGGCACTCGTAATGATCGTCGGGGGGCGAACGGAAAATGGTGTAATCCCCCAGCACATGCACAAAAACCCAGCCGGGACCGCAGAGGCGTTCGCCGTCGGGCGCGTAGACATGGCCGGCGGTGATCATCTCGACGTAGAGTTCCGCGCCGAGGATTTGCCGGGGCTGTGTGGCCCCGCCCGGCGGGCTGATAAAATAACCCACGCGCAGGGGAAT
Organism: uncultured Verrucomicrobiota bacterium; assembly: GCA_964497855.1. GTDB lineage: Bacteria > Verrucomicrobiota > Kiritimatiellia > SS1-B-03-39 > UBA6053 > CAYLNG01. The sequence continues at coordinate 6,282 of CAZCFM010000121.1, read as the reverse complement.
GGAGGATTGCTTTTCGCACTTTTTCATCGTTTTGATCAATCACAACTTCTGTACAACACAAATTACATGGCCTAGAGAAGCAGGCACCGTCCGATTTGTCAACCGAAACCCACCATCCCCCGAGAGACCATGCCCGAAATATCCGTCCAACTCTACAGTGTCCGCGACCAAGCAAAACAGAACTACGAAGCCACGATCCGCGCCATTGCAGCGATGGGATTTGGCTGCGTGGAACCCGCCGGTTTTCCGGGCAGCACGCCCGAAGCCGCCGCCAAACTCTTTGCCGAACTCGGTCTGCGTGCCCCGTCCTGTCACTGCGGCCTTCCCATCGGCGACAAGAAAAACGAAATTCTGGAAACGGCGCAGATCATGGGACACGAGGCGCTGATCACTGGCTGCCCGCCCAATTTCAAGGAGAATTTCACGTCGCTGGACCGCGTCCGCGCCCTGGCGGATCTGTATTGCGAAGCGGCCGCGAATGCCGCGCCGCTGGGCATGAAAGTCGGTTACCACAACCACGACTGGGATTTGGTCAGCGTCGAAGGGGTCCGCGGATACGAGCTTTTCCTGGAACGCACCCCGGCGAGCGTGTTGTGGGAGGCCGATATTTTCTGGGTGGCCCGCGCAGGCTTGAATCCGGTGGATTTCATTAAACAAATCGGTGCCCGCGGACGTTTCCTGCACTTCAAGGACGGTATCGTTTCGACGAAAGAGGAATTCCGCGAGATGGAAACCGAGGACGGCAAAATCATGGTCAGCGCCTCGACGCCGTTCCTGCCCGCCGGTCGCGGACAGGTGAATCTGAAAGCCGCCGCCGCCGCCGCCACCCATGCCGACTACATTGTCGTTGAACTGGACAGCTATCCGGGCAACATGATGGAGGCCGTCGCGGAAAGTTACCGCTACCTCACGAGCAGTCACATCGCCACCGGCCGCATTTAACCCCCAATAGAGGATATTCCCATGAGCACAACCCCCTCCGTCATCCGCGTCGGCATCATCGGCTGCGGCAACATTTGCCAAGCCTACTTCAACGGCGCGAAAATCTTCCGCATGATGAAAGTCGTGGCCTGCGCCGACATCAATCACGCCGCCGCCGAAGCCAAAGCCAAGGAAAACGGCTGCGTGGCCCAGAGCGTCGACGAACTTCTGGCCAACCCCGAGGTCGATCTGGTGATCAACCTCACGATTCCCGCCGTGCACGCGGAAGTCAGCCTGCGCGCCCTGAAGGCGGGCAAACACGTGCATTGCGAAAAACCCCTCGCGGTGCATCTGGCCGACGCCAAAGCGGTGTTGGATCTGGCCGCTTCGAAAAATCTGCTGGTGGGCTGCGCGCCGGACACCTTCCTGGGCGCGGGACTTCAGACCTGCCGCAAGCTGGTGGACGACGGCTGGCTGGGCCGCATTGTCGGCGGCACCGCCTTTATGATGGGCCGCGGCCCGGAATCCTGGCACCCCAACCCCGCGTTTTTCTACCAGATCGGCGCCGGACCGATGTTCGATATGGGCCCCTACTACATCACCGCCCTGGTGCATCTGCTGGGTCCGGTCAAACGGGTCACCGCCTTCACCACCCGCGCCTTCGAAGTCCGCACCGCGACCTGTGAGGCCCAGTTCGGCAAGCAACTGCCGGTCGAAGTCCCCACCCACAACGTCGGGGCCATCGAATTCCACTCCGGACCCGTCATCACCGCGACCATCTCCTTCGACGTGTACGCCCACCACCACAAACCCATTGAGCTCTACGGCACCGAAGGCTCGCTGCAGGTTCCCGACCCGAACACCTTCGGCGGACCGGTCGCGCTCTGGACGCCCACGCAGAAGGAATGGAAAGAGCAGTCCTTCAGCCACCGCTACGCCACCAACGTGCGCAGCATCGGCGCGGCGGACATGGCGATGGCGATTCTGAGCAAGGGCAAACACCCCCACCGCAGCAGCGGCGCTCTCGCCTATCACGTGTTGGAAGTGATGCACTCCTTCGAAGCGTCCTCCAAAAAAGGCGCCGCCATCGACATCGTCTCCAAGCCCCCGCAGCCCGCGCCCCTACCCCTCGGACTGATCGAAGGCCGTCTCGACTAAGAGCCAGCGACCTGCAATCCCGCGGCCCTGGACGGGAAGAGTGCGCAACGCGCGAACCCGTTCAGCGCCGCGATGGTTTATACTTCAAAAAGACTGTGATTCGCGAGCATGGAGGCCAAGTCCAGAAAGGAGAGCACCTCCACCCCATCGGGCAACGTCATCCGGGGAATTTCCGGCATGACCAAATAACGGCGACGCAGTCCCGGCAAAGGTTGGACAGCCCTGAGGCCGGCACACCACTTGGGCTGTAGGGTGCGACCGGATTTCACCTCGATAGCCACAAAGGCGTCCTGGTGCCGAAGAAGAAAATCCACCTCGACGTCGCCTGCGGAGGACGAGGCCCAGTAATAGATTTCATCGAAAGCTTTGGACAGGTCCCGATAGGCGCGCAACAGCTGAGCGACAAGGCCCTCGAACAGAGCTCCGCTGACTTCGGGGGGCGTGGAGGTTCCTGTTGCGCGCAGGGCATGCACAAGACCTGGGTCACAAAAATAGAACTTGGGCAAGCATCGCTCCCGGACGCGGAGTTTCGCCTGATAGGCGGGAATTTCAAAAGCAAGAAGCGTTTCCTGGAGGATGCTCAAATAGTCGTTCACCGTGGTTCGCGCCACGCCGGCCTCTCTCGCAATGTTGGACACATTCATGGTTTGACCATGGAATAGCGTGGAGATGGGAAGGAACCGGGCAAAACCCGGGAGATTCCTGACAAGGGCTTCCGCCTGGATTTCCTCGCGCAGGTACATGTGAGCATAGGCAGCCAAAGTCTCCCCTGGCTCATCCGAGCCCCAAACGATGGGGATCAGGCCGGTGGTCAAGGCCCGGGTCAAATCAAAATCCCCGCCCAGCTCTGCCGGCACAAAGGGATGCATCGCCCGATGCAGGGCGCGCCCCGCCAACAAATTCACCCCTGCCCGCTTCAGCTTCCGCGCGCTGGACCCGCATAAAACAAAGCGGAGCTCCCTTTCCTCAATGAAGCGGTGAACTTCATTGAGAAGCCCCGGAAGGCGCTGCACCTCATCCACCACAACCCTGGACCCCGGTGCAATAGCCCGTAGTTCCGAGGCAAAAGCCCCAGGTTCACGCATGTACCGCAAGTAGCTTTCTTCAGACAAAAGATTAAAAACCTTCGCCTCCGGAAACGTCTCCCGTATCCAGGTGCTTTTCCCGGTACCCCTTGGGCCCATCAAGAAAAAGCTTTTATCAGGTGCGTGTAGAAGTCTTTTGTATGACATGTCGTCATATTGCGCATCAAAATGACGGAATGTAAAGCAATTTGCACGACAAACAGGATCCGCCGCGATGGAGAAACCTCTCCAGGCTTCGGAAGTGTTTTCCCCTCCCGACGGAGGCGGGAATCACCCCGCAAGGCTTTTGAGCAGGGCGCGGGTCTACGAACGTTTGGAGGAAAGAATGTCGGAGGTCATGGCGATGGCGACATCGCCCATGGCGCTGCGCACCGTGCTCGTGTAAGCCACGGCACGCCCTTGGTCGATAAATCGCGGGTGGGGGTCGAGGTGGTAGCGACGGCGGTCCATGGGCGGCGCGGGCAAGGCGCTGGCGATGGGCCATTCCTGTCCGGAGTTCCGGTCAAAAAAGAGAACCTCGCAGGGCTGTTTGTGCCAGAGGTAGGGGCTTTGGTCGGCCACCCAGTAGCGGCGCGTGGGATCACAATGCGCATGGCAGACCGGACGTTTCCAGACATGCGTGGAGATGCGCGTGTCTGGATCCAGTTCAAAGGCGCCCGTTTCGTAGTTGATCCAACATTGCGTTCCGTCGTCGGCCCACCACTCGTGGGAAATCAAATGTCCTTCGCGTTGCACGGGGTGGAGAGGCTGCCATTCGCTGCCGTCACGGCGCATCCACCAGATGCGGTGGGTGAACTGGTTATGCACGCCGGTGTCAGGATCCATCCACCAATCCTGTGCGACGGAGAGCAGCTCTGGATCGCGGGGCGAAAACTGTGAGTGATTGTAGTGGATGGGAAACTCGCGGATCACCTTGAATTCACGGGTCGCCACGGAGACCGTCGCCAGGAACCAGCGGTTGCCGATTTTGCCGTCGAGCAACAGATCCCGGCCATCTGCGGAGAGCGTGAGGTGCGTGCTGATGCGACGCAGGTATCGGCCGCCGATGAAAGACGCGGGCACATGCGCGAAATGCTCCACGTTTCCGCTGTCCAGGTCGAGACTGAGAATGTCCGGGCTGTGGTCGTCGGCCACGAACCAGATTTTGTTCTGATCCGGATACGGCAAGGGAGACTCGGCGGAGATCGTCGCCTGGGGGAAATAGCGAAGCTCAGGCGCATCCGGGTCCAGGCAAATTGCGGCCAAACACTTGTTGTTTCCCGGAGGATGCGCTGCTTCAAACCAAAGCCAACGACCATCCGCCGTCAGACCGGATGTCACAAAATAAAAGGTCTTCTGCAGGGGCGCGACACGTTTGTGCAGCAAATAACTGGTAACCCCACTGACGGGATCCGTCCATGCTTCGAAAAAAGGATGACGGGAAAGATCGAACATGCGAAATCCTGTTGGGAAAGTTATGCTCCCAGGCTCTTGAGCAGGGCGCGGAGTTTGTCGGCTTTTTCGACGAGTCCGTCCTGCTGCTCCTGGATTTGGGCGACAACGTGGGGAGGAGCTTTGCTGATAAAGGCGTCATTCGACAGTTTAGCCGCGCCGCGGTTGATGTGTCCTTCCGTTTCCGTGAGCTGTTTGCCAAGGCGTTCTTTTTCTGCCGCTACATCGATGAGTCCGTCGGCGGGCATGAAGACGTAGCCGGCTTTGCTGACGAGGCCCGGGGCGGCGCCCCGGGGCTGGTAGGCCGCGTCCACCGTCACCCGCCCGCGCACGAGCTGGTTGATGGAGGCGACTTCGGCGGTCAAGGCGGCGGCGAGTTCCGGCGTGGCGGGGCGGACGATGTAGTCGATTTCCTGCCCGGGCTTGAGATTGTAGTCGGCGCGAAGCTGGCGCGCGGCGCGGATGAGGTCGCGTTTGTTGTCCACAAACTCAAGGATTTCGGGTTGGAGTCCCCAGGCCACGCGGGTAGCTTTGTCAATGGGTTTGGGCCAGGCGGATTTCATGAGGAATCCGCCGTCGCCGCGATACCCCATCTGTTCCCAGAGCTCTTCGGTGAGGAAGGGCATGAGCGGGTGCAGCATCGCCAGCGCGCCGCGGAACGCGGTGTGCAGCACGGCGAGCGTGTGGGATTTGCGCGCGGCGTCGTCGCCATTGAGCGGTCCCTTGGCGTACTCCAGATACCAGTCGCAAATGTCGTTCCAGATAAAACTGTGTAGAGTGTGCGAGTAGTCGTTGAAGCGGAAGCGGTCGAGGTGCTCGGTGGCCTGCTTGACGACTTCATGATAGCGCAGCAGCAGATGGCGGTCGTCGGAACCGAGTTGGGCCGGATCAACCTTCGCGGCGGGATCGTAGTCGCCCTGCATCTTCATGAAGCGGGCGGCGTTCCAGATTTTGGTCGCGTAGTTGCGGCCCATCTCGAAGTCGTTTTCGCCGATGCGCACGTCCTGTCCGGTGGCGTTGAGGGTGATAAGACTGAAACGCAGCGCGTCGGCGCTGAACTCCTCGATCACCTGAAGCGGATCGATGGAGTTGCCGAGGCTCTTGCTCTGTTTGCGGCCCTGTTTGTCGCGGACGACGCCGTGGAGATACACGGTTTTGAAAGGGATTCCGCCCATGAACTGGCAGCCGGCCATGACCATGCGCGCGACCCAAAAGAAAATGATGTCGGGCGCGGTGACGAGGGTCGCCGTGGGGTACCATTTTTTCAGAGCCGCGGTCTGCTCGGGCCAGCCATGCACGCTGAAGGGCCAGAGCCAGGAGGAGAACCAGGTGTCCATCACGTCCTCGTCCTGGCGGATGTCGGTGGCGCCTTTTGGGGAAACCGTCGGGGTCTCGCGGGAGGCCCAGACCTCGCCGGTGCTGTCGGCGTAAAAAATCGGAATGCGGTGTCCCCACCAAAGTTGGCGCGAGATGCACCAGTCGCGGATATTTTCCAGCCAGTTCAAGTAGACCTTGTTCCAGCGCTCGGGCACGAACTGCAGTTCTCCGCTTTCGACGGCTTTCATCGCCATTTTGGCCAACGGTTTCATTTTCACGAACCACTGACGAGACAGGCGGGGCTCGATCACGCAGCCGCTGCGGTAACAATGTCCGACTTTGTGGACGTGTTCTTCGATTTTGACCATCA
>CAZCFM010000120.1:0-11245 GCA_964497855.1 uncultured Verrucomicrobiota bacterium | reverse complement strand
TGTAACTGTTGCAATATACTACTCCGGTACTCCGGAGCTGCGCCCGTCGTTTCACAGCTCCCGCTGGTTGCGGGTGAGGGTGTCGAGACAGTTGAGGAGAAAAGCTTCGTCGCCGAGGTTGTCGACGAGGTCGGAGGGGAAACGGGTGCGTTTCTGGAAATGGCGGGCGAGCTGTTGAAAGACCTTGGCACGGGCACCGGGTTCGAGGGCGCTGCGGCGATGGAGGCTTTCGAGAAGAAGGACGGCTTCCTCGGGAAGGGTGTTGCGTCGCAGCAGCGCCTCCACCTGCGGGTGGGCGCGGAAGGAATTGTATTTGCGGTCCTTGAGTTCGCCGGGCAAGGGAGCTTGCAGGTCGGGAATGCGGATGACCACAGTGCCGGCGGCGATGTCGCCCAGGCGCTGGAAGCGGGGATTGAGCAGGGAGGCGATGCCGCCGACGGCATAGAAGACGGGGAACATGTCGATGACCCGGAAGAGGGTGCGGACGAGGACTTGGGAGAAGACCAGTCGGCGGGCCTGGTCGTCCATGACGCGGAGGCCGAGAATGCGTTTGCCGTAGGTTTGTCCGGCCATGCCCCATTCGCAGAAGAGAAAATAGGCGAAATTGGAGGCGAAAAAGAGGAGGATGCCCAGGCCGTTGGCCGTGTCGGCGTCGAGTGCGGCGAGCAGTCGAAGCGGAATCTGGAGGATGGCCTGGATGCCGACGATGACGATCATGTCGATGCCAAGGGCGAGGGCGCGGGCGAAGGGGGTTGCCAGGCGGACGGAGAAGGAGACCGAGTCTTCGGTGAGCAGTTCGAGGCGGTGGGGATCGCTGACGTTCATGGCTTCTTCTCTCCTTTCTCCCCTTTGCCAGCGAGCAGCAGCCAGGCGAGGAGTCCGGCGGACTGAATAACACCAAAGAGGATTTTGGCCGAATAGGGCAGTACCGGCGCGTGATATTGCGAAAAGAACGATTCGATGAGGCCCGCCCAGACGAGGAGCAGCACCACGCCGCCGATGAGCACGGTGATGTCCGGGCGGATCCCGCGCAGACGGGCGGCGAGGGATTGGCGTTTCTCTTGGAACATCAGGGCGCGGGTGATGAGCAGTCCGGCCTGTGCCGAGAAAAGAATGGCCGGGATTTCCACGCTGCCGTGCGGCAGCAGCCAGGCGGCGAGAAAAACGCCCTCGCCGGCCAGCAGATAATCCACGATCACCGCACCGAGAATCACGCCGTTGTAGAAAACCAGAATGAGGGTGAACACGCCGTAGAAAATGCCGAGGACCAACACGAGAATCGATACGCGGATGTTGTTGGCCATCAGTTGCGCGGCAAAGCTGCTGTGGGCTTCGGACACGGAGGACACGGCAGATTCTTCTTCGGCGACTCGGTCGGAGGGGCTGCCGAGCAGGTGCGGGAAGGGAAGAATGACTTCTTTCACGTCAGGGTCCACCGCCACCCACACGCCGCCGAGAAGGGCCCCGAGCAGCAGTGATGTCAGCACAAGCAGAAAAGCCCCGGCGTTGCCGCGCACGACTTCGGCAAAGCGCACAAAGGCGCGGCGCGGGGAAAAACCGCCGCGGAAATTGCGGTTTTCGTGGATAAATCCGAAGCCCCGGGCGAGAAGGGATTCGAGATACGCGATGGTTTCGGGTTCGGCGGAGAAGGATCGGATGCGCATGAGGTCGGCGGCAACGCTTTCGTGCAGAAAGCGCAGCCGTTGAATGCCGTCGAGGTCGAGGCTCAGGCTGACATCGTCCTCCAGGCGCTGGAGGCGGGATTCGTATTCCTCCCAGTCCGGGCGACGGCGAAGGATGAAGCGGTTGAGGTTTGCGATCACAGGCTTTGCCGCTGTTTGATGTGGAGGTATTCGTTGACCAGTTCGGGCACCAGCGACGAGGCGGCGGAGAGCAGCAGAGGGATGCCGATGTCGTGCAGGCGGGTGCGGAAGTGCTGCAGGTCGCGCCACATGAGGTGTCCGGCGAGAGCGGTCCAGGGGTCGGAAGGCGGATGCTGTTTGTCGAGCAGCGGATGGACCCCCGGTGGAGGAATCATGGCCACGACCACGACATGGATGCTGCTGAGGATGCGGATGCGTTTTTCGAGCAGCTCGAAGGTGGAGGCGTCGGAGAGATCAGTGAGAAGAATCAGCAGGGAGCGTCGGCGGAGGTTGACGCGGGTGAAGCGGACCCATTCGTCGATGTCGGGGTACACATTTTCGGGTTGGAGGGTGAAGAGGCTGTTCTGGAGGGTGCGGAGATGCGACGCGCCGGAGCTGGCGCGCACAAAGCAGTCGGTGGTCCGGGCGAAGGTCATGAGGCCGAACAAGTCGCCTTCGCGGAGGGCGGCCATGGCGAGGAGGTTGGCGGCGGCGACGTAGCGTTCGAGCACGGGTTCGGCCTCGCCGCCGGGCTCCAGGGGATGAGGACGGGCACTGAGGCGGGAGTGATCGATGGCGAGAACGAGTTCCTGGGTGCGCTCGATCTGGTAGGTTTTGGCCACGAGGACGGAGCGCTTCGCGGAGGCTTTCCAGTGGATGTCGGTCGGGGTGTCGCCAGGGCGGTACTCGCGGATCTGGTCGTAGTCGCGGCCGCGTCCAATGCTGCGCTGGCGTCGCGAGCCGTCGAGGCCGCGGTTGAGGAAGAGGTTGGCGAGGCTGCGGCGTTCGAGGCGGAGGTCGGGGTAAATATGAAACTCCAGCTCCGCCTCCAGGGCTTGGTGAATGTCCCAGAGCCCGAGGGGGCTGGGCAGGCAGGCGACGGCATGGCGGACGTTGTAGAGGCCGCGTTTGCGGGGGAGGAAATCCCAGTCGATGTGGAACAGCTCGCCCTCGCGGCCCTGTCCCAGTTCCTTCACATCCTCCGTGGCGCCGAGTTCCGTGGGGAAGGCGATGCCGAGTCGACAGGAGGGCAGGCTGCGGAGGCAATGGACGGGCAGGGAAAAACGTCCCTCCTGATTTTTGGCCTGTCGGATGTCCGGCAGGGAGCCGATGCGGAGGGCGGGAGGCAGGTGGAGGCTGCGGGAAGCGTCGACGAGGGCGAGCAGGAGCAAGAGCAGAGCGAGGGCGAGGGAAATGCCCTGGGTCCCCGCGTGCAGCGCGGGCAGGAGCGCTGCCGGGAGGAGCAGCAGCGAGAGGAGAATCAGGCGTCGGGAGGGAAGAAGCATGGGGTCAGCGGGGCACGGAGACGCTGCGCAGAATTTCCTGAATCACTTCGGCAATGGTGATGCCTTCGATTTCGAATTCGGGGCGGAGGATGATGCGGTGGCTGAGGACGGGGGAGACGAGGGCTTTGATGTCGTCGGGAATTACGAAGTCGCGTCCATCGAAGGCGGCGGAAACGCGGGCGCCGAGCAGGAGGGCGAGAGTGGCGCGGGGACTGGCCCCGACGAGGATGTTTTCGTTGCCGCGGGTGGAGCGGATGATCTGCGCGGCGTAGCGGACGAGTTCGGGTTTCACGGCCACCGCGCGGAGGGATTCGCGGGCGCGGGGGAGCTGGCCGGCGGCGAGCACGGGCTTGAGGCTTCCCTGGCGCAGGACGATCTCGGGGGCGCGCCCCTCCAGCACGCGGGTGGCGAGGTCGCTTTCAGTGTCTTCGTCGGGATAACTCACATCGATCTTCAACATGAAACGGTCTTTCTGGGCTTCGGGCAGGGGATAGGTGCCTTCGTGTTCGACCGGATTCTGGGTGGCAAATACGGTGAAGGCGGGATCGAGGGCGAAGTTCTCGCGGTCAATGGCCACGGCGCGTTCCTGCATGGCCTGGAGAAGGGCGGACTGGGTTTTGGCGGGGGCGCGGTTTACTTCGTCGGCAAGAAGGAAGGAGGTGAAGACGGGGCCTTTGACGAGGGTGAAGCTGTGGTCCTTCAGGCTGAAGACGTTGGTGCCGATGATGTCGGCGGGCATCAGGTCGGGGGTCATTTGGATACGCTGGAAGTCGCATCCGAGGACCTGGGCGAGGGTATTGACGAGCAGGGTTTTGCCCACGCCGGGAACGCCTTCGAGCAGGGCGTGTTGTCCGGAGAAGATGACGGTGAGACACTGATCGATGACGTCGCGTTGTCCGAGGAGGACGTTGCCGATTTCGGAGCGGGCGAGCAGGAGGAGTTCTTGCAGGGACTGGGTTTCCGGGTTCATGGGCGTGGCCTTTTTTGTGTGAGGAGAAGATGGAGTCGTTGGAGCGTTTCTGTAAGATGGGCGCGGCGGTTTTTTTTGGGCAGGGGCCGGCGGATTTCGTTTTCGGCGGCGCTGCGCAGTTCATCGGGAATCCGGAAATCCGTCGAACAGGCCTGGAGGCAGTGGTCGAGGATTTCGTTGTCGGGCAGATGGCGGGTCAGGAGGTCGCGAAAAGCGTCGAGACGGCTTTTGGCCGCGCACTGGGGTTCTTTTGTTTCGTCGAGGGCGGGCAGCAGGGGGAGGGCACCGCGCCAGAGCAGGAGCAGGAAGGGTACGGCCATGGCGACGAGCAGGCCCGTGAGGCCGCTGGACCGGATCAGTGTCATGATGCCGCGGGCTTGCTGGATGCCGAAGTGATATTCGTGGAAATAGATGTCGCTGCGGTCCTGCATCAGCCAGGCAATCCACTCCGAGGGGGCTTCACTGAAGAGGGTGTGGTTTTCCAGGGGATAGGCGTCCGCGAGAAGAATCCATTCGCCTTTTCCCTGACGAACCCGGAGGACGACGGGTCTTCCGTCCTGGCGGTAGAGGACCTCTGCAGGCGTGCGGCCCTTCGGAAGAACAAATACGGAGCCTTGCGGCCAGACGATGTCCAGTGGGGCGCCGGTCTCCACCGCGCTGCGGATGGCGACGCCGGGCTCGGCGCCTTCGATGCGGCGGACGCGCAGGGGCAGCGCGGCGGAATCCAGGGGAAGCGGTGTCGGGGTTGCGCTGGCTTCGAGTTCGGGCTCTTCCGGCGCGGTGCGGCGCCGGTCGGGGACAGAGGGCTGGAACACGACGCGTCCCCCGGCGGAAACGAAGGCGTGCAGGTCCGCGTCCGCTGCGACCTCGGCGTGCGCATTGAGGACGAAAAGGAGGCTGCGTTCGGGGCTGCTGCGGAGACGGCGCGGCGGGTCGTAGTTGCGGCGAACCTGGAGGCCGGGCATGCGTTCGAGACTTTCGTAGAGCAGCATGGTTCCGTTGGGTTCGGCCCGCAGGGAGGAGGCGGCGGGATAACTCGCGCCGCGGCTGAAGTGCAGGGCGAAGACCCAGCAGATGCCGCCGACAAAGCCGGCGAAGAGAAGCAGCAGCAACAGAAGGGCCACACGGTCGCCGCGTTTCATGAGAGACCCTCCACGCGCTGGATGCGTTCGCGGTGTTCGTGGAGCAGGGCTTCGCTGCCGGGGTGGTCGCCAAACCAGACGGCTTCGAGGCTGCGGCGGAGATCGCGGTAGATGGGAAGGACTTCGGGCACGGCGTGGGCGCGGCGGGCGAGTTCCCCTTCGTAGTCGAGGTTGGACTTGTAGCGCGTGATCGAAAGCAGATGCTGGTCCGAAAGGCGGGCAATGAGGGCCAGGAAGAGGGCGCGCAGGGCGAGTTTCCATTCACCGCGGGCTTCGAGGTCGCGCACGAGGCTCAGCCATTCGTCGGCGGGAAGTTCGCTGGCAAGGACTTCTTCGCGGGTGAGGTCGGGCGAGGAGGTCGCCGGGGCGGAGGCCGGGCCTTTTTTTCGCAGACGGGAGGCGGCGCGGAGCAGGAGGACGAGGAGCATCACGGCGAGAAACGCAGCGAGAAGATAGATGAGCACACGTGCGCCGCGCTGGAGGCCTCCCAGCAAGGCGCTACTGTCGTTCGCCCGGGGATTGTGCGAAGGAAAAAGACGGCTCCAGATGTCGGCAATCCAGTCGGCCACGTCCTCGATGCGCTCGAAAAGCCACTGGATGCCGTCGGCGATGGCTTTCACAAAACCGGAATCCGGGGCTTCGTTGTTTTCGAGGGCATCGGGTGGCAGCCGCCAGATGAATTTGCGCTGTTGAGCAACTTCTTCGATGCTGCGGCTGAGGTCGTCCGCCGCCAGGGCGGCGGGTGCGGGCGAGGGACAAAAAGCCGCGCCCAGAAGGAGCAGCAACAGGAGCGGGGTGGCGGACAGGCGGCGCAGGCGGTCGACGAGATCCGATCCGTTTTTCCGCGAGGCGGCGTAATAGCTGCGCAGGAGATAGAAGGCCTTGACCAGCGGATCGAGGGTGAGCCAGGTGAGCACGCCGGCCGTGATCCAGAAGGCAATGTGCAGGTAGGCGTAGGCGCTGCGCACAAATTCGTTTTCCCAGCCGGTGAGTTTAAAAATCAGGTGCGGGAGAAGGGCCAGAACCATGGCCCAATTGAGAAACAGGAGCACATGGAGACCGCTCAATCCCACAAGCACGAAGAGGATGCTTTGCCGGGGGTTGAGTCCGGCGTAGATCCGCGCGCGTTCGGTGATTGATTCCGCGTCGCCGCTGTCCAGCGCCTCGCAGACCGTCAGATTTTGAAAGAAGGAATAGATGAAGGGATGCGGGATGCCCAGCACGCGGGAAAGGGGCAGCACATACAGGCTGAGCGATTGCAGGACGAGCTGACGGCGCACCATTCGGCGGAAGGAGTGTTGGTGTGGTGCGGCGCCGGGACTGAGGCGCGCGTGCAGTCCGGTGACAAAGGCGACCTGGCAGATTTTCAACCAGAAAAACAGGACGGTCAAGCCCAGGGCGGCGGTGCCGAGTTGTTGCGCGGCGAAGGCGCTTTCCCAGAGGGTGGCGCTGAAGATGACCAGCGAAACTGCGAAGGGAATCGCGCCGGCCAGGTAGATCAGCCAGAGGCTGGGAGACGCCATTTTCAGCAGGCAAAGGGATTCCTCCAGCAGCGGCAGAAAGGCGGCGTTTTTGTCCTTGGGTTTGCGCAAACGTTTTGTCACAGCTCCAGCGCTCCCTTCAGATCGTTGAGCAAGAGCAGCAGGCGACCGAGCAGCACAAAAAAAGACCAGGCGATAAACACGCCGCCGAGGGCGGCACACCAGAGCAGGCCGCGGCGCAGAAGCTGTCGGTTTTTTTTCGTTTCGCCTGGGGCCAGCCGCAAACGGATGCAATGCGTGCACATCATGCGTCCGTCGTGTTCGCTGATGCACTCGCGGCAAAAAAAGGATCCGCATTCCGGACAGCGCGCCACGGCCTCGCGGTCCGCGTGGTTTCGGCAGCGGGCGCGGGCCACGGAGAGAGGCGGAGGCGTGCTCATCCCTGCGTCGAGGCGTGGGTCTGTTCGGCGATGAGGGCCGTGATCTTGCGGGCCTTGGCGACGTTGCCCACGCCGACGATGCGGGTCTGCTGGGCCGCCGTGTTCAGGTAGAACTCGCAATAGCCCCCCGTGAACAGCACGTACAGGAGGCGCCCGAAGAAAGCGAACCCGAGGAGATAGGAGACCCAGGCCATTTCGTTGACGTCACCGGCCTGAAACAAGAGTCCCAATCCCAACACGGCGAGAACCAGCAGGAAACCGGCCACGGCGTGCGACGGGCGGGGACGCATCAGGGCGGCCTTGATGTCGCGGAAATAAAAACGGCGGTACTCCTCCATGTAGCTTCCTTCGACCAACAGGAGGTGGTCATCGGCCTGATACAGCGACATGTGAGTGCCCATGGCGGAGCGGGCGATGCGTTTGAGTTTTGTGGGCTTCACCATTCGATTTCCTCCCAGACCGCGAACAGGCCAAACGCGATCAAGACCCATCCCAGAATTTGCAGAAGGGCGATCAGGGCTGCCAGGATGAAGCGGATGCGGGTGCGCGGGATGATGCTGCAGGGGTGTTTGTTCCAATGGCGGACGACGATGTACAGGGTGGCGGGCGCGGTAAGCAAGGTAGGCCAGAAAAAGAGCATCGGCAACAGGGACAGGGACAGCGCGAGGTTGTCGTAGACGATGCGGCGCGCGCCGCGGACGGGCGAATCCGAGCGGAATGCGCTGCTCTGACGGTTGGCGTAACAGCTCAGGCAGAGCGAGGTCTGATCTTCGGCCACTTTGCAGAGACCGCAGATAAAAACGCCGCAATCGGCACAGGCGGCCACGGCGGCGCGTTCGGGGTGGTGGAAACAGGTGGACTCGCCCTCGACCCAGGTGGATGCCACCGGGAGCGCCTCCACCCGGTCATAGGCGGGATAGCGGTGGAACAAGATTTTCCGGTTCCGGGAGCAGGGGCAGAGCATGGCCCCCTCGCCGCCCGCTGGCAGTGACAACATTCGGGTTTTGCAGTGGGGGCAGGGAATCTCTCTCGTGCTCACCGAAACACCACCCGGGTATCCACCATCCGGTCATGCAAGGTCCGTTTTTCCATGTCCCAGAGCATCATGAGGTAGCCGATTCCCAGGATCGCGCTGCTGATGATGCTCGCCAGGTAGCGACAGAAGGCTCGCATGTAGGTCACGCGAGCGCCGTCGGGGCGGGTGATCTTGATTTTGGCGGCCATCATGCCGGGGGTGGCCTGGAAACGGGGGTTTCCGAGGAAATAGATGGTGAAGGCCAGGGGTGGAATAATGGCAAGGATCATGTAGATCCCCAACATTCCGGGTTCCAAGGTCCCTTCATACGGAGAGTCAGTGACCTCCAACCCAAAGGCAGTGTTCAGAATGAGCGAATAGGCCTGCATGATCAGGCCGTCGATAAAACTGCCCAGAAAACGGGGGCCGAACCCGGCATAGCGGAGGTTCCCGGAGCGGGGGTCGACGCCTTCGCGGACTTTCTGGAGGACCAGATCGCGGCAGTAGACACAGACCTGGCTCTGCTGAAAGGGAATCAGTTCGGTGGGGAGCACCTTGCGTGCGCAGGACGGACAGGTCACCTGGCCCTCGATGCTCGGGGTGCTGAATCCTGGGGGAGTGGGTGCCGGGGGAATGGGCGCTGGGGGCTGTGGAAAAAGTCCTGCGGCTTTGACGGAGGCCAGGTCCTTCCAGTCCGTCATGCCCGGACCATAGACCAGGGTGTTTTCCCGAATCACTCCCGACGCACACAATCGCAAAAACTCGGCGTCATCCACCGGTCCGGCCTGTTTATCATTCAACGCATAATACCAATTCATAGTGGGTCTCTCCTTGGGATAGGCGAGTGATAATCAGCTCCGACGCGCAAAGCAAATCCAGAATCAAGATTTTGCGGGTGTTGTTGAAGTGCGGCGCTGTCGAATCCGCGTTGCCTTGCTGGGGAGAAAAGGATAGAGATGCGGGGATTCAGGCACATATACTCTTTCCCCAAAAAGGTTCCGTATGCATACATCTCATTGTTTTGCCGACCGCGGCACGCTCGTCCTCAGGCTCTGTGGACTTTTGAAGCGCGAGGAGAAACTGCACGACTTGGTGGTCGAGGCCGGACGCGATGGGGGTCGGTGGAATATGGCCTGGGATGGTGTCGCGGGCACCTTCAACTCGCCCCTGCATCCCGTGAGGGGACGTGTGGAGGAGCTGCCCGGTGGCGGGCTGCGCGTGGACCTGGACGCCACGATCCATCCGGATCCCTGGGTCCTTGGCGGAGCGGGAACCTGGAGCGTGGACCTCCGTCCTAGCCGAGACGGCGGGTGGACAGGGGCTTGGAAAGGCGTTTTCACCGGGCATCGCCTGTCCCCGGAGGACGGCAGCGGAACCGCGCAGGCCTTCTGGCGCGAGCCCTACACGGTGACCGGGTGCGTGGCTGGCGAGGCTCAGTTGCTCGACGAATGGCGCAGCCGGGGGCCTGCGGGGCGGCTGGGCGACTGGCGCCGCAGCGGAGAAACCGCCGACGCGGACGCCGGCGATATGCCGCAGCGGGTTTTCGACGCCCGCGAATACGGGGCCGAACCCGATTCCGGACGCGATGCCACCGCCGCGATCCAGTCCGCCATCGACGCCGCCATCGACGCCGGGGGTGGCCTGGTCCAGCTCCCGCCCGGACGGCTCGACCTGGCCCTCGATCGCGCCGATGTCTGCCTGGAGCTTCACGGCGACCGCGTCCACCTGCGCGGCGCCGGTTCCGGTCCAGACGGCACCCTGCTCTATGCCCACCGCCCCGGACGCGCAGACGATCCACGGAAACTGTGGCGGGCGGGACGTTTCCCCCGCATCGCCCACGTCGGCCCGCGTCCGGCCAGCCTCATGGAGGATGAGCCCGATTCGGCCGTCGGACCTGTTATCTGCAGCTTGATCGGCGGAGAGGAGCGCGGGGCCACCTGCCTACGACTCGGCGCGGGCGGCGAAATCCTGCGCCCGGGTCTGCACCTGCTCGAACAGCATGAACTTGCGGACGGCTCGCTCGGAGACGCCCTCACCTGGCCAGCGCTGCGCCGGGCAAAAAACTGGCGACGCGTCGGACGCGCCATCGTCCGCCACTACATCCGGGTGCTGGAAGTCGCCGGCGACGTGGCCCGGCTCGACCATCCGCTTCCCTTCCGCATTGAGGCACGCTGGCAACCGCATCTGCGCCTTCCCGAGCTGGTGCGGGGCTGCGCGATCAGCGATCTGCGCGTCGCCACGGCCTGGGACGGCTATTTCGAGCACCACAAGGACGATCTGCACGACAACGGCTGGGATGGCATCCGCTGCGACCAGGTGGCGGGTCTGCGCATCCAGCGCGTGGTGTTCGAGTCCGTCACCACCGCCGCCAGCCTGAAGGACGCCTTCGCCTGCCGCATCGAAGACTGCCGGATCGCGGGGAATCCCGGGCACAATGGCTTCGGCGTGGGGGGCTGCAGCACCCGCTGTCTCCTCAAGGGGCTGGCCTTTGGACGCGCCATGCACGCCTGCAATCTACAAGGGACCATCGCCCAGAACGCCTTGGTTGATTGCGAGGCCGACGAACCTGCGGGCATCGATTTCCACGGTTCCCTCGGCATCGATACCCTCATCGACCGGCTGATTGGCTGTGTCAGCACCGGCGGAGGCAGTGTCGACAATGTTCCCCCGCGCCACGGTCCCGGCCTCGTCTGGTGGAACTGGCGCTGCGGCACCTACAATCCCTATGTGCCGTGGCACCCCCTGACCGTGGCCGCCGACGCCCGGGAGACGCCGGGATTCATCCTCGTGGGCGCACACGCGCGCCGACCCCTTCATGTCATCGACGACCAAGGTCGCTCCCACACCGGACCCATCGACGCCCCCTGGGGCCTAGTGGAGCATCTCAACACCCGCGTCCACCCCGACAGCCTCCACGCCTGGCAGCGAAACCCCGAAGCAGAGCTGACTGGCGACATCCAGCCCCCGAGAGGACCGTGACCATTGTTTAGTTGGCCTATACTGTGGTATATAATATTGCAACGATAATATTGCAACAGTTACAATAAAG
>CAZCFM010000119.1:10036-11374 GCA_964497855.1 uncultured Verrucomicrobiota bacterium | reverse complement strand
CGCCCCGTGAAACGCGCCCTCCTCGTTCTTTCCCTGATGCTCTTCGGCACAGCTCCGGCGCAAGTAACCCTGCAGCAAGCTGTCGATGAACTGCGCGGCGACATTCGGCAGGAAAGCGAACGCCTTGTTCAGGTTCGCGCCGAGCTGGCCGCCGCCCGTCGCGAACAAAGCCAGGCTCTCGCCGAACGCGAAAACCGCGTTGCCGCCCTTCGCGACGAACTGGAACGCGCCCGCCGTGTGCGCCGTCAAGGCAACGAGGCCGCCCAACGCCAACGCCAGGAACTCGAACAGGCCCGCCAGCAAGAGGCGGAACTCCGCGCCCTCTCCCGCGAAGCCCGCCGCAGCCTCGAAACCCGCATCAGCCCCGCCCTCGCCACGCAGATTCAAGCGCAACTCCAGTCCATCGACCTCAGCCTCCGCGACCCCGGCCCCGAAGCCGCCAGCCGCGCCGCCCTCGCCACGCTGAAGGTCTTTGAGGACAGCCTCCGTCTTCTCGATTCCCCGCAGCGTTTTCCCAGCGCCGTCATCCTCCCCGACGGTCGCGAACGCAATGGTTCCCTGCTCCTGCTCGGACCCGTCGCCTGGTTTGCGGAAGATGCCGGCGGCGAACGCGGTCTCATCAGCGACCGCGGTCCCGGCAGCGCACCCGGGCTCTATCCCATCGACTCGCCGGCCATCGATGACGTCCTGCGCGGCGAACGGCGCGAAATCCCTTTTGACCTCAGCTCCGGCAAGGCCCTCGTCCTCTCCGCCGCCGCCAAACCCTGGACCGAGCGACTGAAAGAAGGGGGTGTCACCATGATTCCCCTTGTCCTCACCGCCATCGCCGCCCTGATCATCGTCGTCCTCAAGACCCTGTCCCTGCTCCAGGTCCGCGGACGCGATCCCGAACGACTCCGCGCCTTCGCCACAGAGCTCCGCTCGGGCGACGCCTCCGCCGCCCGCGCCCGCGCCAGCGCCGCCCCGGAGCCCCTGCGCAGTCTGCTCGAAGGCGTGCTCGCCCATGCCCACGCCACGGCGGAGGAGCTGGAGGAAATCCTCCACGAACGCATGCTCGGACTCATCCCGCGCCTTGACCGGCACCTCGGGACCCTCGCCGTGCTCGGCGGCATCGCCCCGCTGCTCGGTCTGCTCGGCACCGTCACCGGCATGATCCGCACCTTCGAACTGGTCACCCTCTTCGGCTCCGGCAACGCCCGCATTCTGTCGCAGGGCATCTCCGAAGCCCTCGTCACCACCATGGCCGGCCTGAGCATCGCCATTCCGGTGCTGCTCGCCCACGCCTTCCTCTCCCGCCGCGTCCGCGTCATCCTCGGCGAACTCGAACAAAGCATTGCC
>CAZCFM010000119.1:2827-9936 GCA_964497855.1 uncultured Verrucomicrobiota bacterium | reverse complement strand
CAGCTCGCCGGACCCGCCCATCTCGACGAGGCCACGGAGGAAGACTGGCGCCGTCTCTCCCGCCGCGACCTCGGCATCCTCGCCGCCCTCACCGCCGCCGCCCCGCTGCTCGGCCTGCTCGGCACCGTCCTGGGCATGGTGAATACCTTCGACGCCGTCTCCGCGCCCGGCATCGAACCCGGTCGCCAGATCGCCGCCGGCATCCGTCAGGCCCTCATCACCACGCAGTTCGGACTGCTCATCGCTATCCCCGGCGTCTTCGGCCACGCCCGCCTCCAGCGCCTCGCACAGTCCGTGGACGTCGCCCTCGCCACCGCCCGTCTCGAAAGGCGGACCTCATGAAACGCCGCAGCTACTCCCTCCAGGAAGAACGCCCGGTCCTGATCGACCTTTCGCCCCTCATCGATGTGGTGTTTCTGCTGCTGATCTTTTTCCTCGTGACCGCCGTGTTCACCCAGGAAAGCGGCGTCGACCTGCAAACGCCCCGCGCCCTGAGCGCCCGCGACGCCGACCGCCACAGCCTGCAAATCGCCCTCACCCGCGACGGACGCATCCTGCACGCCGGGCAGGACATTCCCCTCAACAGCGTCCGCGCCCTCGTCGCCCGCCGTCTCCGCGAAAAACCCGTGCCCGTGCTCCTGCAGGCCGACAGCGCCGCGCACACCGGCAGGCTCGTGGAACTCTACGACGAATGCAAACTGGGCGGTGCCGAACAGGTCCTGATCTCCGCCACCCGCGAGGCCGGCCCATGACCCCGCTCTCCAATATCGCCCCGCCCGCACCGCGATGGACCTGGCGCGTGCTGTTGGCGTCATGTGTCTGCACCCTCGCGCTTTTTCTCGCCGTCCCCCTGCTCGAAACCCTGCGCACCCTGCAGCTCGGCGACTCACCCCTCGTTCGCGAAATGCCCATTCTTCCCGAAGCTCCGCCCCCGCCGCCTCCGCCAACGTTTTTCGAAGAACCTCCGCCCCCGGCCGCCCCCGACGCCCTCCCGCAACCCGCCCTCTCTCTTCCCTCCGCCCCGCCTGCAATGCCGCTCGTACCCGCCTTCGACATGCCCTTCGTCCACACGCCCGGCGAATGGCGCGTCGGACCGCTTCAGGCCGGACCTGTCGCCCCGCTTGCCCCCAGCGTCTTCGACGTCGGCCAGATCGACCAAGCCCCGACGCCACGCGCTCAGGTCCGGCCCCTCTACCCGCCCCGCGCCCGCCTCCACCGCATCGAAGGCTGGGTTGATCTCGAATTCGTCGTCACCGCCGAGGGCGCAGTCGAAGACCTCCGCGTGCTCCAAACCCACCCCGACGACACCTTCACCCGCAGCGCCCTCCAGTCCGCCGCCCGCTGGACCTTCAACCCTGGCCGCCACGAAGGACAACCCGTCCCCGTCCGCGTCCACCAACGCATCTCCTTTGAACTCGAATGAAAACTACTCTTTTTTTAAAAAAGGTGACACAGGCATTCCTGCCTGTGAGGCGTTTGTTTTGCATCCTGTGCCTTTTCCCGATCCTTAGCCCGGCCCGCACGCCGGACATCACCCGCCCACAGCAGGAGCGCCTCAACCGCATCCTCCTCCTCGCCGAAACCGATCTCCCCGCTGCTCTGCTTGCCGCAGAAGCCATTCCCGCCGCCGAGCGCGACCCCCTGCTCTGGCGTTGGTTGGGCGATCAGTTTGCCGCCGCCGAAACCTGGCCCGCCTCCATGGAAGCCTACGAAGCCGCCCTCGCCGCCGCTCCCGACTACCACGACGCCCTCCTCAACCACGCCGTCACCGCCCTTTCCGCCAATCAACCCGCCCGCGCCATCCCTTTTCTCCAGGCCGCTCTCAGCCGCGGACTGCAGGACGCCCGCATCTACGAAGCCCTCGCCGCCGTCGGCGAAAGCAGTGCCGACCCCGTGCTCGCCGAAGCGGCCTACCGTCAGGCACTGCTGCTCCAGGCCGACAACGCCCGTGCCCGCGAAGGCCTCATTCGCAGCCTGCTCACCCAAACCCGCTACAGCGAAGCCGAACTCCTGCTTCGCCCCCTGATCGACCGCGAACCCACCCGCGGCCCTCTCTGGCGGCTCTATGCCGACCTCGCCCTCGCCCAAAACCGTCCCGAAACCGCCCTGATCCGCCTCGAAGCCGCCGCGCGTCTCGGCACCGCCGACCTTCGTGATCAGCAACGACGTCTCGAACTTTACATTCAGCTCGAACGACCCGACGAAGTTCTTCGCGTCTTCCGCGAAGGTCCCGAACTCCGTTCCGACCTCCCTTTTCGCCTCCGTCTCGCCCGGGCCCTGCTCCAGCGCGGTCATCTCGACCCCGCCCGCGAAGTTCTCAAGGATCTCCCCGATCCACCGCCCGACCTCCTCGCCCACATCGCCCTGCTCGACAACCGCCCGCTCGAGGCCTTCGCCCATCTGGAAGGGGTCCTCCGCGACAAGCCCCTCGACCCCGAAGCCTTGCGCATGAGTGGAGAAGCCCTGCTTGCCGCCGAGCGTCCCCGCGATGCCGTCCCATTTTTCGAACGCCTCTCCCGTCAGCCCGGCCAACAAGCCCGCGGACTCTGGATGCAAGGCATCGCCGAAGCCCGCACCAGCAACATCCCCCGCGCCATCGAACTCCTCGAAGCGGCCCAGCACATCGAAGACCTCCCCGGTCTCCGCCGCAGCCTAGACCAACTCCGCCGCCTGTAGCCCCCCCCGTAGGCCGCCCCTCTTGACGGGCAACCCAGGTAAATTTAATATTGCAGCTGTTGCAATACAGCACCTGGGTTACAGCCCCTGAACACCCCTCTTTCGCCTCGCCTCGTCGTACGCCTTATCGTAAATACAATAATGCAACTGATGCAATAACAAGAATACTCCGGCGTCAGAGGATTTCACATCTTGACACCCAAGGGACTTCCGGTCACAATCACTCCAATGAATGGCACCTCGCTTTACCTTCTCCTTCTTCTTGTCTCGCTTCTCAGCGCTCCCGGCACGCTCCGGGCTTGTTCCTGCATGGAAATCCCGGCACCCCTGGAGGCATTGAATGACGCAGACGCCGTCTTTGCGGGCACCGTCACCAAGGTGGAAGCGGTGGATGATTTGACTTTGAAGGTTTTTTTGTCAGTCTCAAAGGTGTGGAAAGGGGTCGAGACGAGAGAAATCGTGGTCACCACAGCTGCGCACAGCTCAGTTTGCGGTTTCTCCTTCAAAGTGGATGAATCCTATTTGGTCTACGCCTACAGGACACAAACGGGATTGGACACCAATCTCTGTACCCGCACCAGCCCCCTTGCGTCGGCCGACGCGGATCTTGCCGCCCTCGGCGATGGCAGCGTCCCGAAGCCCTAAGCGTGGTCCAAGCTAGAGATTCGGGCCTACGCGCGGCGGGAGGCCATAAAGGCGTCGAGCATATCGACGACGAGTGCGCGCATTTCGCCGCGGGGAACCACGCGGTCAATCAACCCTTTGTCGCGCAAAAACTCGGAGCGCTGGAAGCCCTCGGGAAGGTCCTGGAGGGTGGTTTCTTTGATGACACGCGGCCCGGCAAAGCCAATCAGGGCCTGCGGCTCGGCGAAAATCACGTCGCCGAGGGTGGCGAAACTGGCCATGACCCCGGCCGTGGTCGGGTGGGTCAAAATCGGAATGTAGGGCAGGCCTTTTTCGGCATGTCGGCTGAGGGCGCCGCTGGTTTTGGCCATTTGCATGAGGCTCAACATGCCTTCATACATGCGGGCGCCACCGGAGGCGCACACGAGCACCACCGGCAGGTCACGCTCGGTGGAATTTTCAATCAGCCGGGTGATTTTTTCGCCCACGACCGAGCCCATGCTGGCGGCCAGAAAGCTGAAATCCATGACGCCCAGACCCAGGGGACGTGTTTCGATCGTGGCCTGTCCAATGCTCACCGCGTCTTTGTAGCCGGTTTTGGCCTGGTTGGACTTCAGTTTCGCCTCGTAGGAGTCGGTTCCCGTGAATTTCAGGGGGTCGAGGCTGTACATGTCGGCGTCCCACTCCTGAAAACTTCCTTCATCCGAGAGCATGGCAATGCGCTCTGCGCGGCTCATCGGAAAGTGGTGCGAGCAGGAGGGGCAGACCTGGAGGTTTTTGACCAGATCCTGTTGATACAGCATTTCCGTGCAGCCGGGACACTTGATCCACAGGCCGCCGGGGATATCTTTTTTCCGGGAGCGGTTGAAACCGAAACGACGGGAGAAAAAGGAGGACATGTGCAAAGGGTAGTAGGCGAGGGCGGCGGTGTCAAACCCGGAACCCCACGCTGTCCAAATTACTTCGCGGCCAATTCCGTCGGGCGTTTGAGCAGATCGCGCACTTCGCGGGGATTGAGTTTGGCCACAACCGCCGGGTCGGCACCCAGAGTCAGCAGGCGTTTGCGCTGCGTGTTTTGGCGGTTGGTTTTGCGTGCGCCGCCTTTGCGGGGGCGTGTGATGTTGGTCTTGTTGAAGGTACGGCCGCTGCCCATGGAATTTCTCCGGTAAGAGGTTGTAAAAAAGGAGCGTTTGTCCGCGAAGGGACGGAAGGGTCGCGCTACATGCCCGAAAATCCGCCAAAGAGCAAGCACTTTCAGTGCAGGTCGTAGTCGTTGAGCTTGCGGTGAAGGGTGCGGCGGGAAATGCCGAGCTGCTTGGCGGCGAGGGTTCGGTTGCCGTCGTGGTCCTGGAGAGCCTGCTGGATCATGCGCTTTTCGGCCTCCTGCATGGACACGGCCCCGGCAAGCGCTCCGCTGGGTTTTCGGGCACTGCCCCCGTCGCGCAACTCGCTGGGCACATCGCGAAGGCCGATCTTTTCGCCGCGGGTCAGCACGACCATGCGTTCCAACACGTTGCGGAGTTCGCGAATGTTGCCCGGCCAGGAATGGCGCAGCAGCGCCTCCATGGCTTCGGGGGTGATACCTTGAATCTGGCGGGCGTTTTCACTGCAAAAATGCCGGAAATAATGATCGATCAGCAGCGGAAGATCGCCCCGCCGCTCCCGCAGCGGCGGAAGGGTGATCTGCACCACGTTCAGGCGGAAATACAAATCCTCCCGGAAGTCGCCCGCCTCCACCATCGCCCGCAGGTTCCGGTTGGTCGCCGCGATAAGCCGTGTGTCCACATCGATCGTCTGCCCCCCGCCCACCCGTTCAAAACTCCGCTCCTCGAGCACGCGCAGGAGTTTGACCTGGGTGGCGGCCTCGATTTCCCCGATTTCGTCCAGAAACA
Organism: uncultured Verrucomicrobiota bacterium; assembly: GCA_964497855.1. Lineage (GTDB taxonomy): Bacteria > Verrucomicrobiota > Kiritimatiellia > SS1-B-03-39 > UBA6053 > CAYLNG01. Next base: position 4,744 of record CAZCFM010000119.1, on the reverse strand, counting down.
GGGTCCCGCCATCGGCCATTTCAAAACGGCCTTTGCGCGTTTCCGTGGCGCCGGTAAACGCGCCGCGTTCGTGTCCGAACAATTCGCTTTCCAACAGGGTGTCGCTGAGGGAGGCGCAATGCACGGCCACAAAGGGGTTGTTGACCCGTGGGCTCAGCCGGTGCAGGGCGTGCGCCACCAGCTCTTTGCCGGTACCGCTCTCCCCCTGGATCAGCACCGTGGCGCGCGACGGCGCCACCTGGCGGAGGGTGTCGAAAACGCTTTGCATCGCCTCCGAGTGTCCAATGATGTTCTCCAACCCGAACTTGGCGTCGAGCTGTTGACGCAGGTTGCGGTTGTTTTCCTCCAGACGGCGAGTCTCCAGCGCGCGTTTGAGCACGAGTTCCAGCCGGTCGAGGTTGACCGGTTTGGTGAGAAAATCATAAGCGCCGTTTTTGATCGCCTCGACGGCGGTTTCGACGCTGCCGTAGGCGGTGAGGAGGATGCAGACGGGCTGAGGTTCGCGGGCCAGGATGCGCCGGACCAGCGTGAGACCGTCCATGCCGGGCATGCGGAGATCCGTGAGCACGGCATCGGCGGGTTCTTTGGCGAGAATGTCGAGGGCGGCCATCGCGCTTTCGGCCAGGAGGATGCGGTAGTTGCGGCGCAGGGTGCGGGCCAGGCCCTCGCGGGTGTTGCGTTCGTCATCAACAATCAGAAGCGTGGGTTTCATGGGCTGGTTTCCTCGCGGGCGGCACCCAGCAGACGGATGCGTTGGTCGTCCCGGGGCAGCAGCAGCGTGACGGTGGTCCCCTGCCCGGGGCGGGTTTCGATTTCGATCAATCCGCCGTGGTCCCGCAGAATGCGCTGCACAATCATCAGCCCCAGCCCGCTGCCTTCGGATTTGGTGGTATGAAAGGGCTCAAACACCGACCCCAAATCCTCGGGCTGAATGCCGGAGCCCGCGTCGCGGAAGGCAATCGCGAGAATTTTTTCGGTGACTTGAATCCGGATACTGAGCAAACCGCCCGTGGTCATGGCCTGGATCGCGTTGCGGATGAGATTGTAAAAAGCCTGATGCATCTGCCCGCGGTCAAGCGCCAGCTCGGGAATGCTGTCCGGAAAATCGCGTTCGACCCACACGCCGCGGTCCTCGATCTCCCGCTTCATCCCGCGCAGCGTGTCGTCGATGAGCCGGTCCACCCGCACGGTTTCCCGCTGGGGCTCCGAAGGACGCAGCGCCCGCAAAAAGGAGTGAATAATCTGGTCCAGACGTTCAATTTCGGCGGAGGCCACACTGACCAGTTCTCCAAGTGAAGTGCGCACCTCGTCATCGGCCACGGTATCGAGTTCGCGCTGCATCAGTTGCAAGTGGATGTGCAGCGAATTCAGCGGATTGCCAATTTCGTGCGCGACGCCGGCGGCAAGCAGGGTGATGGCCTCCAGACGTTTCGATTCCACCGTTGATTCCTGACGGGCGCGTTCGCCGGTGACGTCCCGGAGGAGAATGAGTGCGCCTTCCGTGTTGGCCTCCGCCTCTTTCATGATGCCCAGCGGAACGACATAAAATTCCAGAAAACGGTGTTCGGGATAGTTCACCTCGATCTCGCGGTTCACCATCTGCGTCCACGCGGATGGGTCGAGCCCCATCAGGCCCTCCCAGTCCACTCCCGGAATCGCATTCCCCAGCTTCCGCCCCAGCATGAGCTGCTCATTCCCGCCCAACAAACGGGCCACCGCCCCATTCGCGTAGGCCACGCGGCCTTCGCCATCCACCACCACCAGTCCTTCCCGAATCGATTGAAGAATGGTCTCCAGCAAGCCCTTTTCCCGCGCCAGACGCAAAAACTGTGTTTGCAGACTCCCGGAATCGATCTTGTCGATTTTCCGCAACATTTGTTCAATAAATCCAGTTTTCATGGGACGAAATGAACCACA
>CAZCFM010000119.1:0-2727 GCA_964497855.1 uncultured Verrucomicrobiota bacterium | reverse complement strand
AGCGGCCGCGAGTTTGACGCAGGAGGAGGCGGACTTTGTGCAGGGCTTCCTCCTGAAGCTGTTTGATGCGGGCGCGAGTGAGGCCGAACTCGTTTCCGACCTCCTCCAGCGTGCGCCCTTCGATAAAACGACGTTTGAGGATGAGCTGCATCCGATCCGGCAACTGCCCAATCGCGGTCCAGATTTCGTTGCGCTCAGCTTCGTCGGCGGCCTGCTCCCCATGACCGTCCGCCACCAATTCGTGTAGACTGGAACGCGAATCGCCCAGCACCGCGTCCAGCGACAGGGGCGTGTGCGGCATGCGTTCCCACTGTCGCACGAGTGGGAGCAGGCGGTGGACGCGTTCGATGGGAAGTTCCACCATGGCGGCAATAATGTCTTCCGAGGGATCGATGCCGTGAAGATCCCGCCATTTTTGGATCACATCCAGCATCCGCGTCATGTCGTGACTGGGTTTCATGCCCAACGCGCCGGTGCGGATATGGTCGCGAAAAAAGTTGCGCAGCCGGTTCTGAATCGATCGCTGGGAATAGGCGTAAAAGGGCACACCGCGGGTAAAATCGAACTTTCGGATGGCGTTGGCCAGGGCGCGCGAGCCCTCCTGCAGGAAATCGGCGATCCAGATTTGGCCGATCCAGTAGAACGGTTTCACACAGGCCACGACCAGCTGACGGTTGGCGATAAACAGTTCTTCTTCAGCCGCTTCCATGCGCTGAATCAGGCGCATCGTTTTGGCGCAGGCCTCCGCCCAGTACGTGGGATCTTCGGAGGTCGAGGCCGCGTACTCTTTGATGCGAACGCAGCACCAGTGGATTTCGGTGAAGAGGGCGTAAATGTTTTCGGGACTGAGGATGTCCACCATGCCGCGCTCGGCCAAAAAGCGGGTGATCGGCTGCGTCTGGCTGTCGGGACGACCGTAACGTCGGTCCTGCCGGATGCTGGGCGGGTCGTAGTCCGGGTCCTCGAAAGCGGTCAGGCGGACTTCCTTGAAGGGAAGGCCGGCGGCGGCGGCGAGGACGTCCTCGCGGTCTTGGTGGAACGTGTCGCTCACGGGGATGGGGTTTTGGGGAAGCTGGGGTTGCGGAGCAAAAAGGATTCCGCCCAGTCCGTCAAGACCGGAAAGGGGGAAAGAGCCCGGAGTTGGCGGAGGGCAGGGGGCACATGCTCCAGAAATCGTTCGGTGCCGGGGAGCGCTCCCAGACGTCCGTAGGCCCCCAGAGCCTGGAGCAGTCGCTGTACGGCAGCGGAACGATAGAGGGATTCCGGCACGGGCGACGTGGCACGTTCGTTGTAGGCCGCGAGATAAGCAAACTGCTCCTCCGCACTGCGTTCGACGTAAGGGTCGGCCAGAAAAGAGGCCAGGTCGTAAGCGGCGGGTCCCAACCGCATGCCCTGGTAGTCGATGAGTACAAGACCCCGGCGGGCCACCATGAAATTCGTGCTCTGCAAATCCCGGTGCAGCAGAACCTTCGGAGCCTTGTTGAGCGCGGCGGAGGCTTTGCGCATTGCCGGACGCAGCGTTTCCGGATCTGTGCCCGCATCCCAACGCGCGAGAAAGGAACGGAGAAACAAGTCGTGTTCCCAGCTGTAGAGCTGCGGACGGAATTCTTTTTCCAGGGACAACCCTCCCACGGAACGAATCGCGTGCAGACGGGCCGTGATCTCCAGCGCCTGCCGCGTGTCCTGCGCGTTCCGTGCCGGGCTTCCGCTCTGCAGCCGATCCAGCAAATGCACCCGTCCCAAATCCTCCAGAATCCAGTAGCGGTGATCGCGGCTGTGAAAGAGGATTTCCGGAACAGGCAGCCCTTTTCGGGCCAAAAAACGGGTGTTTGCGGTGAAACGGACATTTTCCATCCGGACGTCTCCCCGCCGCATCAAAATGACCGTCCGCTGCGGCAGATGGATGCGTCGGAAGTCGCGGTCCGAGCCGCGCGCGGACATGTATTCCACCGCCTCCGCCTTTGGAAGCTGCTTGTGTTCATCGGGCGACAAGCCCCGTGTGGGCGAAACGACCATGCCCTGCACCCGGCGTCCTTTCCGCACACGCGCCCCTTCGCCGACAATCGCCCGGTCCAGAACGGCCCCCGCATCCACTTGGGCACCCGGGAGGACCACGCTGCCCCCATTTTCCGCAATCAACTGCTCCGGTGTTCCCACATCCGCCCAGTGCGATCCCGGAATGTCCAGCGCCGCGATCTCCTCCCCCTGCTGCATGGCCTGTCGGTAGACATCAATAATCGACACAAAACTTTCTTCTGTAGGCACGTACCGTAATATCCGTGGCGAAATCAGGTGCAGACCGCTGAAGGTCTGGCCGCCGCCCCGGAAATCGACCACCTTCCCCTGTTCCACGCGTACAGTTTTCGGACCGGCATCTGCGACCATCCATAACGCGGCCAGGGGCTTCCGCTGTTGGAAACGCGCCAGGATTGGCTTCGGATCCAGGTCCATGTTGATGTCGGCGTTGCAGAGCCAGAACGGGTCGCCACCGATAAATCCTTCCATGCGGCGCAGGGGGCCGCCTGTGCCGAGAATTGTGGGTTCGAACGAATACTGGATGCGAAGACCGGGGATGACGAGTCCCCCCAGGTCCTGCAACATGCGATCCGCCCGGTGGTGCAAATTGATGCACACATCCCGCACGCCCCAGGACGACAGCGTTTGCAGAACACGAACGATCATCCGTTCCCCCCGGCAGGGCAGCAGCGGTTTGGGAACATCCAGCGT
>CAZCFM010000118.1:0-11525 GCA_964497855.1 uncultured Verrucomicrobiota bacterium | reverse complement strand
GAGGCCCGGAAATGAATCCCCCCACCCCCGAACCCGTCGCGACAGCTAAGGATTTCCCCTGAGTCACTATCGTGTTCGTATCACCGTGAGGCCTGTCACCCAAAACGGCTGTGGCGCTGGCGGAACATCGAGAGCAGGGCGTAGAGCATCAGGAAGAAGGAGAACACCGGCAGGATGCCGAAGGCCATTCCAAGCAGGGCCGGGAAAAGCAGGAATCGGGTTCGGCTGCGGCTGCGGCGACGGCGGAACAGGGCCAGAAGCAGAAGGCCGCAGACCAGGCAGGCCGCAAAACGGCCCCAGGCGCTGATCGTTTTTTCCGACAGGGACCAGACGGTGATGTGCATGTCCCCCCGAGGCGTGCTGAAGGGGAACGTCTGATACTGCTGCGGATCGGGCTGTGGGAAAAGCGCGGCCAATCCAGTGTCAGCCGAATAATCCTCCGTGTTGTCGTCCAGTCGGCTGAGGTATTCGGCGGCCAATTGCTGACGGGAGCCCTGTTGGCCGATTTGGCTTTTCTCCAGAAGGCTCCCTTTGGTGGGAACCCCGGACTTGCTGAGGATTGCAGGATTCGAAGAGGCCCAGCCCGAACGGAGGTCATTGTAATTCGAGGGGGCGTTTTTTCCCTGGTTCTGGCCGGGGTTGGGCGCAATTTCGTCAGGCGTGAAATTGGGAACATTGAGCAGCACCTGGTTGCGTCCGAAGCTGTTCGTTTGCGTCTCAAAAAATCCATTCAGACTATCGCGGTTGCCGTCCACGGCCACCGCTTCCTGTTGCCGGGACTGGGCAACCTGCTGCTGGGCGCCCCGCAGAATCTGCTCGGAGGTGTCGGCCTGCTGCTGGACCTGTGCATCGTTGCTGCGTCGACGGACCTGTTGCGCGGTGACGTCGATCTTGTTGTTCAGACGCTCCAGATTGTGGGTGGCACGGGCCTTTTCGTACTCGTCGCCGCTTTTCAAGGTTTCGGCCAGACGTTCGGCCAGACTGGTCTGGTATCCGAGCCAGCCCGCTTCAAAACGGGTCGGGTCCTCCACCAGATTCATCGAGCCGTCGAAACGAAACCAGCGACGGCCTCTGGGCAAATGGAGCTGTGTCTGGCTCAGTGCCACCGGAATTCCGGAGGCTTTGGGAAAGGGAAATCCACGGACACGCAACGAGGCAAAGGATTCGATTTCACCGCCGTACAGGAGCGTGACCTGAATATCCCCGCCGCCCGCCGGGGTCTTCTCCAGCGGAATCCGCAGGGCCGCCGGGTTTCCGCCGGGATCGCGCAGCGGGCGCACCTCCCGTCCGGCGACCGACACTCCGAGCACCTGCGCACCCTCCGGCATCTCCAGGTGCAGGAACGCTTCACTTCGGTTGTCCAGCCACGCGTTCCAGCGTCCGCGGTAGGCCCCGGATTCATCGAGCACAAGTTCGGCACGGGCAAGACCAATGCGGGCACCAGACGTGACCGCCTGTTCGCGTTCGGTGATTTGCAGCGTGAGGGAGGCATCGCGCTGATTGCCACGGCCCACGTAGGCAAACGTGGCCCCGCCTTTGAGGACGCGGGTGGCCTGGGCCCATTCCGCATGTTCGCGGGTCAGGGCTTCCAGACGCTGTGCGGCGGAGACATGAATCTCGTCGCGCCCGGCATTTTCGATGGTGACAAAGGCGCGCTCGGCCCGTCCCGTGACGATGCGCGGCGGCTGCACCACGAGCGGTCCCGCATCGAGGCTGCGGTCTTTTTCGAGCAGGATCACGATTTGCCCCATGATTTCGTCCTGCAACTCGATCGTCATCTCCAGCCAGCCGGGAGCATCGGGAATCGGGGTCATTTTCACGTCGCGCAGGAGCGGTGCCTTCACCTCGGCATCTGCAAAACGCTCGGGGATCTCCACCTGCAGCGTGCGCAGACCCGCGTGCTGGACCTGGGCCTCCAGCAGCAGGGTTTCCTCGATGATGCGGTGGTTGATGCGGAGGTTGGTGAAGCTGGTGACGCTGATGTCGGGCAGCCGTTTGCGCAGCAGCAGGCGGGCGTCGTGCTCACTTTGGCTGAAGGCAAGGGCGAGACGCGCGAAAGGATGTTGCGGCGCCTTGAGCCAGGTGTGGGTCTGGCGCAGCAGGAGGGGCTCCACGTTTTGCAAATCGCGGACGTCGACATCGAAGGCCGGATCGCTCAGAATCGCCCACTGCCCTTTCTGGGTCTCCGCGCCGCGCAGGTCGAGGCGGGGAAGGGCCATTGGCTGATCGCCGGCATCCCGTTTGAAACGCCCCTGAATCAGCACCTGCACATCGCCGATCAGACCGGTTCCAGAAAAAATCCGCAACACGGCGGCATCGGCGGACCAGGACGATTCCGGCGGCGTCATCACGGATTCAATCTCCATGCCCTCCGGCAGGGAAAATTCCAACTGATGCAGCGGTGTTCCGCTGATCTGGATGCGGCACAGCGCTTCGAGCATTTGTTCGCTCTCGGCGAGACGGAAAATGCGTTCCCAGGTGGCGCTGTGTTTCGAGGGAAGCCCGGCGAGATCGAGGTCCAGGCGATGGCCGGGACTGTGAAAGGAGTAGCCCTGGAAAAAGACCGGGGCATCGAGAAGTCCGGGCATGACGACCGCCGTTTTCGCCAAAGTCTGCGCGTCCACGTCAATGCGCCGCAGGCCTTCGCTGTTGCGGACCTGCATTTGTTGTTGCGGAGCGCGAAAAACCTGGAGGGTGCCGGTGTGGCGCAGCGCCTCCGCCACGCGCAGGATGGGCAGGGATTCGCGGCGCGGAGTCCCTGCGACAACGGCGTCCGCCTTGCGCCAGAGTTCGAGGTTGAAGGCCACCCGCCCTTCGATCTCGCGGCGGAAATGCACTCGCAGCGTCGCCGTTTCCTCAGCCTCCGGCGCGTCCGTCGCGGGCAACCATTCCCAACCCCCGACGTCCGTTCCCAACACGCTGTGCACGGACCAGCCCTTGGAAACCTGAAGGTCCACCTCTTTCAAAGGACGGCCCGGATTCTGGAGATCCAGATTCCAGCGCAACACGGAAAGCGCGGGCCGCGTTTCAAAAAATATGTCCGAGGTCACCTGCAGGCCTTCGGTCATCGGACGGTTTTTGTCGGCGGAGCGCCACTCCAGACGCAGCCGTCCGTTGGCAGCCACTGGCAGGAGCAGTTCTTCGTTTTCAACGCGTGAGGTGAAACGGGGGATGACGGCCGCTTTGTCGAAACTGACTTCGGTGCCGGCACGGGGCAGGCGCAGGGCGATGATCAGGGCCGGCGCGGGCAGCAAATGGGTGTCGATTTCCCAGCGCAGCTCCTGTCGCCTGACCGGAACCCGCATTTCAAGGCTGAGCGTGTGGGCGCCTTCACCTTGCAACCAGATTTCCGTGGTTTCGCCTGTGCGGTGAAGCGGGGCGGGCTGACCGTTCAGACGCACCCGTGTCATCTGTGCGCTGGAGGCGGGAAGCGGAAGGGTTTGCAGCCCGGCGCCGCGGACACGCACGCGGTAGACCGCGACGAGCGAAAGAGTCTCCTGGTCGTCGAGCCGGAGTTCGGCCCGTCCGCCCATCCAGGTAAGCCCGGGACCCGCTTCCACAACGGGGGCCTCCAAATTGCGGATTTTGTCCTCGAGGGCCTTGACGTGATCCAGCGGCAGCAGCCAGCTCTCCACGCGCTCTCCATCGAGAATGCGCACGACGGCTTCCGCGGGAATGGGCAGAGGCAAGGGAGGCGCTTTGTCCTCGCTGCGCGCCGTCCATGCGCCCAGAAGAAGGGCCGCCTGGAGGATGCGGTGCCGGAGCGGTGTGGCCACAATGCGGACAAAGCCAATGCCCAGATACACAAACAACAGCAACCAGGCCGCGTTGAATGCGGCGTCGCCCACGGGAATCCAGACCAGCGTGGAGGGAAAAAACCCAGGCAGGGCGGACAGCAGCATGGCGGCAAACGCATAGCCCAGACGAACACGAAGGGTACGTTTGTATAAAAACAGTCCGCCGGCAAACACAAGACAGCCCACTGCGAAGGCGAGCGTTCCGCGGGTGCTTTGGGTGACCAGACGGAGGTCCAGCTCGCTTTGTTCCGCCAGACTGTAAAATCCACTGCCGCTGTCTTCGCTGTCCAGATTGATTTTCAGGCTCCGATAGCCCTTGGGTTTCCCTTTTTCCTGTTTGATTTCCTTTTGTGCATCGGCGTCGACAGGCACGTTCGAGAACAGGTTGGAGAGATCGTTTTGGGGAGTCTCGGGCATTCCCGTGGCAAATTCATAGTCGATCCCCTGCATGATTTCAACGGAGGACGTGGACGATGCTGATCCAGCGTCCCCGCCCAGTTCCTCCGTTGCTCCACCCATCATTCCCCGAATGCGATCCGACCCGGTGGATCGAAGGGTCAACCCTCCCAGATTGTTCAGCCAGGCGTCGGGATCGCGGATGCCGCCGCCGAGCTGCACGATAAAACGGATGAAGTCCAGCACGGCGGGGGATTCCTGATACGTGTTGCGGGGCGCGGCGCTGCCACACGAATGTCCGAGCACGAACCCTTCGGGGGGTTCCAGAGTCCAGAAGGTTTCCACGGGAAGCAGTTCTCCGCCCGCCACATCCGCCCCGCGTGCGGGCAGGGCCAGCGAAGGGGCCTTCATCGCGACGCGCTGGTTCTGTTTCAGGGACGGCAGTGTGGATTCGTACACCACGTGGATGACGCGGGTTGCCTGGACGGCCCCAACGGGAATGGGCACAAGAAATTCGCCGGAGGAGCCCTGGCGGGGTTCGACGGAAAGTCCGTCGACCTCCACGGCCCAGCAGACCGAATCCGCTGGCAGCCGCAGGGCCACAAACGCGGGCAGATTCTTGGCATGGAACTCCGCCTGGGTCTGCGCCCGTCCATTGGCGGAGAGGCGCGTGGTCAGGGTCACTTTGCGCAGGATGGCCTCGCGGATGTCCGCCAGGGCCTGTCGCTGAACGCGCAGCTCGACTTTCGGCGGCAGGCCGGTGAAGGCGTAGGCCCCGAGAAGGCGCGGACCCGGCTGCTTCTGGGCCGCCGTCAGTTCGCCCACGTCCACTTCCTTGGGACTGCCCAGCATCGTCACCTCCAGTTCGGGCGAACCTTCCACGCTGAAAAATCCGGATTGGATGTCCGCGTTGCGCGCTTCGGGCAGGGGAAGGACAAAGGGCTCGTTGCCGATCTGCGGCAGCTCGGCCGTGAGCGCCAGAGCCGCGCCCGCGAGCGTGTTGCCCGACAGGGTCAGCGTCCACTCTTCCCCGCTGCCGGAAGGGCGGCGCGTGACTTCCCCAACCTCCGTGCCGGAGAGACCGCGGGGCAACACCGATGCGGGCAGCACCACCGGCAGGAAAAACACAAAACGGTTGGCCCGCGCGCGCCGGGTGTCCAGCACCCATTCGTAGTGCACGTTGACGGCGGAGGGCTGGATCTCGAAGAGCGAAAAACTCTGCACGCGGATTTCGGACTGCAGTTTTTCGAGTTCCAACGTCAACCGATGGTCTTTTTCCTCAAAACGGTAGGCGGGTGTCTGCGCGGAATTTTGAAAACCGAAGCGCACCTTTTCACGGTCGTCGAGGGGCGTGAGGCCTTCCAGCACCACGGTGCGGAGCTGGTGTTCGGGAACGGGCTCCACGGCAATCGCGCCGGAAAACTCGCGGATGTCGCGCAGAAGAAAGGCAGGAAACGTCACGCGCCGCAGCTCCGGGTTTGCAAACCAATCGTCGGGTGTGTGCCGGGCCACGAAACGAAACGAGACGGGCTGATCGGCCGGGGCCGGACGGGAAAACTGAACGCGCGTGACGAGGCTTCCGTCATCCACCGGCACCGTTTCAAAGGTCAGGGCCGTGCCGTCGTCCGAGGTCACCGACTCCACCCGCCAAAAAGCCGGCAGGTCGAAGCTGCTGGAAAACAGCTCCGCGCCCCGGGGCAGCAGGACCACGCCGCCCTCCAATTCCAGGGCGTCCGCGCCAATGCGCAGCAACAGATTCACGACGCCGCCGACAGACACGTCCGGGCGTTCCAGTTGCAGCGTCATGGCCGCGCCTTGTCCTTCGGAGATCCAGGCGAGGTGGGTGTATCCGCTTCCCGCCTCGGTCTTCATCAGCGAAAAGGCCGCCGTCGTGTCCACCTCGCGCAGGGCCTGCGTTTCACTGCGCAGGATGCGCAGGGGGGCCGCGACACTCAGCAGGTTCAACTGTTCCTCCCAGGCCGAACCCAGCAGCTTCACCTGCGGCGGAGACCAGGGCTTGTCCTCCTGAAAAGGACGTTGGCCCTGCAAGTGGATACGCAGCGGACCGATCATGTCCTCGGCAAAACGAATGCGCAACAGGCGTTGCCCCTCCTGCTCCAGCACGCGCCAATCCGCCGGACGGTCGCTTTCAAACTGACGCAGCAGCAGGTCGGCGGGAATTGCAATGTCCAACTCGCGCAGAGGCTGGTGCGCGATGTGAATCCGGCTCTCCCACAGCAGCTCCTCCTGCGAAGCGGAGAGGACAGAGTGCAGAATATGCAGACCGCTGCGCTCCTGCGGGGACGATGTGGCAAAACGCGACTGACGAAAACGCACGCGCAGGTTTCCCCCCGCTGCAAACAGCGCCGTCTCCGCCAGATTCCCGCCGGGCAGCAGGACTTTCGGCAATTCACGCTCGTTTTCCGTCACGGGTGTGCCCGCATCGGTGACCAGTCGGATGTCGCCGGGGAGCTGCGGCAGGTTCAGGACCAGGTCCTGGGCATGGGACAGCCGTTCAAGCCGTTTTTGTCCTTTCAGGCGCAGTTCCCTGCGTCCTTCGCCCTCGAAAAACACGGTGATGAGGTCCCCGTTTTTGCCGCCAAGTTCCGCGTCCGCGCCATCGATTTTCGCTTCGCTCCAAAAGATGTCTTTCGTGTGCAGATGGGCATGGTGGAGACCGGGGCCGATGCCTTCGAGCAAAACCACGGCCTCCACATCGACGTGGTCGTCGGCGAGAAACAGCCGATAATCCACGCGCAGCGCGGCGGAGGTTGTGGGACGCGGCGCGGCGTTTTCGGCTTCGGCGCGGGCGAGGAGTTTGCGGTATTCCTCCGCCGGCATCAGCACGCGGCGCTGTTCCTGCTGCAGGAGCTGGGGCAGGACTTCACGTTTCACATGGATCAGCGACGCGGGTTCGGCGGCGAAGAGCAGCGAAAACCCGAGGCTGAGCACTCCCAGCACGGTGTTAGGCTTCATCGGTCGTCTCCTCAACAATCGGATGGCGTTGCGCCTGGAGCATCTCGCGGCGGAATCGGGGCAGGCGCAGGACCACATCGTAGACCGCCCACAGGAGCAGGACGAGCGCGGCGCCGCCGGCGGTGGCGTCGTTGATCAACGCGTGGCTGAGGCTGGGGAGGAACACCGCGCTGAAGAGCAGTCCCGCGATCAGGAACGCGCTGACGAGAATGCGGGTGGCGATGGCGGCGCGCAGGAGGAGAAGTCCCAGGCCGATGCCGCCCGCCAGCACCAGGGCGTAGAAGAGACGCCGGGAGAGAAAGGACAGGGACAACACCGAAGCGCCGGTTTCCGGACGCAGCGCACTGAAGAGCAGGAAGTGGCCGTCGGTGGGAAGGCGGTCCAGCGCAGAGCCATCGACATTCACGCCCTCGCTGACCCACTGCCAGAGGCTTTGCTCGCTGCGCCGGCCTCTGGGATTCAGGCGGAAGCCCGTGGCCAGTTCCCAGATGAACTCCGGATTCCAGGGGCCGCGCTGGCCGAGATACACCTTGTTGTCGGGAAAATGGACCGCGAGATAAATTTTCTGCGCGGCCGGGTCCTCCGTGAATTCCGGCAAATGAATGTCGCCGCTTTGTGCGGGCAGAGTGTAGCGCAGTTCCAGCAGGAAAGCCTGGTCGGCGTTCAGGCCGGTCAGCGGAATGTACACGTGCTGATCCGATCCCCGCTCCAGCGAGACAGGGCGTCCGTTGATGCGCAGCGGCTGCGCCTCGAATCCCGCGCCCTCCGGCAGACGCAGCTCCAGGCGCTGCCGCGTGCTGCGCAGTTGATACAGCGCCTGTACCGCCACCTCGCCACTGCGGGTGATGACCTGCCGCACCAGGCCGCGTTCAATGCTGGTGGCCTTGAGGACGGCGGGTTCGTAGCGCACGAGCGTGGCCGTCAATTTCCAGTCGCGCTGGAATTCGAAGGCCAGGGCGGCGTCGGGAATCTGCAGGCCCCGCATGAGGTCGTGGCGGGGATCGATGGGCGTAAGTTCGGCGCCGTGGTCGCGGACCAGCACATCCATCGCGCCGGCCTTGCGCAGCACGATCTGTCCCAGCGCCCGGTCCACGCCCCGGGGCACGATGCGGGCGATCGGCAATTCGCGCTCCACGCCCACATCCACATCGCTCAGCGGAATGTCCCACTCCAGCGGAATCTGCACATCGCCAATGAACTCGGCCGGGCCCTCCAGAATCCAGGCGGTCATGCCGGGTTCGAGGTCGGGCGCATCGGCCAGCACGCGTTTGCGCACATCGGCGTTGAGGATGCGGATGCGCTCCGCCAGCTCCGTCGGAACATCCACGCGCAGGCTGCGCACGCCGCTGTGGAGCACTTGCAGGTACAGGTCCGAGCGGAAGCGGGCCACGCCGGCCTCCGCGCGCAGAACGAGAAACTGCGAAACCGTGGTGAAGGGCGCGCGCCGCGTCGCCCCCACCCGCAACAGAAGCGCTTCCTGTCCGTGGCGGAACCCCAGTTGCGGCGTCATTTTTTCGAGGACCTTCCCCGGAAGATTCAGTTCGCGCCAGGGCAACTCGCGCAGGCCCTGCGTTTCCGCGACCCGCAGACTGAGGTAACCCGCCGCGCCCACCGCCAGATCGCCTTCGTTCGACACCACATACTCGCCCGCCCCGCGCACCAGCGGAATATCGAAGAGCACTTCGGTGCCCGTCGGCGACAACAGCGCCTCCTCGCGGAACTCCTTGCGGAGCGTGACCTGCAACTCGGCGCTGCCACTGACCCGGCCCGCAAAGTCGAAATCGATCCGACGCCGTCCCGCCTGGGCCTCGCCCACGCCGTGGCGTTCCAGGCGCAGTTCTGGCGTGATCACGCGCGGATTCAGCACTTCGTATCCCTCGGGGATGTCGAGTTGCAGACGGAAAACGCCCGAGCGGCGGAGCGTGAAGGTCGCCACCACGTCCATCTCCAGCGCCAAGGCCTCCATTCGCACCACACTCTGCGTCTTCACCAGGATTTCCGGCGTGACAGCGCGGAACTTCATCGACAACGCCACCGGCAAGGCCCGGTAACTCCATCCAAAATCCAGGGGAGTTTTCCGGCCTCCGATCCGCGCCGGGGCTTTTAAATCCATCCGGCTCAGTCCCTTGCTCTCCATCACTTCGCCGCGCAGTTCCGCATCCACCATCAACAGCAGCGAGCCCATTTGCCGCACGCTTCCGATCACATCGACGATGGGCGCCTGCCAGGTCTCCGGCAGACTGTAACGTTCAAAACTCAGCTGGACCCGCTGCGCGCCCTGCACCGCTTCCTGAAATTCCAGAAGCACCAGTTGTGTCCCATTTTCATCCGCCTGCAGCGACCAGCTTTTGAGTTTGTCCGAACGCAAATCCACCACCCGCTCCTCCGCCGGCACGCGCAGGGAGATGCGCTCCACGGGCGCGCGGTCGATTTTCAGATCCATCACCACTTCCGTGCGCACCATGTCCGGCTTCAGTTCCACTTCGTGTTGCAGCCAGGATTGAATGACCGGATCCATGCCTTGCGCGCCTTCGACTTTTGGCGTCCAGCTCACCTTCAGGGACGGCGCCGATGCCACAAACAATTCCACGCTCGTGTCCGTGGCGGGAGTCGCCCCGGCAATGCGGGACAACGCGACGCGCGGATCGAGGGTCAGTTCCGTGTCTTCGCCGGGAATGTTCAGGTTCCATCGGCTCACCGGAACCACCGGCAGCGTGAATTCGAAACCCTGGCCGCGGGTGGCGGGATCCTGGATGTCCAGCAGGCGCGTGGCGAATTCCAAGGACAGCACATGGCGTCCGGGTTTGTCCTCCGCATGTTCCAGCAGCAGAACGTGGCCCTTGTCCGACGCCCCTTGCAGCCGCGCCGGGGCGCCATCGAGCGTTGCGCGGGTGAACGTAACCCCGCGCAGGGCAATCGGGACCTCGTGCCAGCCCTTTTTCATCACATCCAACACCAATTCCGCCGTGCCCGTCACCACCGTGTCCTTCACCTGGACGCTGCCGCTGATTTCCGAGATCAGCACGCCTTCGGGGGCCGTGGCGTTTTGTTGGGGCTGGGGACGTGCGGCGTCCACAAGGGCGCGGAACTCCTTGTAGGGAAGAAAAACGCCGCGGTTGGGTTGTTCGAACACCTTCCAGAACTCATCGTAGGGAATGTAGACCTGATGCTCGGTGACCACAGGCGGCGGAGTCGGCTGCGCCCCAAGCGAAAGGCCACCAAAGGCAACACAACCAAACAGAATCCGAAACAATGTATTCATAAGACACCTTACTCTGGGAGGGAGAAACAATACAACTGGACCGCAGTCTAGCAGACTTCCCCGCCCGGATGCGCGAAAAATCCTGTAAAAGATTTGTCACGAAAACTGGATGTTTGAGATGTTGATGTTCAGGTCGAAAAGCCCTTCGACACGTGAGTGGAGGCCACTTCCCGAGAACAGATACCGCGCCGATCCCCCAAAATCAGGCCGGGAACCCGAAAATGAATTGCGCCCCCTCCGAAAATACGGCATTTATCTTCGCCCATCCCAAATCCCCCAATCAAACATGACGGCCTGAAAGGCCATCCTCCATTCCCAAATCCGCAATCCCCAATCCCAAATTCTTCCTCCCCACTCGACACTCGACACTCGTCACTCGACACTTCCCCATGCTTCTCTCCCCCCGCCAAGCCCTCAACAAAGCCTTCCTCAAGGTCAAACCCGCCCGTTCGGACATCGAACGTTTCGGCGCGGCCCTGGACGGCATGCTGGCCCGCGTCAACCCGGCGGAGACGGAGGAGTTCCACAAGAACCTCGTCAGTGATTTCCTCAACAAAATCGGCTTCGCGCCCGACCACTACATCAACACCAAGGGCCGCAACGACCTGGTGATCCACCACGCGCAGCACGCCAAAAGCCCCGTCGCCGTCATCCTCGAGGCCAAAAGCCCCGCCAACAGCGCCGAAATGCCCCGTCCCGACCGCCTCAACGCCAAGGCCCTGCAGGAACTCCTGCTCTACTACCTCCGCGAGCGCATCACCCTCAACAACCTCGAACTCCGCCACCTCGTCGTCACCAACGTCCACGAATGGTACATTTTCGACGCCCGCGACTTCGAAACCCGCTTCGCCCACGACCGCGACCTCCTCCGCCTCTTCGACGACTTCGAAACCGGCCGCCTCGCCGGCAACAAAACCAAAGACTTCTACAAAGATATCGCCGCCCCCGCCCTGGAAGCGGCCCTGCCCCTGATCCCCTTCGTTTACGTGGATGTACGCCAACTCGACACTCGTCATTCGTCACTCGACACTCCCTCCCCACTCGACACTCGTCATTCGTCACTCGACACTCCCTCCCCACTCGACACTCGTCAT
>CAZCFM010000117.1:9893-11541 GCA_964497855.1 uncultured Verrucomicrobiota bacterium | reverse complement strand
GTTCCGCGCTTTCGCCGGAAAGAGCCGTCTTCGCCGCTTCCAACTCGCCGATCTGGGCCGTCAGGGCCTCGATCTTCGAGTGGGCCTGGCTCTGGTTCTTGTTCAGCTTCTGAAGTTCAGTTGTGAGCGACTGCTTTTCGCTATCCAACGCCATACGCGCGGCTTCGGCTTCTGTCAGCCGAAGCGCCAACGCATCCGCCCGCTCCTGTGAATCCGCGACTTCCGCCATCCGTGCGGCAACGTCGGTTTTCAGGAGTTCCACGGCCTCCAGCCCCTGGGCCTTTTCCGCTGAAAGCGCGGCCTGTGCTTCTTCCAGTACGGCAATACGTTCATCCAATGCCTTTGCCCGGACCTCTGCGTCTTCGACAGCTTTGCGACTGGCCTTCAGTTCTTTGCTCAGACCCACAACCTGTTCCTGAAGCTTCGTTTTTTCATCATGGAGCGCCGTAAACAATTTTTCCTGTTCGGCGAGTTGACGGCTAATTTCGGCCCCCTGACTGCGCAAGCCATCCGCATCGGCTTTGGATTCCTCCAAGGCCATCTCCATTTCCTGCATCTTCGCCAGCACACCGGCTTTTTCCGATTCCAGGGTCTGAAGACGTTTATCCGTGGACTCCAAAGCCCGCTGCCGTTCGTTCAGCTCCTTTTTCAGGCGACTTTCATTTTCTGCCACCTTGTCTTCCAGCTCCCGCCGGGTATCCGCATCGCGGAGTTTGTCCGCTTTCAGCTTGGTGATTTGCGACGCCAGTTCCTTTTCCCGCTTGTGACTGACCTCCAAATCCACCACATGTTTGTTCAGGTCGGAAGACAACTCGTCCAACTTTTTCTGCAAAACCTGTCGCTGGCTTTCCAGCTGACGGGCCTGATCCAGCGACTGTTCTTTTTCGTCCTCCAAAACCTGCAACGCACTGCGCGCCTGGGCGAGCTGCTCTTTCAGCGCCTCACTCAGGTTTTTCCGCTCGTTCTCCTCCCGTTCCGCACTTTCGCGCAGCATTTTGACGTCCTGCTGGAGGCGGTTCCGGTCCTGCTCCAATGAAATCAACTGCGTCTGAAGGGCTTTCGCCTCCTTGCCCACATGGTTCTGGTCATTCAGGGTGCGTTCCAACTGCTGCCGAAGGGTTTCAATCTCCGTGTGGGTCTGCTGAAGCTCATTCTCTTTTTCCCGTGTGGTCCGGAGCAGCCCTTCCGTATGCTCCTCACTCTTCCGCACTTTTTCCCGCAGGAACTGAATTTCCCCCGCCTGTGCTTCCCGATCGGCCTGCACCTGTGCTTCACGCTCCGCCAAAACCCGCGCCTCCTCCATCAAACGGTCCCGCTCCTTTTCCATCAGGGACAACTGCTGACGCAGTTCCTGCGCCTCGCGCCCCGTGCTGGACTGGCTTGCCTGCACGCCGGCCAATTCCGTGCGGAGGGCGTCCACTTCTTTTCGCAGCGCCTCTTCCGATGCCTCCTTCGCCGACAGCTTCCGCCGGACCTCGTCCAAAATCCCGCGCAAACCCTCCGCCTCCTTGCGTCCGGATTCCGCTTCGCCCAACTGAACCCGCAAGGTATCCGTCTCTCCCGACACCTGCTGGCGTTCCGCCTCGGCTGTTGCCAACTGAACCCGCAAGGTATCCGTCTCTCCCGACACCTGCTGGCGTTCCGCCTC
>CAZCFM010000117.1:7101-9793 GCA_964497855.1 uncultured Verrucomicrobiota bacterium | reverse complement strand
CCAACTGAACCCGCAAGGTATCCGTCTCTCCCGACACCTGCTGGCGTTCCGCCTCGGCCGCGGCCAAACGGACCCGAAGGTCGTCCGCCTCTGCTCCCAGTTTCTCTGCCAGGCGTTCTTTTTCCTGAACCAAAGCGTTGCGTTCCGCCACCAAATGTTTAGCCGCGGCCACTTCCTTCTCCAAGGCGTTTTCCCGGGCCTGCCGTTCCGCATCCGCCCCGCCTTTGGCTTCGATCTCCGCCTGCATCGCCTGCAAACGAGCCTTCAATTCCTGCTGAGCCCCTTCACCCTCTTTTTCGGTATCCGCCAAGCGACGCAACAGCGCTGCCGCAGACTGTTCCTTTTCCGCCACCTGTGTACGCAGGATTTCCAGTTCTTTCTCCAGAGTGCCACGCTCCTGACGCTGCCCGGCCGCCTGACCTGCCAGAAGCTCCATTTCTTTCCGGAGTTCCGCCATCTGCCCGGCCTGTTCCGCCAGCTCCTTTTTCAGCGAATCCCGCTCCGCTTCCGCCTGCCGCAGCTTCTCACCCATGCCTACCGCCATATCTTCGGCGCGGGTCCGCGCCTCTTCCCGCTCGGTCACCTTTTTCTGGAAACCTTCGCTCTCCTCCCGCAAACGGCCCAGTTCTGCGTTCATCTCCGCCTGACGCTTCTGCTCGCCTTCCCGTTCGCTCCTCAAGGCGGAAATTTCCTTCTCCACGACGACCAGTCGTTCTTCCACTTCCTTCTTCCGCTGCACCGCCTCATTCAGCTTCGTCTGCATGGAATCCAGTTTTGACCCCAACTCATCATTCTGCTGACGCAGCGATTCCAGACCCGCGCTCTGCTCCTTCATCCGCACAACCTGCTGCTGCAGCGTTTCCCGCTCCGTCAACAACGCCTTCAAATCATCCACCATCGAGGCCTTCTCTATCCGCCCGGTTGTGCGGGTCGGATCCTGTTCCTGTTCCATCGGCGCCATCGCCGGAATCTGAATCTTGGCCTCACAGGCCGGACAGTGAATTTTTTTGCCTGCCGCATCCGCTTTGACACTCAATTTGCGGTTACAGGCGGGACAACGGAATTTGATTTCAGTGGACATGGTCGTGTTCCAGACGTGGTTGGAATTCTATTTTTTAAGAATCTGCAATCGTGGAGGAGGTGGAGGTTGTGGGGAGGCTGAGAATTCGGGGGGGGCTGTATGGATCGTTACGTTTTGTGCATTTTTCACGAATTGTGCAAAATCACACATTTTTCATTTTTAGGGAAGACTACCCTTTCGAAGCCCTGCGCTTGCCAAAGGGGTAAATGTAGTAAGCAGACGGCGTGCCAATATTTTTGGCTCTTTCTGTGGCACAAGAAACGTTGCAGAGGCTGAAAATCTGGGTTACAACACCTCTGCATGTTGAATTTCACCCTAAAACCAAGGGGTTTTCCGAAAAAACTCCATGGGATATCCCCCCCGGAATGGAGGATGCCGTGCGCATTCTGATTCTGGCACCCCGCTTTCCTCATGCCCGCTCCTATAGCGGCATGCAAATCGTCTATCAGCGCATCGATCATTTAATCGCCCGCGGACACAGCGTCGCCCTTGCCTGTTTTCTCGACCCGGAGCAAGACCGCCCCTTTCTCGATCAGGCGCACCCTGGACTCGAAGAACTGCAGGTTCTCCATGAGCCTTGGATCAACAAACTCCTTCCCAGCTCCTTTATCAGTGGTCGCTACAGTGCGCCCAGTTCCTTCTTCCGCTACCATAGCGACCCCATGAAAAAGATTGTGGGCGATATGATCCTCCGCGGCGGTTACGAAGTGGCCATCGCCGAATTTTCGGCCATGGGACAGTTTTTTTACCGCAACCCCTGGCTCCCCGCCGTCCGCCGCATCATTTCCTGTCACGACTCTCCCACCCTCGGCAGCCGGCGGCAAATCGACATCATGGGGCCCAGCCTCCTCTGGGGCAAACAGTGGCTCGAATACCGCCATATGCGCCTCTTGGAGTTCAGGCTCTACAGCGCCGCCGACCGCGTCCTGACCCTCACCAACGAAGAACGTCTGGCCCTCCTCGAAGAAGATCCGACCGTCCGCATCACCGCCGTCTCTCCTGGACTGCGAAGCGACGCCTTCCTGCCTCCCCCCCCCGCCGCCATCCGCGAGCACTGTGTGACCATCACGGGGCGTTTCAGCAGTGAACAGGCCCACTACGGCGCCCTCTGGTTCCTTCGCAACGTCTGGCCTCTGCTCCGCCGCCGTGACCCGGTGGTCACCCTCCATTTCGTCGGACGCGATCCCAGCCCGGCCATGCAACACCAAGCCTCCCGCGACGAACGCATCCTCATCACCGGGGAGGTTGAAGACCTGCGGCCCTGGCTCGCCAAAACAAAGGTGTATGTCTGTCCCGTCCTCTCCGGCTCCGGCGTGCGGGGGAAAATCCTTGAGGCCATGGCCATGCAGATCCCCGTGGTCAGCACCACCACCGGCGCCGAGGGGATTCCCATCGACCAGGGACACAACGCCTACGTGGCCGATGCACCCGCGATGATGGCGGACCTGATCCACATGCTGCTCCATGACCCCGACACCTGCGCCCGCATTGGTCAAAACGCCCGGGACACGGTGGAGCGGACCTTCACCTGGAAACGCAGCATCGATGCGTTGGAAAAAGTCCTTCAGGAAGTGGTCGCCAAACGCAGCTACCACGGTTCCCAATCCCCGC
>CAZCFM010000117.1:0-7001 GCA_964497855.1 uncultured Verrucomicrobiota bacterium | reverse complement strand
AAAATTTGCTGATATTTACCTTTTTGTTGCTAAATGGTGGTGTTATAGATGATACCAAATGAATATCGTCATTGACACCAATGTTTTGGTTTCCAGCTTGAGATCCACAAGAGGAACCTCTCGAAAATTGATTTCATGTATTCCCAGCCCAAAGTTCAAACCCGTAATGACGGTCCCCCTATATATGGAGGCCTTGGATGTGCTGACCAGGCCTGGGATGCTCCCAGATGTATACACGATGGAAGACATTCACGACTTCTGCCGGTACCTTCTTTCTCAGTCTTTGCGAAAAGACGTATACTTTCTGTGGAGACCCTTGTTATCCGACCCAAAGGACGACATGGTCTTGGAGGCGGCGGTGGCTGGACAGGCGACGCACATCGTGACTTTTAACGTTGGCGACTTCCGGCCCGCGAGGATGTTTGGTGTTGAAGTCCTCACCCCTCTCAACTTTTTACAACACATCGGAGAAAACCCATGACAGCTCTGACTCTGCGACTCCCGGACTCGATTCACCGGAAAGTAAAAGAATTGGCGAAACAAGATGGAGTTTCCATCAACCAGTTTCTCGCCTCTGCGGCGGCGGAAAAGGTTTCCTCCATCCTGACCGTATCCTATTTGGAGGAGGAGGCGCGCATGGCCTCCAGATCCGGTTTCGATCGTGTGCTCGCCAAGACTCCCGATGTGCCGTCGGCCCCCGAAGACTCATTTTAGTCGGCAACGCGTCAACCCACACTGCCCCCCCCCATACACCACGCCGAAGGAAAGCAACTTCAGGGTGTGTTTGATCTATTTGACCGTCACCGTCCGGGGCGGGCCGCGGAGGCATCAGTTGCGTTTGATGAATTCTTTGGCCAGCGCCAAATACGCCGCCGCTCCGCTCGACACGGGCGCGTAACTGAAGATGCTTTTGCCGTGACTCGGGGCCTCGCTCAGTCGAACGTTGCGGGGAATCACCGCGTTGTAGAGTCCGTCCTTGAAATGATTGCGCACTTCATCCACCACTTCCTGCGACAGGTTGATGCGGTTGTCGAACATCGTGAACAAAATGCCGTCCAGGCGCAGATCGGCATTGCTGGATTCCTGAATGGTGATCACCATGTCCGTGATCACGCTGAGTCCCTCCAGAGCAAAATACTCGCACTGCAAGGGAACCAGCAGGCAGTCCGCCGCCGTCAACGCATTGAGCGTCAGCAGACCCAGGGAAGGGGGGCAGTCCAGCAAAACGTAGTCGTAGGTGTTGGATTCACGCAGGGGCAGAAACGCCATGCGCAGACGCTGCAAATAATCCTCCATCCGGGCGATTTCGATTTCCGCCCCCGCCAAGTCCAGTTCGGAGGATGCCACGTGCAGGCGGGGCTGCTCCGTTTCCTGAATCACCTCCGTGATCTGCTTTTCACCGAGCAGCACGGGATAAATGCTGTTTTCTCCCCGTTTATCCAGGCCCAGTCCGGAGGTTGCATTGGCCTGCGGATCCAAATCCACCAGCAAAACCTTTTTTCCCAGCGTGGCCAGTGCCGCAGCCAGATTCACGCTGGTTGTCGTTTTGCCCACGCCGCCCTTTTGATTGGCAATCGCTGTGATCAGAGTTTTTTTCATGCGTCAGAATCCAAAAAGACCCAGTTGTTCCCCTTGCGGGGCTTTGTAGACCGGCAAGCGCATCTCTTTCATCTCCGAAAGCTGCAACAAAGAAGGCACACTGCTCGAAATCTGATTTTTCTCCAGCGCCTCCACGATGCGCAGGAACACCTTGCCACAGTACTCCGCGTCCTCGCAGGCCCGGTGAAACACCGTGTTGGGGAAACCAAAATGTTTGGTCAGGGTCTCCAGACGATAATTGAGTAGACCCGGAAACACCTTTTTGGAAAGGGCGAAGGTGTCAATCAAGGGACCCGTCGGGGCCGGACCTTTGTCGCGTTTGACCGCGCATTCCAAAAACTTGAAATCGAAGCGGCCATTGTGGGCCACCAGCGGCAAGTCGCCGCAATAGTCCGCGAAACGCGGAAGCACGTCCCGCAAAATCGGTTGTCCACGCACCTCCTCATCGCTAATCCCGTGCACCGCCTGCGCATCCGCCGGAATCGGACGTTGCGGATTCACCAACGATGAAAACGCGGTCTGGGGCAAGCCGTCCACAAACTTCACCGCGCCAATTTCCACCACGGCATCCAGATCCGGCTGTATGCCGGTCGTCTCAAGATCAAAAGCAACAAAGTTCCACATGCCGTGCGACTAACACGGCGTCCCATACCCGGCAAGACAATTTTCCCGATGGAAGACCCTTCGTCAGGGCTGAGGGACTGGAGGGCGAAGGCGGCTGCTTTTGCGCTGGGGAGGAGTGTCGGCGGAGGCGTGAATGGATTCGCCGCGGGTGAGGGGGCCTAGCTGCCCGAGGTCGCGGGCCCAGCGGTAGTGGGGATTCTGGAGGAGGGCGTTTTCGAGGGCGGAGAGGTCGGGCTGCGGATCGCGGGTGTGAAGTCGGTAGGCCGGCGGAGTGAGGGCGGAGTCGGGAACGAGACGGGCGTCGCCGGCGATCCGGGCGGCGCGGAGGGCACGTTCGATCTGGGCTTCGGAAAGTTTTTCGCCCCGCAGATCGGAGACGGCGTCGGCGCGGCCGATCCAGCGGAAGCAGGGCGTGGCGTGGAGATGTCCGGTCACCTCCACGAGGTCGCCAAGGCGGTAGCGGTACAGTCCGGCGTGGTTGCTGAGCAGGACCCGGTAGGCGCTGCCGATTTGCAGGGCGTCGAGGGGAACGGCGGCACCGGATTCGTCCTCGAACTCGTAATAGCCGTTGAGGAGGGCGAGGGGATGCTGACCGCGCCAGGGGAGAGTGACCACGCCTTCCGTGAGCCAGAGTCCTTTGGGCTGAAGGCGGGCCGTGGGGAAAAGCGCGTGCAGGCGTTCGGCCTCTTCGCGGCAAACGCCGTCCGCCCAGCAGGAAATGACCTGGAGATGGGGCCAGATTTCGGGGAGCGTGGCGAGTTCGGATGCGTCGAAGAGGGCCGCGAGGTAGGAGGGATGCCAGAGGGAGAGCAGGCGCAGGTCGCGGGCGGCGAGCAGTTGGGCCCGGACGCTGTTGCGCCAGGCGTCACCGCGCAGGCGGGCGACGCGGGTGGGCACGGCGAGCAGGGAGCCGAGAATGCGGCGTTCGAGGGAGCCGAGGTAGGCCTCATCCTCGGCGTACCCAACGGGAAGGGCGGCGGCGGGCAGGGGACTGTCGAGCGCGGGCGACGTGGCGATGTAGGCGCGCCCGTTGCGAAGGGCCGGGCTGCAATGGAGCAGGTCCGCGATCCAAAGATTCACCGCCAGGGCATATTCGCGTCGGCTGGCGGCGCACATCGGGATGAGTTTGACGGGTCCGGTGCTGCCGCTGGTGGGCACCAGTCGTTCGACGGCTGGGGCGAACAGAACCTGCTGCCCACCCGCAAGCAACTGGGCGCTCCATGCAGACTGGGAGGCGGCGTCCATGACCGGCACGCGGCGGGCGTATTCGCTGGGACCCAGGCCGGGATGCAGACCCTGTGTCTCGGCGAAGCGGGAGCCCTGGGCGTGCCGGAGCAGGCCCTGAAGAAGGCGTTCCTGCGTTTCGCGGGGCCGTTGCAAGGCCCCTGCAAAACGCTTGCAGGCCGGGAGCGCGGCCCACTGCCAAAGTCGCCAGGCCAGAGCGGGGGTCATGTGTTACGATATCCAATGGGTTGCCAGTGTGTCGGTGGGATCTGACACTGAAAAACGGTCCTCCTTCCTTCTCCTGTGAGATTGACGGGGCTTTGTTTTGTAAACATGCTTCATGAATGACATTCAACGAGGATTCAAGGGTAAAGCTTCCGGGAGGAACTGCGCATCTCCGATGTGTCCGCATGAAGAAGTTCCCTTTTTGGGAACTATTTTCTTGTTTTGCTCATAATCGAGGCCTAACCTGACGTGAGAATCATCAGTAAAAGAACACTTCGGTCCTTTTGGACCCGACATGCAGGCGCCCAGCAAGCCCTGTGCGCCTGGTTCCATGAGGTGGAGAACGCGGAATGGAAGACCCCGACAGAACTGAAAACGGATTTCCCGTCTGCGGACATTCTTCCTGGAAACCGGGTTGTTTTCAACATCAAGGGAAACCACTACCGTCTGATTGCTAAAGTCCATTACAACACCGGCATCCTCTTTGTCCGATTTATCGGAACCCACTCCGAATACGACCACGTGGACGCCACCAACATCTAGGCATCAACATGTACCCGAAAATCATTCACAGTGAGGCGGAATACGAACAGGCTCTGGCCTATGTGGAAACGCTCATGGACGCGGAAACCGACTCGCCGGAGGAGGATGAGCTGGAGATTTGGACCCTTCTGATTGAAAACTACGAAGAGACCTATTATCCGATTCCTCCGCCGGATCCAGTGGAAGCCATACGGTTCCGCATGGATCAACTGGGGTTGAACCCCAGCGACCTCGCCCCCTACATCAAAAGCAAAAGCAAGATTTCCGAGGTCCTTAACCGCAAGCGCAGTCTCAGCCTCACCATGATCCGGGCCCTTCATCAGGGACTCGGGATTCCCGCCGAAATCCTCGTCCGCGAGCCGGATGCGAATTATACCCCCCATTCGTAAATTCCGACTGCTCTCTGCACTCCCATGGCCTCCTCCCTCCCCAACCCAACCAATCCATCTCTCCGCTTAGGGTTTACCGACGGTGTCCGCGCCGCATT
The DNA here is from genome assembly GCA_964497855.1 of uncultured Verrucomicrobiota bacterium. Taxonomy (GTDB): domain Bacteria; phylum Verrucomicrobiota; class Kiritimatiellia; order SS1-B-03-39; family UBA6053; genus CAYLNG01. Next base: position 2,299 of record CAZCFM010000117.1, on the reverse strand, counting down.
TGCCTCGGTGTGGGGTTCGATGCTGCTGATCATGCTGGGTTCCATGCTGGGGACGTTTCCGCTGGTGGCTTGTTTGGATGTCCCTCTCTGGATGTGGCCTGTGGGTTTGTTCTGGCTGTCGTTCGCTGCGGTCATGGCATGCTTGGCGCTTCCATTTCCGGGTTGGATACTGGTGGGAATTGGCGTGATGTCTCTTTGGGCTGCGGAAGTGTCAGAGGATTACCGACTGGAGGCGAAAATGGGATTGTTTTACAGTAGCCTGCTGGGCGGATGGATGATTGGATTTCTATTGTGGCAACCCCTGATTGCCTTGATTGCCGCCGTGTCGTTTCACCTGTACCTGCGTTTGCCCCTTGTGCGATACTTCCTCCAACCCCGCTTGATCTTCCTGCCTCCCGACGTGGAGGGAATCCAGTTTAAGGTCTCCTGTCCCTGTTGTGAACGACACCTGGACTCCGTCACCCTGCGCAAACATCCTTCCCGTTTCTTTTGTCCCGGCTGTGGCCGGAAATTGAAAATCAGGAGTGAATAAATGGATTGCGTAGCTCCTGCAAATGGGGCATGTGTCATCCCCCCTGATTATGAAACCTCTCCGCTTTGTTCCTCTGGATGTTGCCGCCTGTGTGGCGTTCCTGGCCTATTCGGCCAGCGCGACCGTGACGCCGATCGTGCTGGTGCAGATGAGTCGCGAGCTTGGCTTTGGGTTGGCGGAGGGCGGGGGATTGGAGGTGGGGCGCAGTGCTCTAATTTTCCTGACCTTGCTGGGCAGCGGTTTTCTGGCCGCGCACTTCGGGAAAGCCCGCTCGCTGGGTATGTCCCTCCTGCTGTTGGGTCTGGGCATGATTCTCTACAGCCGCGCCGAAAGCTACGGCATCTTGTTGATGGCGCTGGCGCTGGCGGGGGTGGGCGGTGGAATCCTGGAGGCCCTCATCAATCCCCTGGTCGAGGAACTGCACCGGGGCGAATCCGGCCCTTACCTCAACATTATCAACGGCTTCTGGTCCGTGGGCGTGCTGGTCACGGTGCTGCTGGGCGGAGAGCAAATCACCCGCAGCGGGGAATGGCGTCCGGTGCTGCAAACCGTCGCCGGCGTGAGTTTGTTGGCCGGGATCTTGTTTCTGGGGCTGCGCAATCTGGGCCCGCCGCGGCAGCGGATCTCCATGGGTCACGTGCTCGGTCACAAGTTGGAGATTCTGCGAAACCGGGGATTCTGGCTCTTCACGGCGCTGATGTTTTTTGGCGGGGCTGCGGAGGGAAGCTTCACCTTTTGGTCGGCCAGTTATGTGCAACTGGTCCACGGCGGCAGCGCGCGCGCGGGCGGCTGGGGGGCCGGCCTGTTCAGTCTGGGCATGATCGTCACGCGCTTCGCGGGCGGATGGTGGGGAAAACCCGGTCGCATGGAACCCTTTGTCCGCGCGTCGATGGTTTTGGGACTGGTGGTATCCATCGCCTTTCCCTTTCTCCCGCCCGGACCGCTCTTTGGCCTGGGACTTTTCCTCGCCGGCGTCTCCGTGGCCTCGTTCTGGCCCAGTTTGCAATCGCTGGCAGTCGATCGGTTGCCGCTGGACCCCACCGCGTTGTTTATCCTGTTGTCCTGCGGAGGCATCGCCGGCTTTTCCTTCTCCTCCTGGCTGGTCGGTCTGCTCGGGGAACATCTGGGACTCTCCAAAGCCTTCGGCGTCGTGCCGCTCCTGTTTCTGGTGCTGCTGGGGCTATTCCGGGGCAGTCGAACGTCAGGTGTTGAGCGTGCGTAAACGAGGGTAGGCGAGGAGTTTGATGTCAGACGTGACAAGCGTCAACTGGTGAAGGATCGCCGTGGCGGCGATGATGCGGTCTGCCGGGTCGCCGTGAAAATCGGGACCGAGGTCGTAGGCAAGGCAGGCAATTTCAGGTGTGATGGGAAACGGAATGATTTTCCCCGGAGGAATCGCCTTGGAAAACCAGTCGCCGACCGACTCCGGAAACAATTTCTCCTTGGATGATTTCTGGCTGACCTCGATGTAACTGAAAGGAGAGATGCCCACCTGTTCTTCCCTACGCAGACGTTCCAGGGTGAGCGCATTGATCTTGTGGGGGGCGACGAACAGGCGCAGCCATGCATTCGTGTCGAGCAGAAAGTGGATCATGATTACAGCTCCACGTTGTCCCGCTCCGCGTTGAACGTCAGGAATGCAACAGCTGCAATATAAATTTTACTTGACGCCCAAAGGCCTTCCGTGTAGGATGCCACCATGAGCACAAAATGTTTTGATGGCGTGTCGGTGATCCCCTCGGTCTGGGCCGGGGCGTTTGAGGAGCG
>CAZCFM010000116.1:0-11622 GCA_964497855.1 uncultured Verrucomicrobiota bacterium | reverse complement strand
CCCACCGAACTTCCCCCAGAAATCGCCTTCGAGGAAATCCGCAGTCCGCCCCTCTGCGTTCTTCGTTTCCGCCACTGGAACCTCGGAAAATCCGCGGAGGCCATCCCCGAATTCCGCTATCCCCACAAAACCGTCCACTGGCTCGACACCGACACCCGCTGGATCGACGCCACGCTGCGCCAAATCCACGTGCGCGACTCCGCCGCCGAACGCCTCGCCCTCCAGCGCCTCGAAATCCTCGGCGGAACCCTCGTGTCCGGCGGCGACGAAGGCCTCTGGAGTTTCCCCAACGAGAGCCTGGTCGACACCCTCCTCGCCCTCGACGCCGACGGCTGGGAAATCCTTCTCCGCGACACCCGCGTCCGCCAAAGCAGCGGCAGCTCCATCCAGGTCCTCGGCAGCGGCATCGACTGGTTCGAACTCGACGGCGAACTCCGCTTCGGCGAGGATTCGCTGACCCTGCCCCAGCTCCTGCGCCACAACGCCCCCGGCCAGCGCTTCGTCAGCCTCCGCCGCGGCGGCATCGGCGTCCTGCCCGCCGACCTGCTCGAACGCATCGACCTCCTGCGCAAACTCTCCAGCTCCGAACAGGACAACGGTCGCCTCTGTTTCGCCGGCGCCAACGCCGTCCTGCTCGACCTCATGCTCGCCGAACTCCCCGGCATCGACTGGGACGAAACCGCCCGCGGCCTGCGCAAGCGTCTGCGCACTCTCAGTTCACCCCAAGCCGCCGAAGCGCCCCCCGGCTTCACCGGCACCCTGCGCGCCTACCAAAAAGAAGGCCTCGGCTGGCTGCGGCATCTGCGCGACATCGGCCTCAACGGCTGCCTCGCCGACGACATGGGCCTGGGCAAAACCGTGCAGGTCCTCGCCCTGCTCGAAGAACAGCGCGGCCAAAACGCCGGCCCCGCCCTCGCCGTCCTCCCCCGCAGCATCGTCTACAATTGGATGCGCGAAGCCGCCCTCTTCACCCCCGCCCTCCGCTGCGCCGTCCTCAGCGGAACCACCCGCGCCAAATCCTCCGACGACCTGCCCGAAGCCGACCTCTACCTCATCACCTACCAAACCCTCCTCCGCGACATCGCCTGGCTGCGCGCGGTCTCCTTCGACTACGTCATTCTCGACGAATCCCAGGCCATCAAAAACCCCTCCGCCAAAATCACCAAAGCCGTTCGACTGCTCAAGAGCCGACACCGGCTCACCCTCACCGGAACCCCTGTCGAAAACCGCATCGACGACCTCTGGAGCCAGTTGCAGTTCCTCAACCCCGGCATGTTGGGCGCAAAACTCGCGCAGGCCAAAGACCTCTCCCCCGAGTCCCTCCGCCTCATCGCCCGTGGCGTCCGTCCCTTCCTCCTCCGCCGCACCAAAGAACAGGTCGCCACCGATCTTCCGCCCAAAGTGGAGGAAACCCTCAGTTGTGAACTCGCCCCCGAGCAGCGCAGCCTCTACGACGAACTCAAAAAACACTACCAGGCCGTCCTCACCCAGGGCATCGACGAAAAGGGTCTGCAAAAATCCAAAATCATGGTCCTCGAAGCCCTGCTGCGACTCCGCCAGGCCGCCTGTCATCCCGGCCTCATCTCCCCCGACCACGCCTCCATGGAAAGCGCCAAACTCTCCGCCCTCGCCGACCTGCTTGAGGACATCCTCTCCTCCGGACACAAGGCGCTGATCTTCTCCCAGTTCACCTCCCTGCTCGCCTTCGTCCGCAAGGACCTCGACCAGGCCAACACCCCCTACGCTTATCTCGACGGACAAACCACCGACCGCGACGCCCAGATCCAGCGCTTCCAAACCGACCCCGCCTGCCCACTCTTCCTCATCAGCCTCAAAGCCGGCGGCGTCGGCCTCAACCTCACCGCCGCCGACTACGTCATCCTCCTCGACCCCTGGTGGAACCCCGCCATCGAAGCCCAGGCCATCGACCGCGCCCACCGCATCGGCCAAACCAAATCCGTCTTCGCCTACCGCATCGTCGCCCGCGACACCATCGAAGAAAAAATCCTCGCCCTCCAGCAGGAAAAACGCCAGCTCGCCGACGCCATCCTCGGCGAACAGAACAGCCTCCTCTCCAGCATCACCCCCGAAGACATCGCCTTCCTGCTCGGATAAAGCGTTGTTTTCTCCCCGCCAACGCTTGACCTTGAGGCGTTGAGGCCCTATTTCTGTAGATTCCCAAAGGAGAACCTCATGGCCAAACTGCTTTCACAAACCCCAACCGAAATCCGCGAAACCGTCAAGCGCGCCCGCGAAGCCCAGCGCAAAAACAACCGCGACTACGCCGAAGATCTCATGCTCGACGTGCTTGCCAAGGAGCCCGAACTCGACGAAATCCGCCAAGAGCTGCGCGATATTCAGCTCGAAGGCAAAAAAGGCAAAAAGCCGGACTCCTTCTCCTCCCTCAAAGGCATGGGCAAACAAATGGCCGTGAAGTCCGCCATCAAAAAGACCCCGGAAAAAGCCCTCCCCCTCGCCGAGGAACTCCTCAAGATCGATCCCATCAACGCCGCCTTCCTCGACACCTACGTGGAGGCCGCCGAAGCCTCCAACAATCCCGGCGCCGCCGCCATCACCCTCGCCGCCGTCCTCAAACTCGACCGCAAAAACGACAAACTCCTCGAAAAACTCGGCCACCTCTACGTCCGCATGGGCGCCTCCCACGAGGCCCGCGCCTCCTTCGAACGCCTCGGCGAACTCCGCCCCGGCGACCAGATCGTCATCAAATGGATCAAAGACGCCTCCGCCATGGACACCATGGCCAAGGGCAACTGGGAAGACAAGGGCGACTTCCGCGGCAAACTCAAAAGCGAGGCCGAATCCATCTCCCTCGAACAACAAAACCGCTCCCAGCAGTCCCTCAGCGACCTCGACAAACTCATCGACACCCAGCGCCGCAAACTCGCACAAGAGCCCGACAACCTCAACCTCTACCGCCCTCTCTCCGACTCCCTCCTCAAAGCCGGTCACTTTAACGAAGCCCTCGAAGTCCTCCAGCGCGCCGACGAAAAAGCCAACCACGCCGACCCCCTCATCCAGCGCGGTCTCTCCGACGTCACCATCCGCATCTACGAACACAACATCAAAGTCCTCAGCGCCGACGGCGACCTCGAAGGCGCCCAGGCCCAGCGCGACGAACTCCAGGCCTTCCTGCTCGAAGACGCCGCCGACAAAGTCGCCCGCTACCCCAACGACCTCGGCTTCAAATTCGATTACGGTGAACTCCTTTTCGCCCGCGGCGAACTCGACAAGGCCCTCGCCCAGTTCCAGCACGCCCAGAAAAATCCCCAGCGCCGTGTCGACGCCCTCTACCTCATGGGCCGCTGCTTCAAGGCCAAAGGACAGTTCGACATCGCCGCCGGCCAGCTCGAAAAAGCCGCCGAGGAAATCCCCACCATGGACGAGCGCAAAATGGGCGTCATCTACGAACTGGGCGAAGTCCTCGAAGCCCAGGGCGACTTCGTCAAGGCCCTCCAATACTACAAACAAATCTACTCCGTGGACATCGGCTACCGTGATGTGTCCAAAAAAATCGAAGAAGGCTACAAACGCGCCAAAAGCAAGGCCTAAGCCCCTGCGCGCCGCCCTGCTATTCTGCCTCTGCCTCTTCGCCGGCTGCGGCCCCCGCACGCCCCCGCCCAAACACCCGGACGGCCACCGCCTCCTCTTCGCCCACCTCCACGACTACGGCTGGATGGACCGCAACGGCTCCGGCCAACCCGTCGATCCCAAACCCGAACCCGAACGCGCCGCCCTCCTCCGCGAACTTCCGCGCCTCGCCCCCGATGTCCTCGTCCTCCGCGGCATCGGCGGAGAAGCCGCCCTCAACGATCTCCGCGCGGCCCTCGGCACAACTCCCCACCACTTCTACGTCCCCGGCCCCACTCCCTTCGAAGGCCTCGGCTTCCTCAGCCGCCTCCCCTTCACCCACACCCGCGAACTCTCCGCCCAGGCCTACCGCATCCGCGACCGCGCCTACGTTCCGAACATCGGAAGCGTGAAAATTTCCCTTTCCGACACTCGGAACCTCCACCTCTGGAACGCCCGCCTGCCCCCGCCCGAGGCCGACTACGAACGCCGCCGCAACGAGGCCCGCCTCCTCGCCCAGGCCCTCCGCCCCCTGCTCGCCGAAGGTCAGGATGTCCTCCTCTCCCTCCATTGCCGCGAAGCCCTCGACAGCCCCATGATCCGCATGATCGAAGAAACCGGCCTCCAACGTCTCGCCCCCGCCGACGAACGCGGCGACCGCTGGACCCACCGCGATCCCGACGGCGTTATCCACCGCCAGGACCAGTGGCTCTTCGCCTCACCCGCCCTCGCCGAACGCCTCGCCGATTCCCCGCCCGTCGTCCTCGACACCCCGGACATCCGCCGCGCCGGCCCCTACCGACACCACCTGCTGCGCCTGCCGTGACCAAGCCCGCCCCCTTCTCCGAACGCACCCTCTGGTTCATGCTCCTCGCCGCCAGCCTCGTCGCCCGTCTGGTCGGCCTCGGCCACCGCGCCATGAGCCACGACGAAAGCCTGCACGCCCTCTACTCCTGGTACCTCTCCGCCAATGGCAACTACCAGCACGACCCGATGATGCACGGCCCGCTGCTCTTCCACCTCAACGCCTTCGTCTACCTGCTTTTCGGCGCCAACGACTTCACGGCCCGCATCGTCCCCGCCCTCGCCGGCACCGGCTGCGTCGCCATGCTCCTGCTCTACCGACGATGGCTCGGAAAGGCCGGCGCCCTCGCCGCCGCCGCCCTCGTCTCCCTCTCTCCCGACCTCCTCTACTACAGCCGTTACATCCGCAACGACATTTACATCTGCCTCTTCACCCTGCTCATGGTCTGGGCCATCCTCCGCTACCGCGAAGAACAACAGCCCCGCCACCTCCTCTGGATCGCCCTCGGACTCGGCCTAAGCTTCGCCTGCAAAGAAGTCTGCTTCATCCACGGCACCGTGCTCGGCGCCGCCTGCGTGTTCTTCGGGCTGCTCGACGTCTGGAAAACGAAACGCCTGGCCCATCCCCTCTTCGACTGCGCCGCGCTGCTCCTGCTGCTCGCCCTTCCCTTCGCCTCCGCCCTTGTCCATCCCCGGCTCGGATGGGACCCTCTCGACAACAAAACGCCCGAAGGCCAAAACCGTATCTTCGCCATCGCCCTGATTTTTTTCGGCCTGGCCTTCAGCGCCGGACTCGCCTGGTTTGTTCCCCGCAAACGCCTCCACGCCTGGCTCCTCTCCTTCGCCCTTTTCTGGGGCGTCAACATCCTCCTCTACACCACACTGTTCAGCAACGTCCGCCACGGACTCGCCAGCGGCATCGCCGGAAGCCTCGGCTACTGGCTCAAACAGCACGACGTGCAACGCGGCAGCGACGACCCCTGGTTTTACGTGACCCTCCTCCTCATCTACACGCCGATCCTGCTCGTTACCCTACCCGCCGCCCTCCGCCGATTCCGCGATTTCCCCACCGCCTTCCTCCTCTTCTACGCCGCCGGAAACCTCGCCATCTACTCCTGGGCCGGCGAACGCATGCCCTGGCTCGTCAACCACATCACCCTCCCCCTCTGCCTGCTCGCCGGGCCTGTGCTGGCGGACCTCTTTGCGCCCGCACGCCGCTCCCTCCGCCTCCACCTCACCCGCGCCGGTGCGGCCCTCCTTCTCCTGCACTTCGGCCTCAACAGCCTCCGCGCCAACGGCCCCCTCGCCGAAAGCTACTTCGAACCCCTCGTCTACGCCCACGCCGGACCCGACGTCAAAACCGCCGTCGATCTCATCCACCACGAACTCGCCCAACGCCCCGACATGTGGGTTCAAATCAATCCCGACTTCGCCTGGCCCCTCGCCTGGTACTTCCGCGAGACCAAAGCCAGCTACGACGCGAACACCAGCCCTGCCCCCTCCAACAGCGCGGCCATCCTCGTACATCCAACCGAGCGTGACCGCCTCAGCGCCATCGGCTGGATTCCGCGACTGGAGGTCGATCTCGTCGTATGGCCCCGCCAGCACTGGCACAAACTCATCCGCAAAAATTTCATTTCCCTTTGGAAATATCCCGCCGTCCGCCGCAAACTCCTCCGCTTCTACCTCACCCGCGACCAGCCCGCACTCGGCCCCGGCGAATGGCCCGGACCCAACCGCTTCCTGCTCATGACCCGCGACCCCGCCGCCCCGCCCGAACTCCCCGCCCCATGAGCAAATCCCTCCAGAGCTTCTCCCATCTCGTCCTCCTGCTCGCGCTCGCCTTCGTGCTACGCCGCGCTGGCGGCGACTGGGACAACGGCCACCTGCTCCATCCCGACGAACGGTTCATGTGCATGGTCACCGCCCAGCTCGACGCGGCCCCCGACGCGCAGACCTGGTTCGACACCGCCGCCTCCCCCTTCAATCCTTACAACCGCGGATTCTCCACCTACGTCTACGGAACCCTTCCCCTCCGCATCGTCCATGCCGTCAGCGCCGCGCGTGGCATCCGCGACCTCGCCGACATCGCCCGCATCGGACGCCTCGTTTCCGCTCTCTTCGACACCGCCACTGTCGCCCTCCTCTTCCTGCTCGCCCTGCGACTCGGCGGCGCGCGCCTCGCCTCCGCCAGCGCCCTGCTCCTGGCCTTCTGCGTCCTCTCCATTCAGCACGCACACTTCTACACCGTCGATGCCGCCGGCGTCTTCTTTGCCACCCTCTGCGTCGGACTCGGCCTCGTCGCCGTCAAAGAAAAACGCCTCACGCTCCTGCTCGCCTCCGCCGCCAGCGTCGGCCTCGCCATGGCCTGCCGCCTCAACCTCGGACTGCTCGCCCTCTGGGTCATCGCCGCCGCGCTTTCCCTCGCCTGGACCCAACGCTCCTGGAAACCTCTCGCCATCCTCGCCGCCGGCGGCGCCCTCGCCCTCCTCCTCTTCCGCATCCTCCAGCCCTACGCCTTCGACGCCTCCGGCTTCTGGCCCCGAGGCCTCAATTCCCAGTGGCTCGCCGACATCCGGCAGGTCCGCGCCATCAGCGACGGCACCCTCGAAGTCCCCTTCACCCTGCAATGGGTCGGACGCACTCCCTGGCTCTTCGCCCTCCACAACCTCGCAGCCTGGGGCATGGGCTGGCCCCTCGGACTCCTCTCCCTCGGCGGCGCCCTCTTCCTGCTCTGGACCCACCGCTTCCGCCCCGGACACTGGCTCTGCCTCCTGCCCCTCTGGCCGCTGCTCCTCATCGCCTATCACGGCAACATCCACCTGCACACGATGCGCTATTTCCTGCCCGCGTATCCCGCGCTCATCCTCTGCGGCACCCTCGCCCTCCGCCGCGTCGAGCCACCCATCTTCCGCCGCCTTCTCTACGGACTCGTCGCCGGACTCACGATTGTCTACGCCCTCTTTTTCGTCAACATGTACCGCCAGCCCCACCCGCGCATCGCCGCCTCCCGCTGGCTCTACGAACACCTCCCCGCCGACGGCATCGTCGCCGGCGAACACTGGGACGACGCCCTCCCCCTCCGCCTCCGCGGCTCCGAACCCCACCACGCCGGACTCCGCTTCCTCGATCTCCCCGTCTACGACCCCGACACGCCCGAAAAACTCCGCGCCCTGCTCGAAGCCATCGACCGCGCCGACTACCTCGTCCTCTCCAGCAACCGCGCCTCCGACACCCTCCCGCGCGTCCCCCTCCGCTGGCCCGTCATGGCCCGCTTCTACGAACGCCTGCTTTCGCCCCGCTCCGACACCCGCATCGGCCTCCGCGAAGTCGCCCGCTTCGAACGCTATCCGGCTTTCGGCAACTGGACCCTCAACAGCCACGCCGCCGAAGAAGCCTTCCAGGTCTACGACCACCCCCTCGTCCGCATCTACGAAAAAACCCCTGTCTGGCACGTCGACGTCCTCCACGACCTGCTCGCCGAAAACATCGATTTCCCCTCCATCCCCGACATCCGCTACCGCCACGCCGGACGCTGGAACAACGGCTGGCTCACACCCGACGAATGGAACGCCCGCACAACGGGAAGCCCCAGCGCCCAGCTCTTCCCCGCCAACGCCGCCGGCAACCGCGCCCCGCTCCTCACCTGGATCATCGTCCTCTTCACCCTCGGCCCCGTCTCCCTGCCCGTCGCCGGATGGCTTTTCCCAACGCTGCGCGACCGCGGCGCCTGCGTTGCCCGCCTCGTCGGACTCCTCGCCATCGGCTGGCTCGCCTGGCTTCCCGCCGCCAGCGGACTTCTCCGCTTTGGCCAGTCTCTGCACCTCGCCGGAACCCTCTGGTTCGCCCTCGCCGCCATCCTCTTCGCCTGGAAACACGAGGACCTCTTCCGCAGCCTCCGCCGAAACGCCCGCCGCATCCTCTTCAGCGAAATTCTCTTCTGGAGCGTCTTCGCCTTCTTCCTCTGGCTGCGCTCCCTGCAGCCCGACCTCTGGCATCCCTGGGCCGGCGGCGAAAAACCCATGGACCTCGCCTTCCTGACCAGCACCGCGCAAAGCCCCTTCTTTCCACCGCCCAATCCCTGGCTCTCCGGCGCCTTCCTCAATTATTACTACTACGGCTTCGTCCTCTGCTCCGGACTCATCCGCGCCACCGGCATCCTCCCCAGCACCGCCTACAACCTGCTCCTCCCCACCTTCGCCGCCCTCACGGCCGGCGCCGTCTTCGCCATCGCCAGCTCCCTCGTCTCCGCGTTCCGCTCCCGCCCCGGACGACGCGGCACCCTCAGCGCCGGCCTCCTTGCCGTCCTCCTCACCCTCTTCCTCGGCAACTTCGGACAAGTCCGCTGGCTCCTCCAGGGCCGTCCCGGACACGGGAATTCCGGCTACTGGGCCGCCAGCCGCGTCATCAACGTTCCTGAAGGCGACGTACAGCCCATCACCGAATTCCCCTTCTTCTCCCAGCTCTACGGCGACCTCCACGCCCACGTCATGGCCCTGCCCATCGCCGCCTTCTGCCTCCTCCTCTCCCTGCAACTCCTGCGACGTTTCCACCCTGTCCGCCTCTTCGCCGCCGCCCTCGCCCTCGGCAGCCTCTGGATCACCAACGCCTGGGACTTCCCCGTGCAGGCCGCGATCCTCGCCTTCGTCCTCCTCTTCCCGGCCTTTAAAAAACGTTTCCCCCTCCCCGACACCCGCCTCCTCCTCTCCCGGATCGGCTGGACCCTCCTCGCCCTCGCCGCCGCCCGCCTGCTCTTCCTCCCCTTCCACGCCAAAACCCTCGCCCATCCCGCCGCCTTTGTCCTCTGGAAAGGCGCGCGCAGTTCCCTCTTCGATCTCTTCCTCGCCCACGGACTCTTCTGGATCCCCCTCGGACTCGGCATCTGGCATCTCGGTCTCCACCAGCGCAACCCTTCTGGACTCCGCCACGCCCCCTGGACCGCCCGTTTCCTCCCCGCCCTGCTCGTCGCAGGCTGCCTCTTCCTCACCCTCTTCGTCGAACTCTTCGCCCTCCGCGACGACATCGGACGCATGAACACCGTCTTCAAATTCTACTACCAGATCTGGTGGATTCTCGCCTGCGTCAGCGCCGTCATCCTCGCCGCCGCCCTCCACAGCCCCCGCTGCACCTGGAAACTCCGCATCGCCCTCCTTCTCCCCCTACTCCTCTCTGCCCTCTACCCTCTGACCTCGATCCCCGCGAAGCGCCGAGACCGCTACTGGCCCAGCACCTACCGCGGACTCGACGGACTCGCCTACCTCCGCGACGCCCACTGGCAGTCCGGCGACAACCGGCTCCCCCTCGCACCCGACCTCGACATCATCCGCTGGCTCCGCCGCAACGCCCAGCCCTTCGACATCCTCCTCGAGGCCCAGCTCCCCGAATACCAGTGGGGCAGCCGCATCAGTTGGCACAGCGGACTTCCCGCCGTCCTCGGCTGGAACTGGCACATGCGACAGCAGCGCCCCTTCCCCGGCGCCGACCGCGTCGTCTGGGAACGCGCCGCCGACATCGACCGCTTCTACCGCGGCCCCGATATTGAGGAATCCCTCGCCATCGCCCGCCGCTACAAGGTTCGCTTCATCATCCTCGGCGGACTCGAACAACAGACCTACGGCCCCGAAGCCCTCCAGAAATTCGACAATCACCCCCAGCTCCGCCCCGTCCTCCGCAGCCCCCACAGCCGCATCCTCGAACTCCTCCCCTGACCCCAACATCAAAAGTGCCCGAGTCCCGCGTTTACGCGGATAGTCCCGAACGAGCTTCAGCGAGTGGGAACGCGAAGCAAAAGGCCACAAGAAATCCAAACCAGCCCCTGAAGGGCCCTTGTTTACTATCCGCGTAAACGCGGAACTCGGACCCCTCCACGCAGTCGGACGCCTCGTACGTGGAACAGCCAACCCCGCCGACTAAAGACGAACCTCGAAAAAGGGGCGGCGGCCACTTGATCCAACAACTAGGCATCGTTTGCTTCGCGAAGCAGTCGGTCGGTGACGGATTCCTCCGCTGCGGGGACCGCCGGTGGGGGGGATTCGGGTTGCGGTTTGGTGGCCGCGTTTGATTTCTTGTAAAATTTTCTCAGTTTCGCCGCAGCGGCCTGGGATTCGTCGCCGTCGAATATTTCGCGCTTGATGACTTCGGTTTTCAACACCTGTTCCATTTCAGCGCTTTCAATTTTCACCCCCTCCGCAAATCGTTTGAGTTCCCGGCGCAGAACCGTCAACACCGGTTCGCTCAGCATGAGTTGACCAATGACAAAACGATTCACACACTGGAACTTGTCAAAAAGAATCTCGCGGGCATTTTTGGGCAGCCCCTCGCGCGACAGGGCAAACAGAAACTCAAGATCCTTTTCAGACCGAACGGAAACATCCAGAAAATTGAATGTGAACACAAAATCATAGTTGATCGGCTGTTCGAAACGGATCCGATACACCCGCCAGGTGATTCCATTCGTCAAAATAATCCAGGGAACACCCAGGTTGGCACCGTAATCACAAGCCTGTTTCATGTGGGAATCCTTCAATTCGATTCCAACCGCCTTGGCTTCCACCAAAAATTCAACCTTTCCGTCGACTTTCAGCGCCAAATCACAATATGTGCCCCGAATCGACAATTCGCTGGTGACCTCCAGATACTTTTCATATCCCAACACATCTCCCAAAATGTCATTGATGATGGCGACGGTGTCCGATTCGTTCACATCCCGGTCCCGCGCGATTTGCAATACCTTTTGGAACTTAGAAATGGAACCGGCCACTCGCTCAGTAAATTTTTTCGGGAATGCGCTCATGTAGACTCCTCACGGGTTGTGTTGACACTGGACCTTGACGACAAAGAACCCTTCCACAAAGGGCGTGTCGGCGCGCACACTTTGGGTCGACGGCAAGCCTTGGACAAGTTCAAAATGCATCTATTTCCAGCGTTTCATGGAGGATACGGCGCTGTGATCTCCGGCTCGGTGTACCCGAGTTCCGCGTTCAGGGCGTGTTGATTTATTCAACCACTGATGGCCCCTGATAAACACTGAGGACAATCCAACCGGACCCCAGACCTCAGTTTGAGGGCCTCTCAGGCAGGATTTGATCGCAAATTCAAATGCTGACTGAAGCGGGATTGCGGTATCGAAAAAATGACGTGCTACGCGTTTTCGTCGCGTAGCGACGGTCCAGGAATAGCCGTGGGTTTCAACCCTGAGCCTTCTACATATCTTTTCCGTCCCGTTCGGGC
>CAZCFM010000115.1:0-11670 GCA_964497855.1 uncultured Verrucomicrobiota bacterium | reverse complement strand
ATTCGGACCGTGAACGGTCCTCGACTGACTTCCGGATGAATCCGGGACTCTGACAGCTTCGGGTGCGGACGCGGGGCCGGAGACGCGGAATTCGGACCGTGAACGGTCCTCGACTGACTTCCGGATGAATCCGGGACTCTGACAACTTCGGGCGCGGACGCGGGGCTGGAGACAGCGGAATTCGGACCGTGGTTACAGCCGGGCGCGCAGGGTTTCGGCGAGGGAAATCAGCGAAGGCGTCGCGGGCTGGAACGTCGGGTCACTGCAGGCCCAGGCGGCGGGAAAGCCGGGCGCGCCGTGGGTGCCGCCGATTTTACGGGTGTCGAGACTGACCTCCCAGGGCACTTTGCCGAAAAACAATTCGCAGGGATCGAAGCCGGGTTTGTTGTGGATATCGACGTGGGTGGCGTAGTCGGGAGCTTTTTCGGGCGGGGTCCACCAGGGATACGCGAAGGGACGTCCGGGACGCGCGACGGCGATGATTTCGCCGCTGTGGGGATGGTCGAGATCGGGAAACGCCGCGCGGGGACCGAGGTCTTGGAGGCCGTCGAGCGTTTGCAGCGCGGCGAGGGTTGCGGAGATGTCGCGGGCGTTGGGGACATAGACGTGGGCGATTTCGTGATCGACGACGGCGAAGGCGCGGGCGGACCAGAGGTCGGGATAGGCCATGCCGCGGATGGGGCGGATGTCGAGAAGTCCGGCGCTGCGGAGGGCGCGGTTGGGGAACATGGCGGGGCCGGTGACGGCGTGCATGGCGTAGTCGCCCCAGACGAGCAGGATGTAGCCCTGTTGTTCGGCGGCGTGGCGGAGGCGGCGGAGATGGGTGTCGAGTTCGGCGAAGGCGCGGGCGGCTTTGGGATGATGAGGGCCGAAGCGCTGGGTGTCGTAGTCGAGATGCGGGAGATACGTGAAGAGCAGATCGGGGCGGAGATCGGGCAGATCCAGGAGAGCGCAGGTGGCGTCGGTGATCCAGTCGCTGGCTTTGCGGGAGGCGAGAGGTCCCCAGTAGTGCATCAGATTGAAGGGGCGTCCGACGGCGGCGCGGAGGCGGTCGTAGAGGTCGGTCGGGCGGCTGTGGCAGTCCTGAATCATGCCGCCGGAGTGTTTGTGGATCGGGCGGGGCGAGAGGACGAGATCGACGTCTTCGCCGAGGCTTTGTTGCCAGAACATCATGCCCACGCGACCGCCCCGGGCGCGGAAGTCGTCCCAGATGCGGGGGCCGGCGACCTGCGAGGCGGATTGTTCCCAAAACAGGGGGCGGCGCAGCAGGCGGTGGTAGAGTCCGTTGGCGATCATGCCGTGGCGGGAGGCCGGCGCGGCGGTGCGGAAGGCGGCCTGCGCGCTGCAGGTGAGGCCGGGACGGGGCGTTTCCAGCGGGGCGAAGGTCAGATCGGCCAGCACGGGGCGTTCCGGCGGAAACAGGTTCCAGCCCAGGGCGGCGCATTGAACGACGAGGAAGCGGGGCGGGGTCATGGCTCAGTAGCCCTGCGACACGCGGAATTCGCGTTGGGGGTCGGCCACGATGCCGGCGCCCGCGTTTTGGGCGTCGTGGTCGAAGAGCAGGACGATGCCCTCGTCGGCGCAGCGGGGGAACCAGTGGCGTTTCCAGGCGCGGGTGGCGAGAGGGAGGGTGTCGTAGCCGGTCTGGAACACCATGCGGAGGTGGTGTTGCGTGGGGCAGTTGTCGCCGGGGAACAAAATGGCGGGAACAACGCCGTGGCCGGCGAGTTCGGGATTTTGGATGTACAGCGCGCCCTGTCCGGCGGTGTGGCCGGCGGCGGGGAGGAGTTGGAGGCCGGGCAGGAATTCGGGGAGGGTGTCGACGACGGGGCGGAGGCGCTCGCGGAGAATTTCGAAGCTGCGGACGATGGGCGCGGGGTAGGATTTGTAGAGGAGCGGATCGCGGCCGAGCACGCAGTCGATTTCGGCGGCGCGGAGGTGGATGGAGGCGTTGGGGAAACGGGGGGTTCCGTCGGGGGCGAGCAGGGTGCCGGCGTGGTCCCAGTGGGCGTGGGTGAGGACGATGAAGTCGATGTCGTCGAAGGCGAAGCCGTGTTTGTGGAGGGCGTCGGGGAGCAGCCAGCGGGTTTCGAGGCCGTGGAGGGCGCGTTCGCGTTCGGGGAAATCGGCCGGGTCGCCGCAGCCGGTGTCGGCGAGGCCGATGCGCCCGTCGTCGGTCTCCAGCAGCAGAATGTTGGCGCGCTGGGCGATCAGGTTGTTGGCGTCGGGCGGGCAGAGTTTTTGCCAGAGCGCCCTGGGGACAAGGCCGAACATCGCGCCCCCGTCGCTGGTGAAAGTGTTGGCGGTGAGAGGGGTGATGCGCATGGGGTCAGCCGGGCATGGTTTCGCGCAGCGTCATGCGGAGCATGTCGATGAGGGTGCGCGCGTCGAAGGGTTTTTGGAGGAAGAGGGTGGCGGGGAGGCCGGCGGCGGTGGCGATGCCGGGGTGGGTGGTGGCGAGGCCGGAGACGAGGATGACGGGGAGGGCGGGGTCCTGTTCGTAGAGCCAGAGGCGGAGGGCGTTGCCGCGGGCGTCGGGGAGGTTGAACTTGAGGAGGACGAGGTCGGGGATCGCCGGGGAGAGGGTGTACTGCTCGCGGAGTTCGCTGCCGCCGCGGAGGCGTACGATGCGGACGCCGGCGTCCTGGAGCATGTGGCGGAGCATGTCGAAGTCGCGGTCGTCGTCCTCCACGATCCAGAGGGTGGGGCGGGGGCCCTGGTCTTCGTCGGCAATGGCGGCGGATTCGAGGGGGAGGAAAACTTCCACGCGGGTGACGACGCGGTCGTCGCGGAGGATGCGGAGGTGGGCGTCGATGCGCTCGGCGAGGAGGACCCAGTCGGCGTATTCGGCGTCGTCGTTTTGCTCGGCGAGAATTTCGTGGTCGAGGGGGCCGCCGATGCCGGCGAAGGTGGCGAGACCGCCGCCGTCGCGGATTTCGAGGTGGAGGCAGGGGCGTCCGTCATGTTCGGCGTCGCGGGTGCTGATGCCGATAAAGGCGCCGCTGGGGGGAAGTCCGTCGGCCACGCCGCCGAGCAGGGTGTGGAGGAGGTGCTGGAGGGCCTGGGGATGGGAGTGGACGATGGAGCGGCGGGCGTTGAGTTTGAGGTCGAAGCGGAGGCCGGGATTGCGGGTGGAGAGGGCCTCGGAGGCGCTGCTCAGCAGGGGATGGATGTCGACGTCGCCGGTCTGGGTGAGGGAATCGCGGCTGAGGAGGCGGAGTTGGTCGAGGAGGTGGCGGCCGCGTTCGGTGGCGGCCTGGATGCGGCGGCGGGCGGGGATATCGACGTCCACGCCGGGGCGGATTTGGGAGTCGATCGTTTGGAAGAGCAGGTCGAGGTGGTCGGCAAAACCGGGCTGGAGGGCGTCGAGTGCGGCGGAAGGTGCGGCGGGAGATTGGGGGGCGAGGACGCTGGAGCTGCGATGGGCGGCGATGGCGCTTTCGAGGATGTGGGCCTGGCTTTGTTGGAGGCGGACGAGGTGTTCGATTTGGGCGGAGTTGTACACCGTGGCCTGTTCGAGGCCGGGCGGAAGCTGGGGCACGCGGCAGTTGCAGAGTTTGGCGAGGGTGTCGAGTTCGCGGGACTGCCAGGGGTCGATTTTGATCGGGCCGGAGTGGAGGGCGAAGAGTGTCTGGCCCTCGTGGCGCACGGGCGTGATGAGGTAGAGCACGCCGAAGGGGCGGAAGACGCGTTCGGTTTCGCGTCCGTGCTGCAGACGGCGCAGAAGATCGACCTCCATGCGCAGGGCTTCGAGCCGGCCTTCCGGGCTGCGTTGAAAGGCGGTGGACAGGGCTTTGGCGAGTTTGGCATCCAGCGCGGCGGCACGATCCGGGTCCAGGGAGGACAACAGAGGTTCGAACCAGGATTCTTCACGCAGGAGATAGACCTGACGCTGAAGGTTTCTTTTCTGTTCCTCGAGGGTATCGGTGATGGAGGGCGGCACGGCGGTCAGGGGGTTTGGAGGCGGCGGAGCACTTCCTGGAGAGCGCGTTCTTCGACCCAGGTGGCGCGTTCATTGGCATCCACGCGGAGACGGGAATCGGGGGCAAGCTGGCGGTAGACAATCCAGCGCAGACCCTCCGGTGTCGCAAGCTGAAGCTGCTGCGGGCTCATCGATTTGATGGTCCCGCTGACCTTAGTGCGTCCGTCGGCCATCGTGAGATGCACAAAATCCTCCACGTTGGCGAGGGGGAGCTGTTCGTTGAGTTTCTGGGTGAATTCGAGAGTCAACTGGTCTTTCAGTTCCAGCGTGCGGGAGCGGGGCGTGGGGGTTGGGGAGGGGACGGGGGTCGGGAGCGGCGTGGGAGTGGCCCCGAACATGTCCGGGGTAAAGGGAATGGCGGTGGGTTTGGGACGCGGGGTGGGGGTGGGCGGCGGCGGGACGGGCGTGGGAGGGGGCGTGGGCGTGGGGCGCGGAGTGGGGGTGCTCGGGGGGGGTAAGGGGCCGGTTACGCTCAGTCGGCTGCGGATCTCGCGTTCGTTTGTCCGGGCGGCCTCGCGTCCCTGAGCCAGCACAAACAGGGCCGCGAGCAAAATGAGCGCAACCACGACCGTTAAGCTGAGATTGTAGGCCGGGTTGGGCAGCGGGGACTCGTCTTCCTCTTCAGAGGCCCCACACTCCGGACAAAGCTCCGCATCCATGGGAACGAACACGCCACAGGCTTCGCAGAGGCGGTAACTGCCGTGCGGAGGGGCGGGCGGGGGCGGGGTCGGGTCTTCGGGGAGGTCGCTCATGCGGGTGTGGATACTCTAGGGGGAATGGACGGGGGCTGGCAATGGCTTTCCGCATCAAATTCCGTGGGCGTGCAGCCAGGCGCGCAGTTCGCCGAGCGAAATACGTACCTGTTTCATGCTGTCGCGCTCGCGGACGGTGACGCTGTTGTCTTCCAGCGTCTGGAAGTCCACGGTCACGCAGAAGGGCGTGCCGATTTCGTCCTGACGGCGGTAGCGGCGTCCGATGGCCCCCGTCTGGTCGTAGAAACAGGGCCAGGTGCGGCGGAGGTCGGCGTAGATGCTGCGGGCTTTTTCCACGTGCTCGGGACGGTTTTTGAGCAGTGGGAAGATCGCGACTTTGATGGGGGCGATGCGCGGGGCGAAGCGCAGGACAATGCGTTTTTCATAGCCTTCGGGGGGCTGGGCGCCGGGAGCGCATTCGATGGCGACGCCCTCGGTGTCGCCCTTGGGCACGAATTCCTCGCGGTAGGCCTCGTTGAGCAGCACCAGCACGCCGCGGGTCAGTCCGGAGGCGGGTTCGATCACGTGCGGCATCACCCGCTCGTTGGTTTCGGGGTCGAAATACTCCATTTTGGAGCCGGAGTGGGTCTGGTGCTGGGTCAGGTCGAAGTTGCCTCGGTGGGCGATGCCTTCGAGTTCGCCGTAGTGCGGGGCGGTGAAGCCGTAGCGGTATTCGACGTCGGCGCAGGCGGTGGAGTAGTGCGCCAGCTCGTCGGCGTCGTGGTCGCGGCGGCGGAGATTGTCCATGCTGACGCCGAGGGAGGCCCACCACTTCAGGCGGGTGTCGACCCAGAAGTCGTACCACTTTTTGGCCTCGTCGGGGTGGCAGAACCACTCCATTTCCATCTGTTCAAATTCGCGGGAGCGGAAGATGAAGTTGCGGGGGGTCACCTCGTTGCGGAAGGATTTGCCGACCTGCGCGATGCCGAAAGGCAGCTTGACGCGCATGGTGTCGGTGACGTTCTTGAAGTTGATGAAGATGCCCTGGGCGGTTTCGGGGCGGAGGTAGGCGACGTTGTCCTCGCCGGAGGTGGCTCCGATGAAGGTTTTGAACATCAGGTTGAACTGGCGGGGCTCGGTGAGGGTGCCGGCCACGGCCGCGTCGGGTCCCCACACGCGGGGGATATCGGCCAGCGGAATGCGGGTGTAGGGCAGCACCTCATAGTCCGCCGGATTGGCCTTGGCTTCGCGGCGGATGCGTTTTTCGGCTTTGGCTTCGTCGCCGGTCAGGCAGGCGAACATGTGTCCCTGGCCGGATTTCGGGCAGAACACGAGAAGATGGTCGGCGCGGTAGCGGTTTTTGCTCTCACGGCAGTCGGCCATCGGGTCGTTGAAACCGCCGAGGTGGCCGGAGGCGGCCCAGACCGCCGGATTTTGGATGATGGCGCTGTCGAGACCGACGATGTCGATCATTTCGCCGTCGGGTCCGAGGGGCGGATTGCGCACCATGTCCTGCCACCAGGCGTCGCGGAGGTTGTTTTTCAGCTCCACGCCAAGAGGGCCGAAATCCCAGAAGCCGTTCAGGCCGCCGTAGATCTCGGAGGATTGAAAAATAAAACCCCGGCGCTTGCAGAGGGCGGTGAGTGTGTCTAAAGAGACTGTCGATGGGTTGTCCGTTTGCATAGAGGGTCCGTTCTGTCGAAAGGAACGCATCCGGTCAAGCATGGAGGACTCCCGAACCTTAAAAACCCATGATCATCCGTTTGGAAATCCTCTCTGGCCCGTTGGCGGGGCAAACCCGCGTGTTTCGTCGTGCCTGCGTGACGCTGGGCCCGGCGGAGGGGGCGGATGTGCCCGCAACGATGGAGGCGGAGATTCGCGTGGAACAGGGCCAGGGCCGTTTGTACAGCTCCGGGGCGACTCTCAACGAGACTTCATTCAACAAAGAAGCCCTGCTCGAACCCGGCGACGAAATCATCCTCGGCGATCTACGCCTCCGTTATCTCCTGGTGATTCCGCCGCAACCTCTGCGTCAGCGCCCCTTTTCCGCCCTCGAACGCCTCGGACTCGTCCTGCTCGTCCTGGTCATGGCCCTCCAGGTTGTTTTTCTCATTGTTCCTTCCCTCTCCTGGCGTGCCGGCGTGAAGCAGGAGCTGTTGCGTCCGCTGCCCAAGCCCACCCCCACGCCGATTTCCGAACCCACGCCCATCCCGCCGCCGCCCACGCCGACGCCGGACCTCCCGCCGACACCCACCCCTCTGCCGACCGCGGAACCCACCGCCACGCCCCGGCCTCTTCCCACCCCGACGCCCATTCCAGACACCCAGGGCCTCTCCAGCAGCGAACTCGTCCGCCTCGCCCGCGAACGTCTCCGCGACAACCGCGAACTCGAGGCCGACCGCCTGCTCGCCCAAGCCATTTTTCTCGATCCGGACAACATCGACCTGCGCATGGAGCGCGCCCGGGTTTTTGGCGAACGCGGGCTTATCCGCGAAAGCGTTGCCGCCTGGGAGGATGTCCTGCGACGCCTGCCTCTGCAAAGCGATCAGGCCCGCGATGCCAGCGTCGAACTGCGCCTCATGCGCCGCCGCCTGCAAACCCTCGAGGCCGCAACCCCCACGCCCGCGCCGCGTCCGACCTCGACCCGTCCCGACACCAGCCCCAGCCCGCGCCCCACCCGCGCCGCGCCGCCCACGCCCACGCCGGGACTTCCGCCCGAGGCCGCCCGCGTCGTCGCAAGCGACATCCGTCTGACCCGTTTTGCCGACAGTCCCCTCTACGAAGATCTGCGCGTCGTCACCTTCAGCCTCGACCATGTGCGCAGCGAACCAGCGCTCCTCCCCGGCTCCATCAGCGTGCGGGTGACCTTCTACGAACAAATCGGCGGAAGCATCAAACGTGCAGCGATCCCCAGCCCCGTGATCACCCTCCCCGTCAAAGAGGGCCTCTCCGGCGGTCGCCGCATCGAGGAACTGTCCGCCGCCTACGAATCCCCCCGCGACAAGGGCCTGCCCAACCGCAGTTTCTACGGCGTTGTCATCCAGGTCCTGGTGAACGGACGCGAAGAATCTACTGTCGCCGATCCTCCCTTCCTCATTCAATCCCCACGATGACCCCGAACACTCCATGACGCCTTCCCCTGATTCCAACCTGATGCTTGGAGTGAGCTGGTACCCCGAAATGTGGCCCGAGAGCGAATGGCCCTCAGACGTGGAGCGTATGGCCGAGGTTGGCATGAGTTTGGTCCGGCTCTTTGAGTTCGCCTGGAAACGTTTCGAACCCTCCGAAGGCGTGTACGACTTCGCCTGGGCCCGCCGCGTGCTCGACCTGCTGCACGACCGAGGCATCCGCGCCATGCTCGGCACACCCACCGCCGCGCCGCCCGCCTGGCTCACCACCGCCTATCCGGAGGTCCTGAAAACCGCTTCCGATGGCAAATGCAAAACCCATGGACAGCGCAAACACTACAACGTCCACAGCCTCCGCTACCGCGCGTTTTCGCGAAACATCGTCCGCAAAATGCGCGAAGAACTCGGCGGCCATCCCGCCGTGCACAGCTGGCAGATCGACAACGAAATGTCCGGCTTCGACTACGGTTCCGAAAGCGCCCGGCATTTTCACGACTGGCTCCGCCGCCGTTACGGCTCCATCGAGGCCCTCAACGATACCTGGGGACTGAATTTCTGGTCGCAGACCTACGATTCCTTCGAGCAGATTCCCCTCGTCGTCGCCAAGGTCGGCTCCATCGAATCCCCCGAGCGCAACCATCCCTCGCTCATCATGGACATCGCCCGCTTCCAGAACGAAGGCTGGACCACGTTCATGCGCGAGCAATGCGACGAGATCCGAAAAGGCCCCGACACCCTCGTCACCACCAACATGACCGGGTTCATCAGTGAAATGGACTGGTGGAGTCATTTCCGTCCCATGGACCGCGCCGGGGCGAGCATGTACGCCGACTTGTCCTACTATTACCTCAACTTCTCGCGTTTTGACCGCCTCCGCGCCGAAAAACCCGCCCCCTACTGGCTGCTGGAAACCGCGCCCAACTGGTCCGGCGGCGGCCCCGTCTGGAACATCCACCACGACGAACGCGGCATCAAGGCCTTTTCCTGGCTCGCCATCCTCCTCGGCGGCAGCATGGTCCTCTACTGGCAATGGCGCAGTCACTGGGCCGGCCAGGAAATGCAGCACGGCACCTGCGTCGACCAGAACGGCAACTGGATGCCCGGCAAACAGGCCTGGCAGGAACTCGCCGCCGCCTTCAGCGAACACGGCGAGTTCCTGCTTGCCCACCCCGCCGCCCGCGGACCCGTCGGCATTCTCGCCGACTGCGAAAACGCATGGCTCTTCTCCATCGATCCCATTCACGACAGCAACCGCCACGCCGACCGCCTGCGCGACGAAATCCAGATGCCCCTCGTCCGCCGCCACATTCACCGCGACATCCTCCATCCCGAAGCCGACTACAGTCCCTACCGGCTGCTGGTCGTGCACCAGATGTCCATGCTCTCCGCCGACGCCCGCCAACGCCTGCGCGCGTGGGTGGAGGCCGGCGGACGTCTCCTCATCGGTCCCATGACCGGCAACCGCACGGAGCACATGACGCTGTGGCGCGGAAGCGAATACGGCGGACTGGAGGAGTTGTTCGGTGCCGACCAGGCCCTGCGCTTCAGCCCGCACTGGGTGGAAAACGAAATTCAGGTGCAGTTCGACGATGGCACCGCCTGTTCGCCGCGCATTTGGTGCGAGGCCTTTGCCCCGCATCCGGGCACCGATGTCCTTGCCCGCTACAAGGGCGGATACGGCGACGGGCTCCCGGCCATCGTCTCCCGCCGACTCGGCAAGGGACGCGTCATCACCGTCGGCACGGCCCTCGACGAAAACTGCCGCATGAACCTCTTCGACCGCCTCGCCGGCGAATGCGGCATCGCGCCCCTCGCCCGCGAAGGAGAGGGGATAATCTGCTGTCCCCGCGTCGACGCGGACGGAAAGCTCCGCGCCCTCGGACTCATCAACTACCGCAAGACCTCCGGACGCATCCAGCTCCCCGCGGGCGGACGTGACCTTCTCAGCGGCGAAACCCTTCCGGCCTCCCTCGACATGGCCCCCCTCCAGGTCCGGATCCTCCAGATCAATCAAAACCCAGACACCCCACAAACCTGACCGCGTCAAACAGCGACTTTGCCCAAGACTGAGAAGTCGGCGAAGGCGGCGTAGATAAGGATGACGAGGATGACGAGCAGGATGGCGGCGAGTTTGGCATGCCGCCAGGGGGTCATGTCGACGGCCTTGGCTTCGTGGGGCACCCAGGGGCTGGGCAGGGGACGGAGTTTGCCGATGAGGAGCATGAGGGTCACCAGGGCCACGAAGACGATGCCGAGAAAGTGGTATTCGTGCAGTCCGTCGGGGCGGATCGCGCGGTTGAAGGGCGGCAGAAAGTATCCGGCGGCCACGGTGAGAAATCCGCCGACGAGGGCGAGCTTGGCCGCGAGGGGCGGCACGCGTTTGCTGAGCATGCCCACGACGACCACTGCGAAGATGGGGATGAAGTAGATGCCGTTCATCTTCTGGAGGTAACTGAAAATGCTGGCGGTGTTGGCCAGCAGCGGCGCGGTGCACATGGCGATGAGCGCGATCACCCAGCCGAACACCTTGCCAGATTTCACGATTTCTTTTTCGGTGGCGTCTTTGCGGAGCACGGCTTTGTAGAGTCCGAGACTGAAAAGTGTCGTTGTGCTGTTGAGAGCGGAATTGAAGGAGCTGAGAATGGCTCCGACCATGACGGCGGCGAAGAAGCCGGTGAGGGGTTTGGGCAGCACGTGGTTCACCAGCCGTCCGTAGGCGTGGTCGGCGTGGAGTCCCTCGCCCGCGAAGAGGGCGTAGGCGATGATGCCGGGGAGAACGAGGTAGAGCGGTCCCAGCAACTTGAGGGCGCCGGTGAGGAGCACGCCTTTTTGTCCTTCCGCGAGGCTGCTGGCGCCGAGGGTGCGCTGGATGATCTGCTGGTTGGTGGTCCAGTAGAAGAAGTTGAGCAGCATGACGCCTGTGAACAGGGTGGGGAAGGGGACGAGGCCGCCCCGCGGGCCGATGGAGTTGAGGCGTTCGGGAACCGTTTCGCGCAGGAGTTGCCAGCCGGCGATTACCCCTTCACCGCCGGAGAGGGCGTGTAGTCCGAAACCGACGATGAGGAAACCGCCGGTGAGCAGGCCGATGCCGTTGAGGGTGTCGGATACGGCAACGGCGCGGAGGCCGCCGAAGAGGGCATAGATGGAGCCGACGATGCCGACGAGCCAGACGGTAAGCCAGAGAACGGTGCTGGGCGACTCGATGCCCGTGAGGGTGGGGATGTCGAGCATGCCCGCGAGACCCGTGGCCCCCGTGTAGAGGATGATGGGCAGGAGGATGATCGCGTAGGCACTGAGAAAAATCAGGTTGCAGATGACCTGGGTGCCGTGGTCGAAGCGGCGGTGAAGGAATTCGGGAACGGTGGTGACGCCGCTGCGGAGGAAACGCGGCAGGAAAAACACGGCCATGGCGGCGAGGGCGAGCACGGCGACAACCTCCCAGGCCATCACGCTCAAGCCATCGGTGAAGGCCTGGCCGTTGAGGCCGACCATTTGTTCGGTGGAGAGGTTGGTGAGCAGCAGGGACCCTGCGATCAGGGGAAAGGTTAGGCTGCGTCCGCCGAGGAAAAAACCGTCGGAACTGCCCAGATCATCTTTGCGGGTGATGAGCCAGGTGAGAAAAGCGACCAGGCCGGTGAAGCCGAGAAAAGACAGGATCAGCATGGGGGAGTCTCCGGGTGAGAGGACAGTATCCCCCACTGGCGCGGGAAAGGGAAACAGAAAGGAGGAAATTTATCAAAAAAAAACGACCATTTCGGGTCGTAGTCCCTTTTTAGAGAACCAAAGCGGCTTGGCCGCGCCCGGGAGAAACCCTCAGGGCCAGACGGGCGGGGCGTTGGGGTCGAGTTCCTGGACCTGCCAGGGGAGG
>CAZCFM010000114.1:0-11717 GCA_964497855.1 uncultured Verrucomicrobiota bacterium | reverse complement strand
CCTTCATAGTGCACCCATTTTTTGGAGAGTTTCATTTGCACGGCGGTGAGGATGAGGACGATGACGAAGAGGAACCAGGCCATGGCCGCCGCGTAGCCCATGTGCAGGTAGCGGAAGGCGTTGTTGAAGAGGTGATAGACGTAGAAGAGGGTGGAGTTGACGGGTCCGCCGGCGGTCATGATGAAGGCCTGCGTGAAGACCTGGAAGGTGCCGATCAGGCCCATGATCACGTTGAAGAAAATGTAGGGCGAGAGCATGGGGAGGGTGATGTTGACGAATTGTTTCCAGGAGCCCGCGCCGTCGATGGATGCCGCTTCGTAGTAGCTGGTGCTGATCCCCTTGATGCCAGCGATCCAGATGATCATGCCGCCGCCCGCCGACCAGAGTCCCATGAGGATAAGCGACCATTTGCTGGTGTCGGGAGATTGCAGCCAGTTGGGTCCCTGAATGCCGACGCTGGCGAGAATTTGATTCATCATGCCGCTTTGCGGATTGAGAATCCAGACCCAGAGAATGCTGGATGCCACCATGGGCACGATGCTGGGCAGGTAAAAGCAGGTGCGCCAGAGTGCGGTGCCTTTTACTTCGCGGGTGAGCAGAATCGCCATGCCCAAACCGACGACGATACCCAGAGGCACGCCGATGACCATGAAGACGGTGTTCTTGAGCGAGATCCAGAACAATTCATCCTCCACCATCATCAGGCGGAAGTTTTCCCATCCGGTGAAGACGGCGGGGCGCAAGACATCGTAGCGGCAGAAGGCGATGACGATGGAGAAGAGCAGCGGCCCGCCCGTGAAGAGCAGGAAACCGATGATCCAGGGCGAAGCGCAGATCCAGCCTTCGCGCCACTGCGAGCGGAAGAAGGAGCCCCGGCGTCCTTCGAGTTGATTGTCCTTTGAGATGCGGGACATCCATTTTTGAAGCAGGGGAATGCGGGCGGCCAGCGCGAGGCGTTTGTCCACGTGCGCGTCCCAGGCGTAGGCGGCGGCCATGACGGCGAGGGCGATGCCGGCGTAGAGGACAAAAAACCAGGTCCAACTCCGTATCGTTTTGCCTTCGGGCGGATAGAGGATGCCGTCCAGGTCGCGCTGCACCATGCGCGTGTAGTAATCGAGCGCCTCCTGCGGGGTCCGCTTGTGGTTGATGGCGTCCTCGGTGGCCCAGAGCTGGGCGTTCCAGAGTCGCTGCCCGACGGGCGTGTTGGGACGGTAGCGGGAGGCGGGCAACATGTCGTTGAACACGCGCATGATTTCTTTAAACTTGGGTTGCAGGCGCGGGTTGGCGGCGACGAAATTCTCGAAGGCCCATTCGTTTTGTTTGCGGTTGGGAAATTGACGCGGGAGATATTCCTGGCCGACGGCCTCGGCCTGGTAGGCTTCGGAGGTGAGCCGGATTTCGAGAGAGCGTTGTGATACGAGATAGCGGATGAGTTCCCAGGCGTGGGCGGACTTGTCGCTGGTGGCGGGAATGGCGTAGGCCCAGCCGCCGAGCCAGGAGAGAGGTTGTTCGCCGGCGGCGACACGGGCGGCGGGCAGGGGCGCGGGCGCGGCACCGATGTTGAGGTCGGCCCCGTAGCGCGCGAGGGTGGACATCACCCACACGCCGTCGATCTTCATCGCGACCTGTCCCTGAATGAAGGGATCCAGTGCATCGCCGCGAAAGGTGGTCTGGAAGGCAGCGACATTTTCCGCGCCGCCGAGTTTGTCGTATACGCGGGTCATCCAGGCCAGCGCATCGACAATTGGCGGGCTGTTGAGGGTGCAGGTGCGGAGGTCGTCGGACATGAATTCGCCGCCGTTCTGCCAGCCGTAGAGATAGAGAAAGGAGTTGCCGTAGTTGGGGATAAAGCCAACGGATTCGTAGGAGCCATCGGCGCGGGTTTTGGTCATGGCCACGGCCATTTCCTCCAGCTCTTCCCAGGTGCGCGGGGGACGCGGCTGGCCTTGGGCATCGACATAGCCGTGCTTGATCAGCAGATCCTTGTTGTAGAGCAGGACGCGGTTGTCGGCGTCGTTGGGAATACCGTAGAGCCCAATTTCTCCGCTGCGGGGGTCCTGGAACATGGCCTCGCGCCAGCAGCCGCTGTAGAAGTCCTCGGGACGGATGGGCTCGATGGCGGCGAGTGGGCGTGCGCCGGGCGCGCGCGGTGCCTCGGCGCGGGCACCGGGCCAGGGTTCGGGCTGCGTGGGATCGGCCTGCCAGGCATCCCAGGTGCGCAGGTCTTTTTCCACGAAGGAATCGAGCGGAAGAAAGGTCCCGCGCGAAGCCCACTCGCTGATGGCGAAGCGGTCGAAAAAAATCACGTCCGGCGGTTCGCCGCCGACGAGTGAGAGAATAAAACGTGTCGGGTCCTCCACCTGGTTGGCGGAGGCGTGCTGACCCGCAATCACGCGGTAGATGGGATAGGCCCCGTTGGTTTCCTCGTGACGGCGGCGGCTGAGGAATTCGAACTCGCGGACCGCGTCCTCGACCGCGTCCTTGAGCGGCCCGGCGGGGGCCATGTAGGATATTTCCACCACGCCCTCTTCCTGCACGCTGCGCAGGCTGCGACCCGGTGAGAGGGCCCAGAGAAGGCTGAAGAGCAGTCCTCCGAACAACGAGAACCGAAAGGCAGGGCGATCCCAAAGGTGTTGTAGCTTCATGGTTGTGTGAATCCGTTCCGGTACAGATACGCCGTTTGAGGGGGGACTTGCAATTTTAAAATGCGGCCCCCGGCGACGGAGGCTTTGCCTGGGAGGCCGTCGACCGCAATCGTGGCGCCATCGCCGGTCTGACGCCAGAGGCCGGGCGGAAGGTCGACCTCGAACTCCACCGGGGTTTCGGCGGCGTTCATGAGCACAAGCCACGCGGGAACGTCGCGTTCGCCGCTGGCGTTGACAATCCAGCCGAGGGCGTTGGGTTCAGCCGGTTCGACGAAGCGGATGTAGGCGTCGGAGGGTTTGGTGGCGACGCGGAAGGCGCGGCCGGCGTCGGAGAGGCGCAGCGCGATCATGTCGCGGTAGGTGGCCAGGACCTCGCGGGCGATGGGCCGTTCGCGGTCGCCCCAGCGGAGGGCGTTGAGTTCGTCGCCGCGGTTGTAGGTGTTTTTGACGCCGTGTTTGCTGCGGAGAAACTCCTGTCCCTCGGCGATCATGGGCATGCCAAGCGAGGTGAAGATCAGGGTCGCGCCGAGTTTGTGGATTTTTTCGTCGCGGGAGGTCAACTGACGTCCGTCGTGGCCGGGATTGAGGGTCAGCTCGTCGGCCAGCGCGTGGTCGTCGTGACTTTCGAGGTAGATGACGCTTTGCAGCGGATGCGAGGTCCAGCGCTCGACGCTGCCGCGAAGGGCCATTTTGAGATTGTCGCGGTCGCCGCGTCCGGTGATGAAACGTTTGCCGGGCTCGCGGAACTGGTCGTTCCAGGCCGCCCAGTCGGTGCCGGCGAGTTTGTCTTTGTGCGACCCGCGGAAACTCCAAGGCTCGGAGATGAGCACGACGTGGGGATGCTTTTTGCGGATTTCCTCCTGGATTTCGAGCAGGGTCTGCATGTCAACCAGTTCGGCGAGGTCGAAGCGGAAACCGTCGATGCCGTATTCTTCGACCCAGTGCAGCACGCTGTCGACGATCAGACGGCGGGCCATGGGGCGCTCGGTGGCGAAGTCGTTGCCGCAGCCGCTCCAGTTCTGGTTGGTGAGATCGGGATTGAGGCGGAAGTAGTATTTGCGGTCAATAAGATGGAACACGTTGACGCCGCCGAGGTGGTTGTAGACAACATCGATGTAGACGGCGAAACCCTTTTTCTGGAGTTCGTTGACGAGATGTTTGAACTCGAAAACCTGCGAGGCTTCGAGCGGTTTCTGCGCGTAGGAGGCTTCCGGTGCGAAGTAGAACGAGGGCCCGTAGCCCCAGTCGTGCGCCGTGGGGCCGTTGGTGAATTCCTGCACGGGCATGAACTGAATCACGTTGACGCCGAGGTCGCGCAGGTGGTCGAGACCGGTGCCGGTGCCGTCGGAGGCCAGGAGTCCGAGGTAGCTGCCGCGCAGGTCGGCGACCACGCCGGAGGAGGCATCTTTGGTGAGGTGCCGCACGTGTGTTTCGTAAATCACCAGGTCCTCGCGCGGACGGCGGTGGCGATGCAGCTCCGGTTCCCAGCCCTTGAAAAAGGGCGAGGGCGCGGCGGGATCTACGACGATGCTGTTGCCTTCGGCGTGGGCCATGGCGAGGGCATTCGGATCGGCCACCCAGGCGTTTTCGTTGAAGCCCTCCGCGTCGCCCAGAGGTCCGAGCAGGTTAAAACTGTAATACTGACCCACGTTGAGACCGGGGCGCGTGGCCTCCCAGACGCCGTCGGCATCGCGCAGCATCGGCACGCGCTCGCGGGGCGGAAGAATGCGCCGCGCGTCATCCACGCCTTCCGAAAAATGCGGCGTGTCGAACAAGCCCAGCGTGACCTGGACCGCCCGCGGAGCAAACAGCCGATAGATCGTGCGGTTGTTGGCGCGGTCGAGCGTGACACCCATTTGTTTTGGAGAGCGGAGGGTTTCGAGAATGCGTCCGGGCGTGGGCCGCAGTCGGATTTTTTCGCCGTTGACCTGCAGCAGGACCACGGGGGGAGCGTTGAGTTCGATGGGGCGCGACAGTTTTACCCACAGCTCCGGACGAACCGCTCCCTGCTCGTCGATGTGCAGATTCATGTGCGGAGTACCGGGTTCGGGAGCGGCATTAGTCGCGTTTTCGGGCGGGGTCAGCCATTGGTCGCCATCGGCGACAAACTTGAACATGATCGCGCCGTCTTTCGCGCCGCGACGGACATCGGCAAAGGGAAGCGCCGCGCGCCAGAGACCGTCCGGGCTGCGTAGAAGTGCGTTGGCGTTCGCGTTCCAGCCGTTGAAAGTGCCCGCCACATGGACGCGGGAGGGATTGCGCCCGTAGATCGCAGGATCAAAAACAAAATTCACCGTGTCGCCGTCGAGGGCAAATCCATTTGTGCGGGGATCGCTTTTGGGGATGCGCCAGCGGAGGTCGGGAGTGCCGTGCGAGGGTTCGAGCAGAATGGGCAGGTTTTCGTGATCGGCGGGCAGGCGTTTAAAGACGATGCGCAGGTCGTTGGGGCCTTCGATCCAGGATTCGGCGACGATGTCGGGCGGAAGATAGAGCAGTCCATTGTCGTTGAGGTGCAGCAGACGATTATCGCCACCTTCCCAGACGCCATCGACAATAAATTTAAACTCGTGGCGTCCGAAGGGGGCCTTGAGATCGCCGAGGGCAAAGGCCCAGATGCCGGGTGCGACTTTTTGCATGGGGTGTTTTTTGTCCCAGGCGCTCCAGGTGCCTCCGACGTGCAGGGTCGTGGCCTTGTTATCGCGGTAGAAGAGCCAGGGCGTGACGGTTTTGCCGGGAAGTGCGCGCAGGTCGGCGGCAAGCACCACGTCATCCCTTGTCGGCGGACGCGGCGATGAAGGAGCGCTCTCGGGGGGAGCGGAGGGCGGCGGCGTGGGGCTAACCGACGTCTCCTCCACTCCCCCGTGCGAGCGGAAAAACCAGACAGCGAGGGTTGCGACGGAAAGAAGACAAAACACAATCAGGGGAATGCGGTTGCTGCGGGGCATGTGTTGTACCTTGTGAACGATTAGGGAATCGGGGAAACGGTCAGACGGTAAATGCGGCTGGAGGCTGCGGCGGGATCCTCCACCTGTCCGGAGCCCGAGAGGGTTGCATCGAGCACGCCGTCCGGCGCGGGCACATTGTTCCAGGTCGGCGGATTCGCGCCCTGCAAAAAGTCCTCGCTGTACTGCAACTGGTAGCGGCGGCCGGGACGCGTGGTGAAGGTCATGGAGGCTTCGGCGGGCACGGAGATTCCGTCGAGGGCCAACACCTCGGCACCATTGGTGGGGTCGGTGCCCGCCGTGACTTCGTCGGCGTTGCTCATGCCGTCGTCGTCATGGTCGCCGACGGGGTCGAGCAGCAGGACGGGGTCGGATGTGACGGCCGTGCCATCGATACCGGCGGCGCTGACGGGGGTGGTTTGCAGGGTAACCGTCTGGCCATACCATGCCGGATTCACGGGCAGGGTCACGCCGTCGTATCCGCCGACTCCCTGCGTGTGGATGGGCTGGTTGCCCGCGTCGAACACGGTGATCCGATAGGAGACGACGTTGTCGTGTGCGCCGTAGGTGGAAATGTCGAAGTCCAGCGGAAGGGCTGTGCCCACACTCCAGGCGGGTGCGGATACGCTTGCAGGTGCCGGCGGCGGGGTCACATCGTACACTTTCAGGAACTGGGCTTCGTAGGGAGATGTTGACCAGGCGGCGTCGGAGCCGGGGACTGGATTCATGGAGACGAAAACACCGTTGTCGACGATCTGCGTGCGGGACATTCCAGCGCCCCAAAGCCACGCATCACGGCGTCCCGTGTGTTCGCCGTTGCGTCCAAGGTATGCGGCGATGTTGCGGACATTGTAGGTTCGTCCCTCCGCAAGGCCCAAGAGATCGGCGAGCTCCGGTGTCACACGAAACGTATCCGCCTGGGTGTTGTTTCGGTCGAGATTTGTAAATGCGAGGACCACATCCTGCTTCGCGGCGGAGGTGTTGGGCGATTCATATTTGGCGACGGCATACAGAAGATTTTTGGGCTGATTGTCGCTGTGGCGGTTGAGGTACCAGCGATTGGGGGAGCGGAGGGCGGGGCTGAATTCACGGGCCTGGCCGATGCCGGCATAGACCGGGCGGAGGAATTGAATCCCCAGACTGTTGGCGTCCCAGGCCGTCCACTGCGGCTGCAGCGAGTTCCATTTCTTGAAGTTGGGGATGTATTTCCCGAAATTGAGTTCGTACCAGTCCCAGGAGCCCTGGGGCAGGCTCTCCTGGACGCGGATGGAAGCCCCGATTTCCTGTCCATACATGATCATGGGCGAACCGTCGTTGGTGCTAACGGTGGCGTAGCGGATCAGCGCCTGCCAGGGGTCGGCGTAGGGAACTTCGTCGTGCGAGGTGTTGTTGAGGAGTACGAGACTTTGGCCGTAGGCATTGCGGCGGTCGTCGAAGACGCCCCTGTAGCCAGAGGTGGTGGTGGCGGCCTGCAAGGGGAAAACGATGTTTTCGTTGAGCACGGCGAAGTGACGGCTGGAGCGGAAGGTGACCTCCGCGCCATCGAGACTTTCCGTCATGAACACAAAATTCCATTTTTTGGAGTGGGTGACGTTGATGATGTACTCCATGCACTGCGGCGGCAGGCCCTGGCCAAAGTCTTTGCGCAGGCCGTCGATTCCCTTGGCGTCTTCGGCGGCGCGGGTGTCATCGTCCCAGGCGCCCTCATACGTATTGTTCCCGCGGTGGCCGGAGGCTGCGATCCAGTGGGGGAGCACGGCCCCGAAATAGCGCCAGGTGTTGATGGTGGCCGGTCCCATGGAGGCGTAGTCGAACCAATCACCTTTGTTGCGGACGGTCGCGCGGCTGCTGTCTGCGCCGGGATAGCCAGTGACGAGCGTGGCGTAGCGCCCGAAGAAGACGTCGCGCACGTCATTCCATTTGCCGAAGTCGTCGCGGTCGGGGGCGACGGCGATGTTGGAGGCGGACTGCGCCGGGGCGGAGTAGGCTGCGGGACCCTCGCCGCCGTTGGTGGAAAAGAACTGCGGAACCCGGTCGCGGATCAGATCGCCCGCCTGCCAGCCGCCGGGGTTGCCGGCTCCGCTAAAAATTTCCACGCCTTTGGCGCCGAGAACGACATCTGGAGCGGTGTGATTGAAGGGAAAGTCAAGCATGAGCTGCACGCCCGCCGCGTCGGAGGCCGTGGCGAAGCCTTGGAAGGCGGCCATGGCGGCGGCATAGTTGTCGGGATGCGCGACCGAATTGGGCAACGCTCCGTTGTAGGCCGAGCTGTAGAGGGGATTGATCTCCCAAAAATTGCGGATCGAGTAGGGACTGCCCGGATCGTAGAGTGCCGATGTGGCGGGGTCGGTCTGGCGTCCATCCAGTCCTTGTGCCTGAAAGGGCTGGAACCAGATCCAGTTGATGCCCATGCCACGCAGCCAGGCCAGATTCACACGCGCATTGTCGTCGTGCAGGTCTTCAAACGTGCCGCGCTGGGCGAAGGTCGGACCCTCAGCGTTGATGTTGGTGACATGAAGCTCATACATGTTCATGTCGCGCGCGATGTTCGGGGCGACGATGATCGCGTGGTCGCGGTGTCCAGAATTGCCCACCCAGATCCAGTTGGGATTCCCCTGAACCTTGTAGCGACCCGTGAGACGGTAAGCTCCGGTTTTCAGAACGGGCAGAGTCAGGGTGAAGACGCCGCCGCCAGCATCCGTCATCGCGTGGGCTTGAAAGTAGGCGGTGGTGTCGGATGTGGTGATGTTGTTGCCATCGGGGGGAAGAATTCCGTCCTCAATTCCGTCGTTGTTCCAGTCCAGAGCCGCGCGGTCGCGGTTGTTCAGGTTCGTGAAAATCTCCACCGCAGTCAGGTTGGCGATGTTGGGCTGGAAGGAGATGTCGACTTGCGGAAAAACGGTATCCTCACGCTCGTTGATATAGTAGTTGCTTTTCGTGTAGTCGGAGGGCTGTCCGTTCACCGTCAGCACGGGCGCGGGGAAAGCCACGGTGAACGCGGTGGGGGTGGCGATGGCGTCCGCCTGGGTTGCGGACACGGCGTTGTTTCCGAAGAGGTAGGTGGGGCTCGTGCGGTTGGAAAAAGTTGGGGCAAAATAATATTCGACGAGCGCTCCGGTGTCCGCCGGGGTCGTTATTTGCGCCTTCCAGAATTGGTTGTGGCTCACGGTTCCAGAGTTGACGTCCGAATGGTATCCGATCGCCGCCGTTTGCCAGCTTCCGCCATTGATCCGGTAGTGCAGCGTGCCGCCGGTCTGGTTTGCCCCATACCCTTTCCAGCTCCCTTGGTACAGCGTGATGCCCACGTTTGGCCCGGGATTCAGGGTATCGCGCATCGTGGCCGGGATCCCGTTTTCCGTGTTGCCGGGAATGTGCCACACATTGCCCAACTGCCCCCAGGACAGAGCGGGCAGCGTCAGCAGCAGCGACAGGAGAAACAAACGAAAAGGGGATTGCGAGGGTTGATTCGTAAACATGGGAAAGTCTCCGGAAAAATTCAAACGTTCTAATAAGCTACACCGAGATGCCGAAAGCTGTCAAGGGGAGAAAGGGATATTTCGCCGGAAGCAGCAAAAAACCCTTGCGATTTCCCGCTTGCAGCGGTCGCTGCTTTTGTGTAGGTCAAACGTTCTACAAATGAATTTGTCCCTTTTAAACCCCTCTCTGAGGATGTGAAACGATGCACTTCCCCCGCAAAGCCGGTGTCCTTCTCCACCCGACCGCCCTTCCCGGCCCCTATGGCATGGGCGAAATCGGTCCCGCCGCCCGCGAATTCGTCCATACACTCCGCGCCGCCGGCCAAAGCTACTGGCAGGTGCTGCCCCTCGGTCCAACCGGCTACGGCGACTCGCCCTACCAGTGCCTCTCCACTTTCGCCGCCAATGCGATGCTGATCTCCTTCGACGATCTGCTCGCCGACGGACTCCTCAAACCCGCCGAACTCGCCGATTTCCCCGCTTTTCCCGACGACCGCGTGGACTACGGTCCCGTGCTCATCGCCCGCCGCGCCGTGCTCGACAACGTCTGCCGCCTCTTCTCCCGCCGCGCCTCCGAGGCCCACAAAGTCGGTTTCGAACACTTTTGCCGCGAACAAGCCGAGTGGCTGGAGGATTACGCCGTGTTCGTCGTGCTCAAAGAGCAGCACAACTTGCGCCCCTGGACCGAATGGTCCGCCGAATACGCCCGCCGCGACCCCGCCGCGCTGAAACGCTTCGCCCGCGAAAACGCCTCCCTCATTCGCCAGGCCAAAGTCCGCCAATATCTATTCGACGCCCAGTGGCAGCGCCTGCACCAGGAGGCCCGCACCGCCGGCATTCACCTGATCGGCGACATCCCTATTTTTGTCGCCCACGACTCCTCCGATGTCTGGGCCCATCCGGAAATGTTTTACCTCGACGAAAAGGGCATGCCCACCGTCGTCGCCGGCGTGCCGCCCGACTACTTCAGCGCCACCGGCCAACTCTGGGGAAACCCCCTCTACCGCTGGGATTTCCACCGCGAAACCGGCTACGCCTGGTGGATAAAACGCATGCGCCACATGCTGCACATGGTCGATGTCGTCCGCATCGATCACTTCCGCGGCTTTGAAGCCTTCTGGGAAATCCCCGCCGGCGAACCCACCGCCATCCGCGGACGCTGGGTCAAAGGCCCCGGCCGCGATTTCTTCCAGGCCCTGCGCCAGAGTCTGGGCGATGTCCCCGTCATCGCCGAAGACCTCGGCGTCATCACCCCCGAAGTCGATGCCCTGCGCGACGCCTTTGAACTGCCCGGCATGCGCATCCTGCAATTTTCCTTTGCCGACGACCTCAAGCCCCACATGAAGCCCGAGGGCTTCCCTGAAAATTGCGTTGTGTACACCGGCACGCACGACAACGACACGAGCGTCGGCTGGTTCCACCGCCAACCCGGCATCAACAACACCGAAACCGAAGAGCAAATCGCCGACGAGCGCGCCAAAGTCCTCTCCCTGGTGCACACCGACGGCAGCCAGATTCATTGGGATCTCATCGCCCTGGCCCACCGTCTCCCCCCGCACACCGTCGTGGTTCCGCTGCAGGACATCATGGGACTTGGCACCGCCGCCCGCATGAACGTCCCCGGCCGCATGGAAGGCAACTGGTCCTGGCGTTTCCGCGCTGAAGACCTCCGCGCCGAAGACCTGCAGCGCCTGCGCGACATCAGCGCCTGGGCCCGCCGCCTCTAAGACCAAGCCCCCGCCCTGCCAGTACACGTCCTGCCGATAGATTTTATATTGCTGGTGCTATGTTGCTTCCCGTGTGCGGTCGACCCCAATACTCCCTGAATTTCCGGAACCTGTTCAACAAAAACCAAAAAATTATTCAGTTGAAAATAAACAGGATGCAACGAATACTACCCTTTCCTTGTAAAAAAAGATTGCCGAAAAACGCCCGGCGGGTGTACATTATTAAAACGATTGAATTGTTTTGAGCCCACAAAACCCATTACCCCCCCTGGAGAACCCGTATGAACTCGAAGTCCCTCGTCCGTTGTGGTCTGTTGCTCGCCGGCATTGGTTTGGCCGGATCTGCGTTTGCGGCTACTGGTTTTTTTGATAACTTGTATGTGATTACAAGCCTCAATAGCGGGAGCAATGTGTTCAATCAGGTTCTAACTGGAACCACTCCCGGCACGGGTGCCGCCTCAGGACACAATTTGGTGGCCGACGGGGTAAACCCCCAGTTTCTAAATTTTGGAACACTCAATCAAAGTGATACCCTTGTAATCAAAGGGTTTGAGTACAAAACGTTCAATGATAGTGGCTCGAATGTCACTCATGCAAACCTCTATTGGAAAGTTTACCCCACTTTATCACCGGGCGGATCATATACTCAAATTGTAACGAACACACCTACGAACACATCAGGAAACAACAAAACTTGGCAAGTGACAAACGGTGCAGCGAATATTTTGACAGGTCTGTCGAATGGAAACTACACCCTTCAAGTCTACACTGAGTCCTTTACCAACGGATTCAACACCGCCGGGAATATTTATGGTTTTGTAGACGGAACAAACCCAACCGCCACCTTCTCCGTCATCCCCGAGCCGGGCTCGATCGTGCTGATGTCGATCATGGGATCGGCGTTTGCGACCGTTGCCCTGCTGCGTC